>NZ_BAABDI010000026.1:0-70316 GCF_039539545.1 Hymenobacter antarcticus | reverse complement strand
AGCTGATGAAATTAGTTAGAAACAGTCCAGGAGCAATAGTAACGGATTGCTTGCAAATAGCGACGGCACTCTAATGGGACAGGAAAGGGAAAACGGCCCGCTGCGGGCGGGCTCCCTTCGCGGAATCGGCACTTAACGTAACATCCGTTATAAGCACCTTCTGGGAATCGGTGCGAGTTTGGGTTTGCATGGAAAAGTAACGGATTTTAGTACTTAACCAGTAGACAGGCTCCCAAGCACCTCCTGTTAGTAAACGCCAGGCTACGTTTTTCTTCCCTAGCTAGACAACGCTTGTTGCTTGTCCCACATCTGCCGGCAACTGGCTTGCGCCTGTATAGCTAGATAAGCACGTTTTCTTTGCCGTTCCACCGGTTGGTGGTACTGCCGCATTCCCCATCCTGATGAAATGAAAAAAATACTATTCCTGTTTTCCCTGCTGTGCGGGGCACTTACCGCAAATGCCCAGGATAAAATGTCCTATCTGCTGCAGGCAATTGACATTACTGCCTACCCAAATTGCACATTCGAAGTACGGGGTCAGCTGTTGATTGAGGGTAAGTCAAAAAATGGCGGCGCCATTGCCTGCGCCGTTACCTCCTTGGACGCCAAAACTATCAAAGGGTACTTCGATAAGGACGGCATGGAAAACTACAAGCTTGGTGCCTGGACTGCTGTGTCCATCTCCGGCGCCATTGACAAGCAGGCCAATAAGCTGTCGGTGGGAATGTTCTTTTCGGGCAGAGGAAAGTATTATTTCGATGATTTTGAGCTGCTCATCAAAAGCAAAAACAAGACGGTGAGCATCCCGCTTGGTAATTCCGGTTTTGAAAACGAGAGTCTAAAGCCTTGGTACGTTAGCAATTTTAAAGACCTGTCCAACGTCCGGCTGACGACCGAAAAATTCAAGTCCGGCCAGCACTCCTTGCTTATTGACAACTCTCTAGCGGAGTCAGAAGAGTACGGCGAAAATACCCGGCTGGGGAAATACGCTCCCGTAAACGGCATCCGGCTCTACTACGAGATATATGGCGCGGGCGAGCCGTTGCTGCTGCTGCACGGCAATAACATGTCCATTGCCTCCTTCAGCCGGCAAATCCCGGAATTAGCTAAAAAATACCAGGTAATCGCGTTGGACAGCCGGGGTCAGGGCAACTCCAGTGCCGACAGCACGAGGCTCACCTACGAGCTGTTTGCCGATGACGCGGCTGCATTTCTCGATTTTCTGAGTATCGATAGCGCGAACGTGCTGGGCTGGAGCGACGGGGGGAATATCGGCCTCCTGCTGGCCATGAAGCATCCGCGCAAGGTGAAAAAGCTGGCGTCCATGGCGGCCGTCCTCTACAACGACAACACGTCGATATCGCCCAAGCTGAATGCCTTGCTCCGCAAGCAGCTTGCGGAGATGAAAAACAAGGGCATTGCGGAGGCGGACATGAATTACCGGTTGAAGAACCTGTTGCTGACCGAGCCGCACGTTCAGCCGGATGCACTGGCAAAAGTCACGGTGCCAGTTCTGGTAATGGCGGGTGAAGATGACATCGTCAAACGAGAGCACACGGCCTTGATAGCCAGAAAGCTCCCCGGCTCAACACTGAAAATATTCAGGAAAGCCGGGCACGAAGCACCCACTGAGGTAACGGAAGAATTCAACAGGACCGTGATGGATTTTTTTGCCGGCCGCAAGTAGGCTCATACAACCGGGAACGTGGTCAGTAAGGGAGCTCCCAGTTAAAAACCTACCCATTCCTTCTTCGTTATCCTGCCCATAGTCCAAGAGCGAATCCCTGAGCTAAGAATACGGCGAGAGAGTTGGGTAGACTTGTTTTTGGATGGTCCCTAATTAACAGACCGCTTAACATTTGCACCAAAATTTTAATAAAGGCCAGCAGTCTAATCCTAAGTTTAGCAAAACGGTGGTTTAAATAGGCCGCTAGGCCCTTTTACATGTTGTAAACGGTCGTTCACAAGATGTAAAATACTGGCTGTTACTGGCCTCGGTTAAAAGTTTGGTACAGAAGTTAAACGAGGTGCTTCCAAACGTGGCACATATCGGCTAGAATCCTGCATTCAGAGGGTACCGGAGCTGTTTGTTCAGTCAAATATCTCTATTTCTGTACAATTTTGCAGACCATCTGCCATTGGGCACATTGGATGAAAAACAGGCCTATTTGTTACAGAAAACTTGTTCAGCAATCAAAGTACAAACAACTCAGCCTATGAGACGGGAAAACTGTACTTTAACGCCCCCGATGGTCACCAGTTTGCTTTAAAGGCATATTTCTCGCTGGGGAAACGCTTGGTCAGTACCTCTATCCGTGCAAAAATGACTGTTGACAAGTTTGCCAATTAACTTTTGGACCAAACTTTTAACCAAGGCCGATAGGGTGAGTTGGTGAAAGACAAGCAGCGCGTCAACTACTTCCAGCACATCGGCCTGTTCGGCAAGCATATCCCCGGAAACTGCCGCCTGCACTTACTACGCCTCTTCGACTAACTTGGCCAGCAGCGCCGCGCGGAAGGCCGGTTTCGCAAGCACTGTGGTGCGACACCGGCGGCCGGATGCCGCAATGATGGCCGGAATGCGGTCGCGGACGAGTTTGGGGTACGGCATGAGTCAGCCTAGAAGCGTTGAACGTAACGGGCGGCGGCAACGTCATCGATGAACCGCACGGCGCGGCTGGCCAGTACGGCGGCGAAGGTATGGTCGGTGCGCAGGCCGGCAAAGCGCAGGGCGGCGTCTTCCCGAATCGCTTTTAGCAGGGCAGGCGACCAGTGGTAGGTACTGTACGCCGCCGCCAGCAGGGGTTCGGCGGCCGCGAGGCGCCGGGCGTCAGGCACTTTGTCGCGTTTGGTGTGCTGGTTGAAGTCGCGGTCGACGGGCAGCAGGTTCCAGAGTTCGTTGACAGGGTACACGGCCACGGGCAGCAGGTGGTCGAGGTCATAGTGCTGCGGCTTGGTAAGGTGCTTTTGCGTCCAGGGGCAGGTGAACGAATGGTTTTCGTGTAGCAGGATGTCGACCTGGTTACGCTCCCACGATAGCGGGCGGCGGTTGTCAGGGCGGGCGGTGAGCAGTGTATAGACCGTGCCGCGGGCGGCCAGGTTGTCGTAGTCCTGGGTAACGCCTTCGGTGAACAGGCACCACTCGTGGAGGCAGAGGGCTTCGACGTAGAGTGAGAGCCGGTGAAAGGCTTCCCACAGGCTGGCCGGCACCACGACACACACCTCTGCCGGCAGGGTACCTGGCAGGGGGTGAATGGAAAGGGGCAACTGGTCGTAACGGGCGGGGGCATCAAACACCGACCAGTGGCCCGGGCCAGCGTACTTGATGGGCATCGCCAGGGCTTTGGCCGTGGCCGCGACGGTCTGCCGGTAGGCCTGCTGCAGCGCGGGGGGATAGGTAGCCCGGCGGCGGGGCGTTCGCATCTCGGTGAGCAGGAAGAAACCGTCGGCGGGCTGAGGCGTGAGCTGCACCAACTGCTTCCATTCGGCGCGAAGTTGGGTCAGGGCGGGGCGGAAAGCAACGTCGTTGCGGACGCCATTGTCACGGACGGCGCGGGCACCCTGGTAAATGGGCTGCTGCGCATCGGCAAAGGGCCAGTAGTAGGCCACCCACAGCTCGGCCAGCCGATTCAGGGGCACGGCCACATCCTGGCCCTGCCGGCCCACGTCGGGGTACATCAGCACCACGTCGTTGATGGCCCTCAGCAGGGCTATCTTGTAGCTGGTGGTTTTGTTGTCGTGCTTGAGGATGGTAGCAATGGCTTGCTCACCGGGGATGACGGGCATTGGACGGCCAAAAAGTTACCGGATAAGATTCAAAATAATGCCGCCTAATTAACTGGATGGCAACGCATTATTTACCGGAATGAGCACCGGAATTTATGCTGCTTCTCTCAACTCGTGGGCCCGTTATCAACCCGCGCCTCCAGGGCTTGCTGTACGGCAGTGGGCACAGCAGAAAGCAGGTCGAGGCCGGTCGCGGTTTCAATGGCGTCGACGCTCGTGCGGTACGTGCCCCATGTAGTGCTGAGGCTGTTGTCGTTGGGCGTGTCAATGGCGATGACGCGGGTGCCGGCAGTAACACGTGCTGCGTCGTCGGTGCCGGCAGGCAGGATGACGACCACTTTCCAGCAGCGGGCGGGTACGGTGACCCGGCCCTGGTCGAGCGTAGTGGCGTAGCCGTTGGTGCCGGTTCCTCCCCTTCCGTAGCTCCCGCAGATGATGTAGACTTCGTTGCCGCTGTTGAGGAACGTGCGGGTGTAATCTTCCAGGTCGGCCCAGGTCTGCTGGTTGTTGCGCGGAGCCTGGGGCATCATGTTGGTCATCAGGAACGTGGCCGAGTTATCGGCGACGGTGTTGGTGCGGTCCGCGCTGGGGCAGTTATGTCCCCGGTCAAAACCCGAGCCGGTGTAGCTGGTGGCCTGCACCTGGTACCAGCCGGCGGGCAATGCGTTGTCGGGGCGGAAGTCGTCCTGGCGGGCGGCGCTGCCGCGCCAATCGGTGCTCAGGTGCCAGCTGACCCAGTTGGGAATGCCGCGGTCGCGGTGGTAGCTCAGGGCGTACTGCGGCTTGCTGAGCAGGTAATTGGTGGGCTGCCCGACATCCGCGGTGGCACCACTGGGGTTGCCTAGAGTGAGATGCTCCGTGAGGGGCTGAGAAGGTGTTATAGGACCTACAGGCGACGTGGGAGCGCCCGGGGTCACGGCTTCTTTCTGACAGGCCGCCAGCAACAGGCACACGGCCAGGGTGGGAAAGCGCAAAGACGGCAACAGCTTTTTCATCAATAAGCAATGAGGACCCGACAAAGGTCAGGAATTTATGGCCACCTGATTAATTAGCGGGTTGAGGCACCGCAACGACCCACCCGACAGTTTGGTACTTGGTGTTGTTCCCGGGTGAGCAGGTACCTGCACCACAGCGGTGGCCTGCGTTTCGACAGGCTTGTTTCGAAAGGCGCCAATGGGTTCGGCGGGCACGCCGGGTGGCCTCAACCCATCTGGTTATACTGGTTCCGGTTGTAGCGGTTCTGGTAGCGGTGCAGTTCCGTGGTGTAAAATCCCCATTCCTTTTCGTTGATGCGCACCCCCTTGAGCCGGCCGGCCCGTCGCGCTTTGCGGATGCCTTCCGGGGTCATGCCCAGACGGGCAGCGGCCTGCCGGACCGTCAGAATTTCATCCGGCGGCAATACCTCGGTTTCTTTCGCCTGTTGCTGCACGGCTTTTTCCAGGCGCTCCAGGCGACTTACAATCTGTTGCCACTCTGCCTCGGGAATCAACAGGAATGCTTCCATATCATTAGAAGGCATTGCCAGACATCTACAACCGTGGTTTTGAATCGGGGAATCAGAGATGGTGCGACAGTCCAGTGCCACAAGAAGCCTGGCTCTGAACATACAACAATTACAAGGCTCTCAGCAGTCTGCGCATCTAATCAATCTCATAATCATCGATGGATATCGATGCGGGTGCCGGTGGAACTAGCGCTTTATCAATCTTGGACGTTGATTCGGCCACGGCTTGGCGCACCTCTTCGCGAACATTGCCACCGTAGACCGTCTCCTGCACTTTCAGCGAGGTAGTTGAAGCCCACCTGTCCAGCATTGCGTTCAGCGCCGGAAAGTCTGGATGCTGCGTCTTATACCCCATATCCAGCTCTATTGTGCCATCCGGGTTCGACCGCTTTACGTTCACCCACCCACCATTCTCCTCCAGCTTACGGGTAACGGTTTCTACTTTGTCCTTGTCACTTGCCAGCACCACCAGCACAGCCAACCCATACTCCCCCGTCCGCACGGGCCACGCTGCCTCGGGCTGGTCAAATCCTTTGCTCTGTTCCCGAACCAGCACGTCCGGGGCCGACTGTACTTGCCGCAGCGCCTGATTCACGGTTTCCAGCTTGGCTCCGTCCCACTCATAGCGGTACTCCAGCACCACCTTACCGGCCCCCACCGGCCCGGCTCCCGCGAGAACCTGTGCCCCGGCGGCCTCCAGGACGCGTTGGAAATAGTCAGCCCGCTCGGCAGCCGACCCACCCGGGCCGGAGCTCACCACCAGTTGCCCCCGCTGTAACTCCTGCTGCCGTATAGTAATAGCAGCCGCCAGCTGTGCTTCCAGGGGCTGGCCATCGGGGTGCAGTTCCGTCAGCCTGAACTGCCGGCCACTGGCCTTCTCTTGCACGCACCTCGTACCATCGGGTTGCACCACGCTGCGATAGCCTTGCTCTGGCATTTGCTTGTCCAGCTCAGACAGAGAAGTAAAATTGCGGAGAACCAGCCGGTACTTGAACATGTCTTCTGCTATTAACCGGGCATTTTCCTGCGCTTGTATTTCCTCATTCACCTGATTGCGCAGACCTGTAGCTTTCTCCCCGCCCGGTTGCACCAGCGTCAGGTCCAGCATCTCACCGCTTGTGGTATGCTGCAGCTTCGGCATCTGGCCTTGGATTTCAAGAATGTCGAAGCCCAGCTGATGTACCTGTTCCTTATAATCCGTCCAGCTACGCCAGTTACCCCGCCCTCCCTGCAAAGGGTGCAGAAGCGCCTTCTTCCCATCGTCCTGCAATTGCTGGCGCAGGTCTGCGCGCTTTTTATCTTCGACTGCCAGTTCATTCAACACTTCGCGCCCGGCCGCTGTGGCCTGGGCCTGTTCCTGGTAAGCCGTCAGCTGAGTGGTTGCCTCGACCAGCGTACCATACCTGATTTCAGCGACGAGTCCATAATCCCCTTGGGAAACTGCCTGTTTCTCATCGTCCTCGAGTTTAGATACCTGTTGCTGCTGCGTCCGGATGAATTCGCGTAGCTCTTGGGCTGCCCGCTGTTCGGCTTCGCGCTGTTCGGATGCCCGCTGCGTCGCCTGGTCAGTCAACGTCTGGCTCAGTGTCGCAGCCTCGTACTCGGGGCCCAGCGCTGCACCGCTCAGCTCCCGGCCGGGGAATGCTGCCGCCGTAAAGCTGATTTCCTGCAGCTGGCCATCGGCCTGCCAGCTGGACCGGGCGGTTACGCCTTCGGTTGCAAGACCCGTTTGCAGCTCTGTTATGTTCATCGCTCCCGACAACTGTTTACTCAGGGCAGCCAACAACACCTCCCGAAATTGGGCATTCATCTGGGCTTCCAGTTGCTGAGTCTGTTGTATCTCGTGCGCTGCTTTCCGTAGTTGTGCTTCCCTTGCTTCCTGTGCCGCACGCTCCTCTTGTTGCGCTTGCGCCTTGCTCGCCTGCTCTTCCAGGGTCTTTCGCAGCTGCCCACCGCGATATTGTGCACCTGCTTCAGTCCCTGTCATGTGCAGCCCGGGGTAAGCGTCAGCTGTAAAGACGACCCCTCTCAACTTACCTTCCTGAAAGGTGGGTTGTAGTCTGACGCCATCTTTTGCCAGCGCCTCCTGAAGCTCCGCAACGGTAGTAACCGCTGGCAGGTGCTTTTCCAGCGCTTGCACCAGCACCGCTTTCAGGTGCAGCCTGTCCAGTTTTTCTTTCGGTTCTCCGTCCTTTTCCGCCTGCGCCAGCTTATTGGCAGTGCCAATCTTGGCTGCGTCTGCAAACCCCATTTCGGCCTCCACCTTCCGGCATGCCACCGCACTATCTACCTGATTAAGATTGTTGGGCACTACCCCTCCGTTGTTTGTTACCCGGTTCAGCAGCAGATGGCAGTGTGGATGGTCTTCATCAAAATGGCGGGCCAGTACCCACTGTGTTTGCTCTGGGTCGATATCACGCTTATGCATGTATAGCATGGCAGCTTGCGTCATCACTTCGTTAGTCAGTTTCTCTGTTTCACTAGGTAGCCAGGCCAGCGACACGTGCTCCACGGCCATCGTTATCTCAGGCCGGGTGCTGCGCTGAAACTCAAAGTCAGCCGCCATCTCTTCGGCACTGCTCACGCGCACTCCGTTGGCCGCAAGCACCTCGGCCTGCTTCCCGTCCTGTTGCAGAACATAGGCACTAAGCCTGTCAAAGGAGTCGTCGGGGTACAGTTTTCCAATCATGACTTGTCTTCTTTTTGTTCTATTCTGGCTGGCACCAGAGTGTCTAGCAACCGCCGCATCTCAACGTACAGTTCTTGCATCTGTCTCCGCTCTTCAGGTTCCAAATCCTTCCGCTCAGCTTTCTTCATGTAGTAGTTGGTCGCGTTGACGAGTTCCCGGTATTCGGCCCGTTCTTCCAACGTCCACACCCGGCTCAGCACGGCGCGCAGCTCCAGCTCCAGTGCGCCGGCCCGTACAATGACCGTGGGCGTGACACTCCCTAGCGCCGCCTTGGTCGTGATGCTTTCCCACTCGCTTTGGGTAAAGCGAAGACTAAAGACCTTGCTGTAAGCAAGCTCCTCTGGCTTCATCGGTGCCTTGTCGGGCGCGTTCGGGTCACGCTTGTAAACGGCCTTGCTGAGGCGCTTACGCCCCCCCTTTTTGTCTTCGGGATTAGGAGTATCCATGAGTAGTTCGAATGCTATGAATTGGAGCTCTGATTTAGGAGCGAAGAATGGTTAACTGTTAAAAGTCAGGTTTTGTATGACAGAACATAACATTGCCTCCCCCCACTGCCTTACGTCTTACAATGGATAGCGGGCCGCTGGAAAATCACTGCCTGTTTTCTTGCTTAGGGCTTAATGACACTTAAGTCAGAGGCTGAATGGGGTTTGGGATGGTTCGGTTTTCAGACCCAGCCCACCCTTCGAAGCAAATTCCATTTCTCCTCTGAACGTTGACCGGGGCTTGTCGATGCATCTGATTCGGGTAGCACACTACGCGCCGCCTCCTCAATTTCGAACAACGTCCGAAGCATCATCACTTGTCTTGGTCGCGTACTTTTTCCCTCCATCAATGCACGGCATCCTTGTACGTACTGCTCAATCCAGACCAGTTTCGCTTCCAGCAAAGCTTCTGTATCACCTTGCCTCGGCGTGACTCCGGCACGACTTTTCTTCCGCTCAGCCGATAGTACGTTACAACATCCCGAAGCACAGGTCTTGGCGTCCGCTCTCTTCCCTTCTAATGAATCTCCGCAAACCTGGCACACCCTGCTCATCTGCTCGCATCTTTTAAAAGTACCGTCACTCAAAAACCCTGCATCACTGGCAAGATAGGGTAGCCAGGTCTTCGAATCCTATTTATTTCAGAAAGGATTCAGTCGATTTCCAGTTGCTCGCCCAGCCAAGGATTGTCATTACGGCACCTTGGGTTGAGCAGCACCGGGCTATAGTATTAAATAAGCCTTCTAAGCCATCCATTCCCATCTGGAGCGAAGACACCCCATAGTCGAACAGTTCGTTGACTACAGGCTGGTTTCTGACATGAATAGCCGACATTAGAAATCCTTTCTTCCTCAAGTGAACGAATACCTTGCCTGAGATACCTGTACAGTCTATAACATTGGCTTTTTCAATTGGGGCTCCTCATTGTAACGGGTACCGCTTGCCAAAACTCGCAATAGCTAATGTTATTTATATTATCTGTGTTACTCATATTATTAGTGTTGTCAGAATTTGTATAGCATGCTACGGGCGCAAAATATTTTTTACTCTGGGTATGACTATCACCATCCAGTGGATGTAGATAAGTCCTCTTTCACTAACTCTACCAGCAAAGTCAATAACAGGGCTGAAAATAACACTGATATTATCCTTGTTACTACTGACACCAATGTTAACTGTATTACTATAGACACCATTGTTATTAGTGATATCTATGTTACTCATATTACCATTATGACCTGTATTACTAAAAATATTTATGTTACTTATGTTATCACTTATTAAGCTGTGGTAACCACCTTAACGATGTCCGCTGAAGACTTTGCAACTGAACTTTGCCTTACCCTTCTCCTACGCCATCCAGCAACCCTGTCAGTAATGCTCCCAACAGCGCCAAACTATTTTCCAGACTTGGTACTGCTGGCTCATCGCGGTACTGGGGTTGACTCATTGCCCGTGCCAGCTGACTCTGGTCGCCAACCTGCAATTCGGCGCGGAGTAGATTCAGCAACCGCGTGCGTATGGGTTCGCTCTTGAGCAATACCTGCAGCTGCCTCCCCAACACGCGGGTCGCCACCAGTTGCAGAAACAAGCCCGGGTCCGCAGTGTCATTCTCGTCGAACAAATCGTGATGGCTGGCATAAATCGCATCTTGCTCCAGGTCGAAATAGCGTTGAAGCAAACTCCGCACGTCCAGCGCGTCCTTCCCCCGCTTCTCGGGCCGGTCCTGCCAGGCAATCAGTTTCAGCGTTACCAGACCAGGAAGCGTGACTACCTGCCACTGCTGGCCGGCCGGAGTAGTCATAGTCGCTGCTCCGCTCAGCACGGCCTCGTAGCCCACCGTAGAGATGCGTTCCATGCCCCGGCCGGAGAAGTACACGTCCCCCGCCTCGTCCGCGATGGCCCCGAAGGGCATCAGGTCCACCGTAACGCTGTTAACGTCACTAGGTGGCTGATAGAGCAGGCAAAAAGCACTGTGCCCGGTCCGGACGAAGCTTTCCTTTTCGGTCAGCCACACCAGCAGTGCCTCGTACTGGGTCTCGTCATTGACCAGCACGGCTAGGTCCAGGTCCTTGGTCATGCGCTGGATGGGCTCTTCGTGTATCTGACTCAGCCAGATATCCCGGGCCACGGCGCCTATGATGTAAAAGTCAATGCCGAAGTAATCAAATCCCCGTTGCAGGGCGACCATTGCAGCGGCCATGCCCACCGGGTGGAGCTCGTCAGGCGAGATAGGGTAGGTAGCGCTCATGCAGCAGATGGGCCACCTCGCGGTTGCGGGGCTCGGCCGTCAGGTAAAGGTCCGCATAAGCGAGCAATGGGTGCACGGCCTGGGGTAGGGGACGGCCCGGTCCCAGCGTCGTGGGCATGGGGGGAAGCACTTCCACTTTGCCCGCCTCATCGGGTACCAGGCGCAGCCGGCGCATTATTTCCCCGCGGGAGGCTGCCGTGTAGAGCGTGAAATACTCGGGCAACAGGTAGCCCTCCAGCAGCAGGTGAGCCGCCGGTTCTCCGCCCCAGGCCATGTCCGGCCCTAGTTCCAGGTCCTGCCAGCCCTGGCGGGCCGTATTGGCATCAAGCCAGCGGTAGCATTGCCCATGTAGCCGGGGCCGCACGACTTCACCATAGGCCGCCACCCAGCGGTGCAGCACCTGCGCCGAATTGGTCCAGCGGCGTTTGCCCCCTTCGTCGCGCAATAGCTCCAACTGCTGCAAGCCGCGCAGCAGCACGCTGACCGAACCCAGGGCGACCTGGGCTTGCTCGGCAAGCACGCGGTACGAAGCCTGCAGGAGCGCTGGCTCACGTAGTAGTTGGTAGAGCAGTTGCACGCCGGCAGGCTGAAAGGCGCGGTGCTGCACTTGCTTGCCTATTGTGGGCTGGCGTTGCCCACGGATGAGAATCAGCCCACCCGTATCCGGCATACGCAGGTAAGCGTTGCCAGCCGTATCGAGATAATAAACGCCCATGCGTTGCAAAGCTATGCCAAGCGCGTCCGGAATGTATGGGGCAACCAGGACCACGGCGTTCTTCTCGCTTAGGTGGCGAAGCTGGGCAACAGTATTTTTTCCCAGCTTGGCCTTAGCCTCCAGCAGGAAAGGCTGTGCCTGGTCACCAATACGTAGCCAGCCGTCGGCTCGGTGCAAGGCATACATCGCTTTGCCTGCTTCCGTTTTCTCGCCCTCATCCAAATAAACCGACAGTTGCAGTTGATTCTCGAGTGCTTGGCTAGCGAGCCTCAGTAATACTTGTTGTTCCAGAGTGTTCATTATTTTCAATGATTCATTCTTAGTGAACGTGCAAAAATAATGAACAAATAGCTTATAAGCAATACTTGAGCATCCCACGCTGTGATGAGGGCAAAGCAAGCGGCATTTATTCTATAGTTTGCTTCAAAGCAGTCAATGGAACTTGTGAAGTTGCAAGACAACTTGTTTCGACTTTAAAATATAGCAATTCTAAAGAATTATACTTTCTATGGGAAGTTCCGAGTTTCTCTTTTTGAGCATATCATACCAATAAGATGTATTATCCATGTGTGCACATAGATACAGAGCTTATAAAACGTGGTTTTTCGAGCTGAAAGGCCACATTGAATTTACCCTAAATTGTATTATACCTATAAAATCAACTTTTGTAGGCATTGAATACGCGGTAAAAAGCCCTTTTCAGGTGCCTTTATGTTGTTGCCTGTCCTTTTCTCCCCAATAAACCGCAATGACTGAGTTGGCTTATAAAAAGTGGTTTTAAATTAGATAAATAAAATTTATTATTTATAAAGTGCAATCAATACTTGTGTTGTCTGATTCTTTTTGTTTGTTTTTGTTTTTTGCCTATCCGAGCTGGCCAGTTGATTCATATCTAATCTTAAAAGCTAAAAAAAAACGACAACAACCTTTGTGATATTTTTAATTATTTGTCTATTTGTAGGGTGCACAATAGTCTGATAATCAGTAGTATATATTGGTTTAAAACCACGTTTTATAAGTTTAAAACCACGTTTTATAAGCTAGCTACCACGTTTTATAAGTTTAAAACCACGTTTTATAAGTTGAATAACCACGTTTTATAAGTTTAAAACCACTAAAGTTTTTATGCGTGGTTAATAACTATTTATTACCTTATATTTGCTGCCCATCTCATCCTTTCTATGGAGCAGCCACCCATTTCCGAAGCACCCGGCCGCCCTCAGGAGGTACGCCAGCATAACGTCATCACCACAGCACGTTACGATTACAGCGCCTGCCAGATGGACATCATGTTCTTTTTGCTCTCGTGCCTGGGAAAGGCAGATGCTCCGGATAAGGTGTACACTATCTATTTGAAGGAAATGGAGGCCAAAACCGGCCGTCAATGGAATTATCAGCAGTTACAGGAAGCAACTTCTGACATGGGCTCCCGAATGTTTGTAGTCGATGGCGAGAAGAAACGCACTCAGTTGTGGATGATGGATAGGGTAGAGTACATGATGGGGGGAGGGCACATCGCCATTGTCTTGACGCAGTCAATCCGACCTTACTTATTTGACCTCAAAGAGAATTTCACTTCCTACGAACTAGAATCAGCCTTAAAGCTGACCAGTAAGTACGCGAAGCGCATCTACCAACTGGTCAGCCAATGGAAAGATAAAGACGAGACAAAAATCTATTCGCTGGACGAATTCAAGTACATGATGTACCTGAAAGGGCCAGAAAGCAAAAAGAAAAGTTCGGAAAGCAAAAAGAAAGACCTAAACAACGAAATACAAGCCCCGGAGGAAGAACTGCAGGAGTCGGAAAGTCACAAGAATGACCCGGAAGTCAAAACGAAGGAGCTATTCAAGAATATCAGTCAGTTAAAGCTGCGGGTACTGGATGTGGCGGTTGACCAGATAAGCGAGCACACTGAGCTGAAGATTAAGTATGAGTTTATCAAAAAAGGCCGTGCCTTTAACAATATACGCTTCTCTATTACTCGCCAGAAAACTGCGCAACCACCTCTGTTCCTGGAGCAACCACCTGTCACCGGGGATAAAGTAGAAGCAGCCCGTCAGCACCTGCTGAACCTGGGCATTATTCAGCCCCAGCTGGTCGCACAGATTCTGGGTGACCAGAAACTCAAGGACCAGCTCTTCAAGTTTGTTTATGACCACAAAACGGACAAGCTCAAGGTAACCAAAAACGCTGGCGGTTTATTTCTGAAAATGTGCGGCTTACGCTGATATTTCGCACACTTCCGCTGCCTGCTTAGGCCTGCAAAGGAGTTTTATTAACGCTGGCTCTTGCTCCAACGACTTCTTGGCTATTCACCGTTCCTTACCTGCCGGCCCCGCTGGATGCGCTCCCGGCGCTGCTGCTCCTGCTCACGGGTCTGGGCAGGGCGGGGCGCTGCGGGCGCTGCAGTAGCAAACAAAAGGTCCAGCCCCTCCTGCAAAGCTTGCTTCTGCGAGTAAGTATAATCACCCTGTGACCGGCGCGCGTGGACGTAGTCACGTAACCGCTCCAGATGGCCACGGCTGAGAACGAACGTCTGACGTACCCCATCCGCAGCATCGCCGGCCTCAAGCGCCACTGGAGCAGCTATGACAACCGGTTTAATCAGTCTTTTAGTCTTACCTGTGTTACTGGTATTACTAGGATTACTAAGTGCGTTTTTAGTAACTATTTTATTCGCAGGCTTTTGGGCAGGAATACTACCAACAGAAAGGTCGAAAAAGTCCATTTCTGATGCCGGTTTTAGGGCGGCCGACTCACCGGCAGGGGAAAGGTTTTTAAATGTTTTGGCCATGGGACATGATTGGCTTAGCGGGTGAGAATCTCCGCAACCAGCGTCTGGTAGTCGGAAGCCCCGGCACTTGTCGGAGCATAAGTAAAGATGTCCTTCCCCAGGTGAGGGGCTTCCCCCAAGGCTATCGATTCCCTGATGAAGCTATTCAGCACCAGATTGGGGTACTTGGTCCGAATCTGCTCGGCAGTTTCTCTGCGCAGGACTTTACGGGCATCGTGACGGGTGAAAAAGATGCCGCCAACCCTTAATTCGGGATTCATTCGGTTTTGCACCCGACGCACCAAATCCAGCACCTTCTCCAGGCCGTCGGTGGCGTACAGTTGGGCTTCCAAGGGAATATAAAGTTCCTGTGAGCATGTATAGGCATTGAGCGTGACCAGCGCCAATGCGGGTGGGCAATCGAGCAGAATGTAGTCGAATTTCTCGCGTACGGGTTCAAGAAGCTCTTTTAATAGAAACTCGCGGTCTACCTCGTCACCTACCTTCCTCTCGAATGCCGACAGCGCCGGCGAGCCAGCAATCAGCCACATATCATGCGCTTTGTAGGCTTTGAGCGGATATTCTTTCAACAGCGCGCCGTACACATTCTTATCAGCATCGACCAGACCCAGGCCTTTGGTCAGGTTCGCCTGCGGGTCCAGGTCAACAATCAGTACCCGCTTGCCGGCGCGTACCAGCCCCGCGCCGATGTTGGCCGTGGATGTGGTTTTGCCAACCCCACCCTTTTGATTCGTAAATGCTAGAACCTTGCTCATGAGGCAAAGATATGTGTACAAATGTTACCCATGTTGTAAGTGATACAAATATTATTTGTGTTACCTGTGTTAGCTCACCTTGCCTTTTGCTCACCAAAATTTTCAGTGACAGTAGGAGAGCATCAAAAAGTGTGGGGCAGTCGGGCAGCAGGGCGAGGGGTAGTTGGCTGGTTCATTCCTTTCAGCGGTAAGTACCGCTTCTCAAGGTGACCCTAAGAAGCGGTTGAACCCGACTGCCCCACACTTTCTGATGCTCTCCTTCTACGACCCGCAGCGCAAGGTGGTGCACGAGCTAAAGAAGTCGAACAAGATGGAGGCATCCAACGTGGCGCAGGTAAAATACTACCTCTGGCTGCTGGAGGAGCACGGTGTGGCCGGCCCCACCGCCATTCTGGAGTACCCGAAGCTGCGCCAGACCCAGACCGTGGAGCTCAGCGACGAGGACCGCGCCCGCATCCCCGAAGAGCTGGCCGCCCTGCGGGCGCTACTAGCCGACGGCACGGCCTGCCCGCCGGTCATCAACAAGCCCTTCTGCCAGCAGTGCGCCTACTACGAGTTCTGCTACGTTGCCGAGTAAGCCCATGAAAAAGACCTACTACCTTTTCAACCCCGGCCGCATGAGCCGGCAGGACAACACCCTTAAATACACCGCCTACGACGAAAAAGGGGCCGATGCCCAGACGCGCTTTCTGCCCATTGAAGACGTGGCCGACCTCTTTGTGTTCGGCGCGCTCGATGCCAACTCGGCACTGTATAATTTCCTGGGCAAAAACGGAGTATCGGTGCATTTCTTCGACTATTACGAGCACTACACCGGCTCCTTTATGGCCAAGGAATACCTGCTGGCCGGCCGCTTGCAGGTAGCCCAGACGGGCCACTACACCAGCCTTAAAAAGCGCCTCGTGCTGGCCCGCAAGCTGGTGGAGGGCGCGGCCTTCAACCTGCTGAAAAACCTGCGCTACTACCAGAGCCGAGGCCGCCAGGTAGCCGAGGAAATCACACAGATTGAACTCTACGTGGCCGCCCTACCCCACACCGGCACGGTAGCCGAAATCATGGGCTACGAGGGCAACATCCGCCAGACCTATTACCGCTGCTTTGAGCGCTTGGTGAGCGTGCCGGGCTTCAGCTTCGGCACCCGCAGCACCCAGCCGCCCCAGAATGAGTTGAACGCCCTCCTTTCCTTCGGCAATATGCTCTGCTACGCGGTCTGCCTGTCACAGATTTACCATACCCAGCTAAATCCCACCATCAGCTTCCTGCACGAACCTGGCAGCCGGCGCTTCTCCCTGGCCCTCGACCTGGCCGAAATCTTCAAGCCGCTGCTGGTGGACCGCACCATCTTCCGCCTGCTCAACAAGAAGGAAATCCAACCCCGCGACTTCGTGCGCGAGCTCGACGGCTGCCTGCTCAAGGAGACGGGGCGTAAAACCTTCGTGCGCGTGTTCGAGGAGCGGCTCAAGGAAACCATCCAGCACCGCCGCCTCAACCGCAGCGTGAGCTACCAGCACCTCATCAAGTTGGAGTGCTACAAGCTGACCAAGCATCTGCTCAGCATTGAGGAATACCAACCCTTTAAAGCCTGGTGGTAGTCGCATGTACGTTATTCTCGTCTACGATATGAAGCAGCAGCGCGTCGGACGCATGCTGAAACTCTGCCGCCGCTACCTGCACTGGATTCAAAACTCGGTATTTGAAGGCGAAATCAGCGAGGTGAAACTAGCCGAACTGCTGGCCAAAGCCCGCGACATCCTGGACGAGGAAGAGGACAGCGTCATCCTCTTCAAAAGCCGCACCCAACAGTGGCTGGAGAAGGAAGTAGTAGGCCGCGAGCGCAGCCGCCTGGACAATATCCTGTGAGCCGCTCATGTCGTCGGTCGAATAGCCATACGACTAAAAGGTTAGACTTCACGCTGTTGTCTAATGCAAGCTACTGATTCACAGGGTTGTCGATACCCCGGCAAAATCGCACTATCGGTCACCGACGACTTTTCCAATTTTTATGAGCCGCCTAATGTGGCCTGAGTGACTGGAAACGCCTATACTTGTGACTTAATCGGCGGGCTTCAATCGGACCGGGAGGAATTGAAATTCCTGGTAGCTGGTAACGGCGGCGAACCTGCGGGCCGCTTCAATCGGACCGGGAGGAATTGAAATAGGTGGAGCTGTGGATTCACAAAATCAAAAAGCGCGGCTTCAATCGGACCGGGAGGAATTGAAATTTGTTCTCGGTGCGGGTGCCGCGCAAACAGTAGTTAGCTTCAATCGGACCGGGAGGAATTGAAATTGCAGCAGGACCGTGGCAATCATGGCCTGCCGGTGGCTTCAATCGGACCGGGAGGAATTGAAATAAGAGGCTGGCGATAATGAACTGCTGCCAGGGCTCGGCTTCAATCGGACCGGGAGGAATTGAAATGGGCTAAGGCTGAAGCCGTGCTGGTTGGGGGAGATTGCTTCAATCGGACCGGGAGGAATTGAAATTAGAGGGCCAGCAGGGAAAGCAGCGCGTTGGTGAGGGCTTCAATCGGACCGGGAGGAATTGAAATGTGTTGGGCTCGGTGGCGGTGGAGTAAGAGCTGGCGGCTTCAATCGGACCGGGAGGAATTGAAATAGTACCGCGCCACGCAGCAAACGGGCGCACCGCGGCGCTTCAATCGGACCGGGAGGAATTGAAATTTGTGAATAAGTGAGCCGGGGGGGAGGGCAGAGTAAGGCTTCAATCGGACCGGGAGGAATTGAAATGGAGTCAGGAGCGAGAAAATACCGGAGAGAGCGCCGGCTTCAATCGGACCGGGAGGAATTGAAATTGTTGTAGAGGTCGCAGGCGGCCTGCAGGTCGTAGTGCTTCAATCGGACCGGGAGGAATTGAAATGGAATAATGCGCTTGCGGTACACCACGGCCAGCACCGCTTCAATCGGACCGGGAGGAATTGAAATGGAAGAATGCGCTTGCGGTACACCACGGCCAGCACCGCTTCAATCGGACCGGGAGGAATTGAAATATGGGAACAGGCCGGCCCCGGCGCTGCGGGCACTCAGCTTCAATCGGACCGGGAGGAATTGAAATTGGTGAGCAGGGGCTGGCCGGTGGGCGCGTTGATGGGCTTCAATCGGACCGGGAGGAATTGAAATAGGGTGAGCTGAATAAGCCCGTCGTTGGCCTTGCGAGCTTCAATCGGACCGGGAGGAATTGAAATAATGCGTCCTGTACCGCCTTGTTCGTCGGCGCTCCGGCTTCAATCGGACCGGGAGGAATTGAAATTCGAGAAACGCCTGCTGTTCGGGCCGGATGCGGTCGCTTCAATCGGACCGGGAGGAATTGAAATATACTAGCCAATTTCGCCAGCAAGTGGCGCACGTTCGCTTCAATCGGACCGGGAGGAATTGAAATTGGGGGCGATTAGCAAGGACCACAAGAACCCGCAGCGCTTCAATCGGACCGGGAGGAATTGATTTATTCTGCCAGGCCAACAGTCGCAATTCTTACTCAGTTAGAAATAGTCGTTCGAAAAACCACTGTTTTCCGAATGGATTCCTGCCCCATGCCAAAGGCCCCAAACATGCAGATTTTCGGGACCTTTTTGCGGAGGGTTTTTCGAACGGCTTTCTCCGTCAATCCAACGACCGTTCAACTGAACATCCGGCAAGAATAACCCTCGTGGCTGTTGCAGAACCCACGTTGACCAAACGCATAGCGAGTGTGCCGCTGCTTTTTTGGTCGCTTCTGCCCATCACAGGGCCCAAAGGGCTTGTCCGGACGAAGTAGTTGGGGTGGTGGAAGGGCCCGCGCCCTATTCTGTACGCGCTTGGATTGTCCCGTAAGGTGGGTGCCTGCGCCCCCGTGTTTCGTTATTGTTGCCGATTGAGCAGGGATGAGATTCACGGTGGTAAGGGGTGGTAACTTTGACGTCTCAAATTGTGCGTTTTTCTCACTGCCACCTGTTTAGCTTCCTTTATGTCTTTCTTGACCCTCTGGCGGGGGGCACGCACTGGGGTGCTGCTCGCCGGCTTAAGCCTGAGTGCCGCCCCGGCGGCCTGGTCGCAAACGACCACGTCGGAATCCTTCGACACCGGTACTAAGACGACCTACCCGGCTAGTTCCGTGGTGCTCGGTTCCGGTTCCTGGACTTTCGACGATGCCCTGCTCGGCACGGATGCCCAGGACCACAAGGCCGGCACCCAGGCGGCCCGACTCCAGCTGGCTGGCACGCTGACCATGGATTTCTTCCTGCCCGACGGGGCCAGCACCGTCACGGTGCAGCATGGCACCTACGGTACGGATGCCACCTCGGCCTTTGAGCTGTGGTACCAGACGCAGGGCTGCGCTACCTGGGTGCGGGTAGGAGAGCCGGTGATGGCCTTTTCCTACCGCCTGCAAACGGCTTCTTTCCCGGTCAACGTGCCCGGCAGCGTGCGGTTCCAGCTGCGCAAGGTGACCGGCGGCCTGTCCCGCCTCAACCTCGACAATTTCACCGTCGCGCCCTTCACAACCGCTTCCCAGCCGCCCGCGGCCGCAGACAACCAGCACCTAACCATGGGGAATCCCAGCGGGGCCACTCCCGACGTCACCTTCCCGACCAACTACCTGCTGGAAAAGTCTCAGTACGCACTTAGCTACCACCGCGACCAGGGCAAGCCCAACTGGGTGAGCTGGTACCTGGCCCCCGTCTGGCTGGGCTCCGCCGCCCGCCAGGACGACTTCCGTCCGGATGCCACCCTGCCCGCCGGCTGGTACCAAGTCACGAGCACCAGCTACTCGGGCTCCGGCTTTGACCGGGGGCACAACTGTCCCAGCGCCGACCGCACCAGTTCCGTGGCCGACAACTCGGCCACCTTCCTGATGAGCAACATGATTCCCCAGTCGCCCACCAACAACCAGCAGACCTGGGCCGCGCTGGAAAACTATAGCCGGACGCTCGTCAACGCCGGCAATGAGCTCTACGTCATCATGGGCAGCTACGGGGTCGGCGGCAACGGGGAAATCCGCGTCTCGGGCCAGCCCAACCGGTCGGTGTCTGCCACCACCATTGACCAAGGCCGCGTCACGGTGCCCCAGCGCATCTGGAAGGTCGTGGTGGTCTTGCCTGTCGGCAACAACGACGTGAGCCGCGTGTCGGCGGCCACCCGCATCATTGCCATCGACACGCCCAACGACAACGGGCTGACTACCAACTGGGGCCAGTACCGCACCAGCGTCGATGCCATCGAGGCCGCCACCGGCCTCGATATCCTTTCCGCTCTGCCCACCAGCGTGCAGCAGGTGGTCGAGGCCCAGGTCGACAACGGCCCCACCAATTAGGCCCGCCGCGTGCTACCGTTTTCGTTTTCTCCGACTTTCCCCATGGCTTTTTCCAATACCACCTGCTCCCGCCTGCTGACGGCCCTGTTGCTGCTGCTGAGCCTCGGGGCCCGCGCCCAGTTACAGCTCACCACCTCGTCGTCCGTTACCCAGAATTTCGATGGGCTCGGCAGCAGCGCTACTGCCGCGTTGCCCCCCGGCTTTGAGCTGACCGGGGGAAGTGCCCCCGTGTACGGCACCGGTACCACCACGGCCACCACGCAGGCCGGCGGCACCTCCGGCACCGGGGCCCTGACCAGTACGTCCTCCGGCGGGGCGTATAACTTTGCCACCGGCGTCACGGCCTCCAGCACGGACCGAGCCCTGGGCTTTTTGTCAACGGGCAGCTATTTGTCGCCCCGGCACGTGCTGCTGGCCGTGCGCAACAGCGCCGGGCAGACCCTCACGGACCTGGAGGTAGCGTTTGACCTGGAGAAATACCGCACGGGCACCCGCGCCTTCGACTGGCAGTTCTACACCAGCCCCGACGGCACCACTTGGTCGGGTCCGGTAACGGCCGGCTCGCAGAGCTACGCCGCGGACGGGGCAAATGCCGTCGTCAATCCGCCCACCAGCCTGCGCAAGACGGTCGCCCTGACGGCCCTGAACCTGGCCGATGGGGGAACCTTCTACTTGCGCTGGTCATACGTAGGCACCGGCGGCAGCACCAACGCCCAGGGCCTGGCTTTGGACAACCTCACGCTCACGCCCACCTTGTCGGGCACGCCGGCCCCGGCCAGCATCACCACGGGTACCATCACGGGCAGCCCGTTCTGCGTGCCGGCTGCCACCGGCGCGGCCGTATCCGTGCCCTTTACCGCTACCGGGGGCCTTACTGGCACGTTCGCCGCCCAGCTCTCCGACGCCGCCGGCACGTTCCCAGCTGACCTAGCCCGGGACCTTATCGGTACCGGTACTGCCTCCCCCATCGCCGCCACCCTGCCGGCCGGAACAGCCGCCGGCACGGGCTACCGCATTCGGGTGGTGCACGCCGCTTCAGCCACGACGGGCAGCGCGAATACCGCTAACCTGACCATCACTACCCCGCCCGCCACCAACGCCGTGACGCTGGCACCCACCGCGGCGCAGGGCCTGACAACCACCGGTACGGGTGCCCCGATTACGGCCACGGCCACCGCGGCCTCGTCCTTCGCCTGGTTCTACTCCACCAGCAGCAGCGGCCCCTTCAGTACTGCTATCGGCGGTGCCACGGCCGCCACTTACACGCCCCGCGGCGCTGACTTCAACGGTGTCGGCACGTACTACCTCGTTGCCCAGGCGACCAGCACCTGCGGCAGCGTGGCCGGCACCAGCGCCCCGGTCACCATCACCGTTTCCACGCCGTCGCCGACGCTCACGCTCGCGCCCAACCCCGTGCCCGACTTCGGCACGGTGCCGGTGGGCCAAGCCTCCGCCAGCACCCCCCTGAGCGTGTCCGGCACCAGCCTCACAGCCCCCGTGACGCTGACGCCCCCGGCCGGCTTCCAGCTGCGCACCGGTTCGGCGGCCTTCTCCTGCGCCCCCCTGACGCTCACGCCCACCGGCGGCACCCTGACGGCCACCGTCGACGTGCGCTTTGTGCCCGAGCTGGCGCAGGCCTACCGCGGCCCGATTACCGTGGCCTCGGCCGACCTGCCCGGTCAGCCGGGGGTTGAGGTGAGCGGCACCGGGGTGGCCCCGGCCTATCCGCCCAGCGTGAGCACGGCGGCTGTATCGGCCGTGGCCGGCACCACGGCCACGGCCGGCGGCACCGTGCTCGACGAGGGCGGCCGACCCGTGACGGCGCGCGGCATCGTGTACGCGACGACTGAGGCCCCCACCACCCAGGACGATTTCACCCAGGACGGCACGGGTGCCGGCTCGTTCGTCAGCGCCCTGTCCGGCTTGCTGCCCAACACCACCTACTACGTCCGGGCCTACGCCACTAATGCCAAAGGCACTAGTTACGGGGAACAGCTGAGCTTTACGACCGCCACGGTGGCCCTGGCTGCGGAGCCCACCCAAGCCAGCACCCTGACCGCTACCACCGTGGCCCCCACCACGGTCACGCTCGCCCTCAGTGGCGGCAACGGCACCAAACAGCTGGTGCTCGTCACCCAGGGGCCGGGCCTGTCCTTCCAGCCCCAGGACGGCACCACCTATGCCGCCAACGCCGCCTTCGGCCAGGGCGACCAGCCGGCACCCGGCACCTACGTGGTGGGGGCCGCCGGCGTCCCGTCGCTGACGGTGACGGGCCTGCTGGCCAACACGGAATACACCTTCGCCGTGTTCGACTACAACGACAACGCCACCAGCGGGGCTGAGAACTACCTGCTCACGCCCCACGGCGAACTGACGCTCACCACGCCGACTCCCCCGGCCGGCCTGTTGCTGGCCGAGGACTTCGACTACCCGGCCGGCGACCCGCTCACGGCCCACGGCTGGACGGCCCACAGTTCGGCGGGCACCAGCCCGATTTTGGTCTCGCCGGCGGGCTTGAGCGCGCCGGGCTATGCCCCGGCCAGCGGCAATGCCGCCAGCCTGGTGGCCTCCGGGGAGGACGTGAACCGTCCCTTCCTCAGTCAGGGGGCCGGTACGAACGTGTACGCGGCCCTGCTGGTGCGCGTGAACACCGCCAGCGCGGCCGACTACTTTTTCCACCTCGGGCCCGACCCACTGAGCACCACCTTCCGCGCCCGCCTGTTCGTCAAAGCGGCCCCCACCAGCGGCAAGGTGCAGTTCGGCGTTTCCGGCAGCGGCACGGCCACGGTGTACGCCCCCACGGAGTACGACCTGAACCGGACCTACCTGCTGGTGTTGCGCTACGTGTTCGGCCTTTCCGGCACGGAAACTCGCTTGTACGTGAATCCGGGCCAGGCGGAGCCCGCCACCGCCGACGCCACCAGCACGGAGGCCGCCAGCTCGGCTCCGGCCAACATCGGCTCAGTCGCCCTGCGCCAGGGCCCTAGTACGTCCCCGCTACTTGTTGACGGCCTGCGCATTGCCACTGGCTACACCCAGGCCCGGCCCTTCAGCGGCCCGCTACCCGTCACCCTTACCACCTTTACGGCCCGTCGCCAGCCCGCTGGTAGCGTGCAGCTGCAATGGGCCACGGCCCAGGAGCTCAACGCCCGCCTGTTCCGCGTGCAGCGTTCGGCGGATGGCCGCCTCTTCGCCGCCGTTGCCACCCAGGCCGCTGCCGGCACCACCGCCCAGGCGCGCCAGTACGCCACCCTGGACCCCACCGCTCCGGCCGGGGTGCTGTACTACCGCCTGGAGCAGGAGGACACCGACGGTACCCGCCACTACAGCCCCGTCGTCACCGTGGCCCCCGGTGCCGGCCCGGCCCCGGCGGCTTCGCTGACGGTCGCTCCCAACCCCGCCGACCCCGGCCAGCCGCTCACGCTGAACCTCACCGGCCGCGCTGGCCAGGCCCTCACCCTGCAGGTGCTCGACAACGCTGGTCGCCTGCTACACACCCAGGCGCTGCACCCCGCCACCGACCAGGAGCCGCTGCCGCTGGCCCTGCCCGCCACGCTGTCCGCCGGCACCTACCTGCTGCGCGTCACCGGCCCCGGCTACCCGCCCTTGCACACCCGCCTGGTGCTGGTTCGGTAGGCCATAAGCGCTAGGCGTTGAAAACGGTCAACCAGATTAGAATGGCCGTTTTTTATTGAGCAACTCTGTTCAATCAGACAAACGGCCACCTGATTGGGTGGCCGTTTGTCGTTATGTCCAGCATCGGCCTTGGTTAAAAGTTTGGTCCAAAAGTTAATTGGCGAACTTGTCAACAACCACTTTTCACACGGATAGGGGTACTGACCAGGCGTTTCCCCAGCAAGAAATACGCCTTTAAAGCATTCTGGTGGCCATCGGTGGCGTTAGAGTACAGTTTTCCCGTGCCGCAGGCTAAGTTGTTTGTACTTTGATTGCTGAACAAGTTATCTGAACTAAACTGACTGGTTTTCACCTCGATTTGCCTGGGGTAAAACGGTTAGGCGAGTGGTACAGAAATAGGGACGTTTCACTGTACAAACCGCCCTGACAAACTTCGCATGCAGGTTTTTGGCGTGTAGGTGCCGCGGTTGGAAGCAACTCGCTTAACTTCTGTACCAAACTTTTAACCGAGGCCGGACTTGCGGGTGCCGGTTACCTGGGGACCTGCCACCCTAGTTCTGCTCGATGCGGTGGGCCGGGTGGCCCGCACGGCCCTTTCCCCAGCCGGTGTGGCGTACCCGCTCGACCTCACCGGCCTTGCCCCGGGCATATATGCCTTGCGCGTGCAGACCGGGGAGGCGCAGGCCGTAGAGCGCCTGGTGGTCGAGTAGGGGAGTGCTGCCAGGACGGGGTAGCGGTGCCTTAGTCGCACTCGTAGCTAAAGGACACGCGCGTGCTCGTAGCGCTTAGGGGCTCCAGCTGGATGGCGTAGCACGTGGAATTGGGGTCGCCGTTGCTTATGTAGGCCATATTGCCCTGGCTGAAATCAGCCCTTAATCTGGCGAAGGAGCGCTTGGCCTCGGCCAGGCCGACCCGCACCGTGTACTTGTACACCTCCACGGACTTCGTGTAGTTGTTGAACCACAGCTCGACGCTTTTCGCCTTGGCGATGGTATACCGACCGTCCTGGGCCTTTACGTAGGTATATTCCGGGTCTTTCGTGCGAATGGATTTGGCGATTGCCTTGTCAAGATTGGCATTTCTTAACATCTCCACGGGGCTCTGCGCTTGGGCGCTTGAAATCGGTGACAGTGAACTGATAGCCAGGACGGCACAGGCGTATATAATCTTCATAACTAGGGGACTGAAGTAGAAAAATATGTTGTTGTGCCAACGGCTCGGGCCATCGGCTCGGCTCATCAAGCTTACTCGCTGCGAGCGTAAACGGCGGGGCAGGATGGAAGCCGTTGTAATGTACACCGGACACGCCGTACGCCCCTGCTACTTCTTGTTTGGTGGAAATTCAAATCACCTTTACGATGTCTCACGAGAGTTGTAACAGAAAACCCCAAAATACCACCAGTTGGCAGGGGCCGGCAAGGCGTACCTTTCTGGGCTCTACCAAGTGCCGTTAGCAGGCGTCGGACCGCCCCAGCTTTGGGCTACCGAACGGCTACCCGTTTAACCTTTGTACCAAACTTTTAACCACGGCCATACCTACCGGAATGTCATGGCTGATGAGCTCATTAGTCAACTCGGTTTTGAAACGTCGCAACGGTGTGGAACAAGTGACTGCTTCTGGGGCGACGAATTAACGCTTCAGCGTAAGGATTTAAAATGGACGGTTACGGCAGCGTTTGACCCTTCCACGACGTTGAGTATCGGCATTCGCCGGAGTGAGGCAGCAGAATTAGAGACCACCGACCTTGTTTCAGAAACCGAGCAGGACGAACACTGGCTGGTACGAAAAGCATACCCGTACGCAGGCATAGCAAACGCAGTACAGGCCCTGGCGCTGGTCGGGCAGGTCAGGCAGGAACTGTTTGAAACCGAATTTTTTGATTCCCGGCTTACCGTCCGTCCCGCTGCAACGGTAATTTAAAGAACGCACCGTTTGCTGTTTTCTTTGAATAGCAAGAGAATCAACAGCCAATTGTCTTGCCGGAGCTACGTTCAAAGCAAAAGCAGTGGCCTTCGTCAAGCGGTTCTATTCAGCCAGCCGAAGAACTGCGGTGTAGCATTCTGCGTCGTATTAGCAGCGCGCCGTGTCTTTCATGCCGAAGGACGGATAATACCTGTGTTGCCCAGCTTTAGTCGGTGCCTCATCTCGCCAATATAGTACGCCCTGTTATGCGCCCCGTTCAGAAGAGAATGGGTCTGCTTCTTTACTAAAATTTTAGCTGAGGCACACTTCATGATTTCTGTTGATTTCGAGCTAATTGGATAAGATGCTCTCTGTCTGTTGGGGCTGCGTTGCCCGTTTTTTTCTCAACCGTCTTTTCTTGGACGCTGCTTCTGCCGCTATGTCTGCCAGGACGCGTAGGGGGTGTTCTCCCATCGCTTCGGCCAATGCCATGACCTTTTCCACTGTAAGGTGGCCCGGGTTTATGCGTGCTTCCGTGACCGAAGCGGCACTGATGCGCATCGTGGTGCACAGTTCGCGCACCGTAAACCCATACCTACCGTTTCCCCGTGGGTGATGCTCGACGATGTCGCGGAACGTGCGTTGCCTGCACTTCTTTCGGCGGGCTGGACCAGGCACATTTTTTTGCACCATTTTGGCCAACGACTGCACCAAAGTAGGGCCCCCTCTCCTGGTGTCCATCAAATCACTGGTGCCTTCAGGAGGACTTATCGACGGAGCGAGCGGTTCGGGGACTGACGGGCAAGAAATGTTCGCTGGGTGCCCGGGTTCGCTCTGGGTGGCGTCGTAAACTTCCGCCTGCGGGCTTGCTTGCATCTCTGCCATAATGGGCACCACTTTCCGTTGAGAAGTCCTACGGCTCGCGGGCAGCGCCGGGGCTAGGACTAAGCCTTTGGCCCGCATTATGAGGGCTGGCCAATCAAAGGTCACGGTTTCCCCAGCGACCAGCAAGTCTGGCTGCAGTTGCTGGAGCATGTCGCCCCACGTGGCCGAACTCAAGGTGGGGAAGTGACGCATTCGCCGCTCGCTGGCGTCCGTCAGTGCCTGCGCCAGCAAGAGCGAAGACGCGTGCGAGAAAGAAATCCGCTGGGAACTGGCATTCAGCGGTAGTGAATCACGGGTTACCATTGATAATACGCACAATTATGCTCCTTCCCTATCAAGTCCATGTCTCTTAAGAGGTAGATAAAGCAGATACCAAGTGAGCAGTGGAAAAGACTGCAACTGTCACAATGATACGAAGGGATAGCCAATCAAGGGCGTATACGCCCTTGATTGGCTTCACTCGGGGCTCCACCTTGCTCCGTGAAAAATCCGGCCGGTCTCCAAGTGTTTGCCAACAGGCTTCGGCTGCTTCGTCAGGCCCGCGGCTATTCGCAGCAGAAGCTGGCCGACATTGCCAACGTGGAGCAGTCCACCATCAAGCGCATTGAACTCTGCCAGCTGGCCCCTACCCTGGACCTGCTCATCTCCCTGAGTCGTGCCCTGGCCCTCGAAGTTCGCGACCTAGTCGACGACCCGGCCATCAGCAATTCCGACCCGGAAGTATAAATGCTGCTGTTGCTGGCAGTTTCAAGGGTTTCCCAAATAGTTGAGACAAGAACAGCCGTTGAGCATCTAAGGCAGTGGGAAAAATAAAGACGGTTTGAATTCAACGGTGTAAGGCAAAAAGCTGTTCGCCATTGTAACGAAACACCTTTCCGCCAATAGCGGCAGAGAACTCCTCCGGCGCAATGGCAATGGCCTGGGTCACACCAAGTGCCAATGCACAGCGTATGGCCTTCCAGGTCGCTTGGTGCCGATGGTGGAGAGCATCAAAAAGTGTGGGGCAATTGGGTTAGGCGGCCATCTGCAGCGGTTCCGCTGGCACTGACCGGAAGCCGGGATACTGCTGCCGAAAACAGTCTTCCCATTCCTCGTTGAGGACCTTGGTGCGGGCCTGCACGAGCAGGTGCGCGCCTTTTTTAGTCCACTGCATTTGTTGCCGCTTCACCATTCGCTTGGCTAGCACCTGATTTACCGCCGACTCGACAAAGCCGGTGGAGACGCGTTCGCCGTAGCGGCGGCGCTCGGAGTAGTCCACGATGAAGCCGCTGTTCTGCTCCACGCAGGTGTGAAAATCAGCAATTAGCCGGGCCAACGGCTTGCACTTGCTGTATTTCCTGGCCACCAGCGGGTCCTCCTGGTGCGTGGCCAGCGTGTCGTCCAGGTCCAGTATCTTGTCTAGGGCCCGCTCCGCGTTGCCGTGCCAGAGGTGCCATTTGATGCTGGTCAAGCCGTCCTGCAGCGCTTTTCCCCCGGCCGCGTCGACCTGAGCAAATCCCAGCGCGTACTGCTGGAGCACCGTCAGGCGCATGGTCAGGTGAAACCAGTCCAGGATATGCGTGGACTCCGCGCTCAGGTAGCTGGTCAGCGACCGCAGAACCGCGGCGCCGTCGGTAAAGAATTCCACCGACTGATTGGCCTGCAGCCCCTGCGAGCGCAGGACCTCAAACACGCGCCGACGCGGCTTGGCGTCGACCTCCTGCACGAAGCCGAAGCATTTGGCGCCCCCTTCGGCGGGAATGCTTTTGCCCGCAATCACCTCGAAACAGCCTTTTTTATGCCAGTGCCGGACGTAGCCGCCGTCGAGGCCAACCACCAGCGGGCGGGGCGGGCACGGCAAGGCCTCGCGGTCGCGCTGGCAAACGCCGTGAAAAGGGGCCACTTCCTGCGGCAGCTGCTGTTCCTGCGCCTCGACCACGGCGTGAAGGTGCTGTTGGATGGTCGTGCCCGATAGTTTCGCACTCAGGGGCAGCACGTCGTGGAGCAAATCGGCCGTTTTCTGGTAGGGAATCAGGCTGGCCCACTTGGTTTCCAGGTACAGCCGCTCCGGCGTCACGTGCTGCGGAAACAGGTGCTGGAGGGGGCTGAAGGTCTTAGGTCCCGCCTCGGTGGGCGGCAGATAGTAGCGCGGGCTATCGACTGTGACGTTCCCAAATAAGGTTTTCAGCTGGAGTGGATAGCTGCCCTTCTTCCGTAAGCCGACGGGCTGCTGCGCCTGCAGGTGCGTCGCCACCTGCTGCGCAATCATCTTTTGATGAATGCGTTGCAGCAGCTCTTTCGATTCGGCAAGCGTCAGGCCCACGCTGGCTAAGCTCAGGTCCTCCCGGCTCCAGGTGAACACGTCTTCGAGAGTGGGCTCGTTGCCTTCTGACGGACAAGCCACCAGTTGTAATTTGAAGTTCATGGGGCTGGGGGGTTAAGGATTACAGCAAGGCTTTCACTTTACGCACCGTGTTGATGGCCACGTCGCACAGCTTCGCCGTGTTACGTACGCTCAGGCCCGCGCGCAGCTGCCGGGCGACGGCGGCATACTTTTTCAGAAAGACGGCCTTTTCTTCCGTTGCGCCCACCGGGCGGCCAATCGTGACGCCTTGCCGCCGCGCCTCGTCCATGCCCGAGAGAATGCGCTCGCGCAGGGTCTCGCGTTCGAGGCGGGCAAATTCGGCCAGCAGCGTGAACATGAACTGCGCCACCGGATTGCGTTTGCCGTTTTTAAGCGTTTCAATCCCGAAGTTTTGGACGTAGATGCTGATGCCCAGCTGCGTCAGCTCTTCGACAATCTGCAGCACTTCGACCGTGGAGCGGCCCAGGCGCGAGACTTCGCTCACCAATACTTTCTGGATAGCGCCCCGGCGGCTCAGTTCCAAGAGCTGCTGAATCCCCTCCCGGTCCTGATTCCGGCGGGCTCCGCTAATCTTCTCCGAAATCTCGGCCACGACCTGGACGGCCTGATTCTGGGCCACGGCGCGCAGGTCTTCCACCTGCCGCTGGTAATCCTGCTCCTTCTTGGAGACCCGCACAAAGATGACGGCCTGTTGCATGACGCAAAGCTATTGCCGCTGTATCAGAAAAACCACTTGGTTTTTCTGATACAGTTTTCAGGATTTTAAATCCGCAAAGAAGTAGTCGTAGCTGCCCTGCGAATACAGAAAATCGGGATTACCCTTAAGTTGATACACTTTCGCTAGTTTCTGGTTGACTTGGCCCTTATCGAAATGCTCCGGTCGATAGGTCCAAAACCAGGTCGGTACATCGTCCTCCCGGATATCCTCACCGGCCAGCAAGCGGTCATGGGCTTCGTAGGCCCAGCTGAACTGGTCGAGCGTGCGCTGGTCGTAGCCGCTGGCGCCGCCGACTTCCTCGGGTGGGCAAGCACGGCGGCCACTCACGCACACCGGGTGGTCCACCAGCGAGGTCGGAGGCAGCATTTTCTCCACCCGCACCTGGTGAAGCCAGTAATCGCCGAAATCGTAGGTGTAGGTGAACTTGTCGTTGACCCGCCATGGGAAATCGCCCAGGTGAACCTGCCGGGCATCGTCGGCAAAGTAGATGCCGCCGGCGTACGGAATCCCGTACTCTTTGCCCCAGAGCTTAAAACTGTGCAGGTGCCAGTTGTCCCAGCCCATCGCTACCTGGAAGACGTGATGCAGCTCAGCCAGCGTCGTATCGCCCCGCACCAACACGCGCCGACAAATCTGAGGGCTGATACCCAGCAGATGAATCTTGAGCTGATAGACTGCCGCCAGCCGGTCAGTACCTGATAAGATAGGAGCAGCAGCTGGTTGGGGCATGGCGTTCACCGATAGAAAGGGGCTTTCAAGTTAAGCCAGAAGGCGGTTACCCCCTATTGCCCCACACTTTTTGATGCTCTCCGTTGCCAAGTGGGCTTATGGCCGCCGCCCAAACATAGCATGTGCTCAAACAGAGTCCACAAAGGGGCTGAATTATGAAGCAAAAGGCTGGATTACGCTGATAAAAGATGAAGAGAAAGGCGGGATAACATTACTCTCCTCCATTTATTCGGTTCAGCAATTCATTGCTATGAGGAAGCAAATTCTAGCGGCTGGAATGACGAAAACGGGATACAAAACAAGGAGCAAATACTTGGAGTCTACTTATGAAGGAGCTAACTATAGAGCGCGGCTCACAACATACATTGGGGAGGCAACGGGAGATTCAAGCAATAGCTACACTGTAGAAATAGAGAAGAAATGAAGCCCGCTACTAGTGCTTGGGGCAACAATCGTGGGCTAGCATTATCATTATGAACTCGTAAAAGGGCCTAAATCAACCTATTTACCGAAATAGAGGGTTTCCACCAGCACGGCTTAGCGTAAAGTTTCTGGCATTCCAACCAGCTGCGGGCCTCGCGCTCGGCCTGGTGGTGGCGGTCGGCCCGCTGCGGGTCGGCCGCCCGCGCTGCGGCCCGTTGGAGCCGTTGCGCCCGCTCAGCCTGGTGCGCGGGGTTGCTGGGGTCGAGCAGCTGTGATTCGTCGGCCACTCGGCCGCCGCGCTGCATCAGGGCCTCGTGCGTGGCCAGCAAGTAAAGAATGCGGTTCCGCTTGTACGGCCAGTGCTCCAGCAGCTCGTCTAACTCATTCACCGATGCCTGGTAGGCCAACGGGTCGCGTTGCAGCTGCGCGGCCGTGTAGCGGGGGCGGGCGGCGGGGGCGGGCGGCGGGCCGGTTGTTCGGCCGGGGCCGGGCGGGAGCAAACGCCAAGGCTTTCGCCTGCTGGGGAGCCTGCGGGGCCTGGTGTGGCCCTTTCCCGGTCGGGGGGCCTTGCTTGCGGCGGTGGCTTTCGACCAGTGCCGCCTCGGCTAATGCGAAGTTTTGAGCGTGGCGGGCAGCTTTCGCCGGGTCGTCGCGCTGCACCCATTGGCGCTCGTTGAGCATCAGGCCGTGCACGTTCTCCTGGTCCTCGTCCGCCACCATTTCGACCGCCCAATGCACGGCCCCGCTGTCGAAAAACGCCTGACGCACGGCCAGCAGCGCGACGGTGCGCGGCCGGTTCCGGGGCCACTGGTACACCAACTCGTCTAGCTCGTTCATCGCCGCTAGATAGGTTGGGTACTGGTGTAAACTGTATAGGGTATAGGCCGGCCGGGTGGGGTCGCCCCGGAAGGTTTTGACTGGATAAAGATGGGCCTGGAACCGCTGGCGAAACTGTCTTTTTTGGCTTCCTGTCATACTACAAGATACGCCAAAAAGCCCGTATTTAGCTATTTTGAGGGCTTTTTAGTTATTTGGATTCAGAAGAAGGCTCATTATATGCTGAGCATTTTAACTAAACATAGTGCACATTAAAAAACCCCGAACCGTTTAAACAGTTCGGGGTTTTTGCTACTTAGTCGCTGGAATTATATCGTCACGCTATAGCAACAAATTAGGCAAAACGAAAATTAGTTAATGCTTTGGCATATGAGTGAATTCCGCTTTCAATCCGGTCCTTCTGCTTTTTAGATGGTACCTTTTTTTGATTAATGTACTGGCTTATAAGAGTTGGATTAACCCCGATATAGTCAGCAACAGAATCAACGTTTAGCCTAAAGACTTCAAAGAGTGCCGCAAAGTCATAGGTGTATTCTAATTTAAAGTCTTCGGGATTCTCATCCGTAACTTCACATTGACCTTCAAGACCATCTTGGGCATCTCGCTCCAAGGCTTTCAAGGTCTTACCAGTGGCAACAATTCCAAAATCTTCGCTGTATGCCGAAAACCCAGTATTGGTTTTCTCAACATAGAAGTTTACAGTCTGCATTTCGTAAGATTAGAGTTTAAGAGATTATATATATCCCAGACTTACGGATTCTGTGTGCTAGCAATGACTTCCTTATTTAGAGGAAGTTGGCACAATTTTGTCATTTTTAGCGCCGACAAGTGTCACTCATTTTACAATCGTAAAAGTCGTGTACTAACAAGTGAGCGGCCCTCGATATACAATGTGTATAGTTTGAGTGCCGACAATTGGCGCTCACCTTTCAAAGTGAGCGCCAATGGCAATGACTTATTTCAAAATTTTGTAATGTCGGGACACTAAAACGGGGGCTATTTCAGCCCCGCGTTCTTTAGGATTCCATTTGCAGTGCCTTCCGCTAGTTCGTCATTGTCGTGCTTGCTCAAAGCAAGTGGGCGACCGTTTAGCGTTTGCTTGGTTGGGTGCTCGTAAATACGATGCTTCTTGGTGCGTGCTAGAATCCAACCATCAGATTCTATCAGCTTCTTCATTTCTTTAACTTTCATCTCATAGGCAGCGCTCAGGGTTTAGTGAACGTGCAAATATACGTCAAGAATTCTTGACCGGATGAATAAAGTCAGGAAATGTTTACTTTTATTTTATGGCTGGTTGTTTTCCAGGGACCGTCAGTCAGCCATTTCAAGGTGATAATTGGCCCCTATCATCTTGAAATGGCATTTTAAGCCCGCGAGCTTCGCGTGTTTGCGGCGCGGTCCGGGCAGCGTGTCAAATACGCGAAGCTCGCCCCGCTCCGCTCAGAGTCGGGGGCCGTGCACCCGCCGCTGCTCGGGGGCTGCGGGCTCCGGCACGGCCGGCTGCTGGGCGAGGCGTTGCTTTTGGGGAGCCTGCGCGGGGCCGGCAACGGCCAGCAGCGGGCGCTGCTCCGGGGCCAGCGGCTGCTCGGCGGCTTGCTGCACCGCTTGGCGCTGCTGGCCTTCTTATAACAGCAAGGAGTCAAACTTGCTCTAAGGACATATTATATATAATATGTCGTTGAATTTTAAGCAGATGCCATTTTCATACGGCCCAAAATGCTAGGTTCAATAAACCAACTGGCTGTTTCTTTTTAGACTGTCTTTCTGAGCCCTGTTTGCTGGGCTAATTATCTAAGTGGGCGCAAGACCTACAGGGTCAATAAGTTACGGCTTTTTGACCCTGCCTTGTAATGGCTTACAGTAATTTTATCCCCCCGCTGCTATAAGAAGGCCCAGTAGCAGCATCATCGGGGAGCGCACGGCAGGAGGAATGGAAAACAATGCTAAAGATGGCTACTATTCATAGCTGTGGTAAGCCACCCGATAAGCCAGCTGAACACCACCCGGCTGCCGGAGGCGGGTAATCTGGGCATTGTTTGCTCGGTCATTCCATACCTCTTGGCCCTTAACTTCCGTCTCGCCCGGTTCAGCAGCACTCATCAGCCAGGCTCGCAGTGCCGCAGGTTCTGCCCCAAGCTTATATGCCAGTATGTAGGTGAATACACCTCCATCTATGCTTACTACCGTGGCTTGTACGGTGTGGGACCCGTTGGTTAGACTTAGAGTAGCGCCATGGTCGGCCATCGACTGCTCAACACCTCGCTTCCATTCCCCACCAGCCGCGCGCAGAAAGCAGTTAGCTCCTGCATCCATTGATTGGAACCAGCACCACTTCTGATTTGCGGGTAATTGCACGAGTCGGGCAACAGCGGCGGGTGAGAGCGGTGGCTCTGCATCGGCGGCCTCATCCAGCGTTGGAGAGGGAGAACAGCTACTGCATAAGCTCAGCAGCAGGATAGAAAGAAACTTTCGCATAAAATGGTGCTGATTAGAAAGGTAGCACAAGCCGCTGGATTTTGTGTTGGCCTTTCGCATCCTCCGCCCTTTAACCGCTGCCTTACAGGCCAGTGTTTCAGGAAGTGTTGGCACCACAAAGCTTTTTTCTGGGTGCCATTGTCCCGAACTTGGGAGAAAGAGAAGCCCAAGGGCCCGCAACATGAAATTCATTGTATCCTCCTCCGCGCTGCTCAAGCAACTGCAAGGCAGCAAGGAAGCGGCTTGCGGCTCCCCGGGCGCGTGTCGGAACGTTGCCTTGAACCCATCGAATCCGATATGCTAACCGAACTGCTTACGTCGCTGAGTGCTGCCTTTAGTCCGTGGTTGCCTTTGCTGGGGCTACTGCTGGGGGTAGGCGGGCCACTCTGCATTTACTTACAAGGCCGAGCATCTGCTCAAGTAGCCGAAATTACTGCCGCTGCCCAAGTTGAGGTGGCCCGTGTTAGCGCTGCTGGGGGTACTCAGGTGCACGAGGTGTCCAAGAAACTGCTGACTCCGACTGCCGTAGCAAAATCGGTGGAAGGACCGGTATTCCGATAGATACCGAGGCGGCTTGTCTGGCGCTCTGCACTGCTGAATTGCAAAACTTTGCGTAAATGTTACCAAAGTCAGAAGATTCTTCTGCCGAATCCTGACTTTAGTCGTGAAGACGACTATTTACAGTGGATGACCCCATTATCGGAGTAGCCTAAAAAGAAACCTGGAAGGGAGGGCTGACTCGATAATATATAAGGGAAATCACATTGTTAAATGAAACGTATAACCCTTAATGACTTACTATTCAAAGCAGTAGTACCCATCGCAATTGCCTTTGCTCCCAACGCTTGTTCCCAGTCGGAGTCAAAATCGAACATCATCATCGTCGCACCCGCACCGATAGTTGTTGCGCCAACCTCATCCTCGGTAGCCGTTACTTCACCGGCTGTCAGTGTCACCCCGGAAGGTAGTATTACCATCACGCCCGGTAGAGTCATCGTTACTCCTTCCCCAACTTTTGAGCAGAGCCACAAACGACTCATACGTCATCGCTCACAAACGCGTCGTATTTCCAAACGAAGCCACACAGCCGTTAGTGCCGATATATCCGCGCCTACGGTTGCACCTACGCCAGAGCCCGCATCTGCACCGTCGGCAACACCGGTACCCTGCAATTGCCCTTGTGCTTGCTAATGGCTGCAATTAAATCTGGTGAGGGCCCAAGTAACGGTCCCCGTTAAAATGAATCATGTGCGTTGGTGCCTCGGCAACCCACACTTCCGTTTCCCAGGAAATATCAGCCAGGTACTTACCCATCGTTTTTCGGTCGGGAAAGGCTGTGACGTACACTAAGCCAGCTTTGCTAGCCGCAAATAGCTTGCTGAGTTCGCCGTGGCGCTTGCCATCGACCGGGCCGTGACTTGTGACGGATTCGATGAGCAGCAGCCAGTTCCGCGCCACGTCGTAAAGAACCACGTCGGGCATCTGGCCGTGCGCGTCTACTTCGACGCCTAATGCGGCTAGTTGCTCGCGCTGAAAGTATCCGTCTTTGGAAGCGGTGTCACCGACGTAAATCACCTCCGCATTAGGGGCAAAGCGGGGCCCAAATTCGTGGATGATGTCACTAATGAGCTGACTGTGCTTTCCGGCGCTGAGCTTGATGACGGTGCCAGGCGCCACCTGCAGGGGTATCAACTCCATGTCGCGGGCCCTGGCGTACTGCGCGGTGAGGGTTGGGCGGGTGGCCAGGTACTCCGTGAGTACCGATTCCCATTTCGGGGTGCCATAGGTAAGCAACACGTTGTGCAGCTCGGTGGGCACTTGGTAGCACGCCGCTGGGGAGTTTACCGGCCGGTCGGGTTTGTCCGGGTTGTAGAGCACAATGCCCGCCTCGCGGAACTGGTGCAGCGTTTGCCGGCGGAAAGTCTCCCGTGAGTTCGGGGCATACGTGGTGCTGTAAAAATCGCGGCACCAATCCATGATGGGCGTTACGCCAATCTGCGGCCGTTCCAGCTGCTGCCATGAGCCGGCAGGTTTCAGGTCAAGCAGCGCCAGTAAGGTTAGCGCGGACCGGTCATTGAGCTGCGCCCGGGGCATACCCAGTGCTTGCAGGATAGCGAGGCTTTCGGCGATTTTCTCGGAGAGTGGGGAGACGGGCATGGGGGCAAACAAGGAGGGGCTACGCATGAACTAATACCTTATCGACAATGGCGTCCGTCGCGTCTTGCCCTTGGCCAAGCACTTGCCGGCCGATTTCTTCAATGGTAGCTAATGGGGGCATGGGCAACGCCCGTGCCTCGGTGGCACTCACCTGGGTGTTGCCGTTGAAGATGCGGAAAAAAGCGTCGTAGACATTGCTGTTGAGCAGCGCTGAAAGACCAGCTGTCTGCACATCGGTAAGTTCTCCTGTTTTGGAATACAGGTAGTTGAGCTTGTTTTCGAGGCCCACCGATTGGTGCTGCTGCCAATCGGCCGCGAAGTAGGGGGCCGCAATGAGGCGGTGCTTGTCGTCCTTGGCGCTGAATCGGCGTAGCAGCACGTAGTTGCGATTCGGTAGGAGGCCGAGTTTACGGCCGGCATTCAGGGCCACGTGCTGCTGACGGCCGCGGTTATTGGGCCAGTTGATTTGGCCCCGCCGCACGTGGTCAATCCAGAGCAAAGGCACATGCTCGGGGCTTGCCGTTTCGCTCAGGTGAGCCGTGGTGCGGAAAGCCACCACGGGGCCAGTGGACACTTCCACGCCAAAATCGTGCAGACGGTGCCGCCAAGTTTTGAAGTTGCTGATAAGTGCCTGTTCAGCCGCTGTGGTGGGCAGGAACAAGACTTTTTCCCGGCTGCCAAGGTCCACGATTTCGTCCAGCCAGCAGTCGAGTTTTTCGGGATGTGACAAGTCATGTGCCCCCGTGGAGGAAGCCACTATAATCGCATAGTTCGGCTGCGGGGCTTGGCGGTGACGGGTGGCTTTGAAAACGATGTTCTCCTGGAGCACCGCGTCTTTCGCAAACGCTTTGTCCCGGGCATGGAACAGGTGGAAATAGTCGAGCCGAAGGTGGTCGTACAGGAAAGCGCGAAACCGTTCGTAGTAGAAGCCGGAGCAGAAACTGCGGGGAATGATAAAGACGAGTTCGCCCCCTGGTTTGGTAAGCAGCGTGGCCAGCACCACGAACAGCGAGTAGATGTTCGGCTGGTCGAGCTGGCGGTTACGGGCCAATGCGTTGCGGGGGTCGGCGGCGTTGAGCTTAAAATAAGGGGGATTGGAGATGACCAAATCGTAGCGTGGGGCAGCTGCGGCAAGGGGAAACTGCCACAGCTCGCTGTGAGCTAGAATAAAATCTTCCCGAAGGAATTGACCGTGCAGCGTGATATGATGCTCGTTGAGCCACTGCTGGAGGTAGTCGAGCACGGCCTGCGCGTAGGGGGCAACTCCAGCGTCCACATCGTAGGCATCGAGGTAGAGGGTGGCCAGCTCGTCATTGGCGGCAACCAGGTGTTCTACCAGAGCACAAGCCAGCACGCCAGTCCCGAAGCCGGGGTCGAGCAGGCGCGCTTCGGAACCAGTAAAGGTGCTGAGGTGAGCCAGGTAAGTGCCAATTTCGCCCGGAGTGAAATACTGGCCAAATTCCTTTTTATGGGCGTCAGACCCTATCGCCGCATATTCAGTAGCGAGTCGGACGGCGTAGGCAGTGGGCCGCTCCTGTGCATATGGGGGACTTACCAGAACATTTACAAGGGGGGCAATGGCAACTTCTTCTATCATGACACAAAGCTACCTAGCTTAGTGAGGCTTCTTTCCTACTACCTCTGAATCCTATCTGGCTAATACGTCAGCGGGGTCAGTAGGGCTGGTAAGCATTATATAATGAGTACATTAGGTTGTCAACTTCATTATATCTACATTTATGGCATGACCTGCCTACAACTGTGAAATTGTAAGCAGGACATTGGGATAGCCGAAACCCGACCCAGTAGGCAATTGTGTAGAATGTACGTATGAAAAAGACCCTTTCCATTTTTGCAACAATGCTGTTGTTTGCGTTTACTGCCAATGCGCAAACAAAAAAGGACGGAACGCCCGATATGCGCTACAGTGCCAATAAGCAAGCCTACGGGAGTTCTTACTCAGCTCCAGCACCCGCGCCCACGTATTATGCGCCGCGCCCGTCTTCCAGTACTTCCTACAGCGGTAGCACTCATACCGAGAGCCACGGCGGCACATACCAGGGTGGTACGGGTGGTTCCTCTCACAAAGGAGGTACTTACAGCAACCCAAACACGAATAATCAATACGGCAGACACAAGAGCCCCTACTAAGCTAACATAAATAGAAAAAGCCCGCTGCTAGCAAGCAAGCGGGCTTTTTCTATTTATGTTAGCTCATTCATAATGGGCTTACTTGTGCCATGCCGTGAAGCGCAACACAGCTAACCCATTGTCCTCATTTAAGCTTATGTTGATGCGGTTTTTGGTATCCAACCACTTGTGGTGGCCCATGATGTTGTAACGCTCGTTGCAGTCGTCGGCAAAGAATTGCAGAAACTTGTCAGCCGGTCCCGTCAACACGGTTGCCGTTACCAATTCTTCAGGTGAACCACTTACTGGAGTGAAGTAGCTGGCCGTAATGAGGTGAGTGTTACTCTCCTCGAACATGACGTATTTCCCACCTGTTGCATTTGTTCCTTGCTTCCAGTCCGTCATCGAAGCAGAGCGTTGATATTGCGAACGCAACTCTGGCAAAGTCAATCCAAGAGTGGATTGCCCACGAGAGGTAGTGCTAAGCAAGAGTAGCAACAGAGCCGTGAGAAGTTTCATAAACCGAATATAGAACCGCACCGCCAAATTAGTCGGCATTCCGGCTGGCGCACAAGTTATGCCGCTGACTGGCAAACAAACTACTGGCCAGCCACAAGCGCAAGGCCGGCCGAAAGGTAGAAGATTCACTCAGCTGACAAATGGGGTGACGGCCACGTAGAGGAAAGAAAAAAAATGATTGACGGGTAGGCGAGTGGAAGTTGGGAGCACCGTTGAACACCCAGACCAAGGCCCGCTCGGGCCGGGGCAACTCAGTCACGTAACCCCATCAGCCGAGTCAATTCGCGCTTCCTATTCTAATCCAAGTCAGTGGCCGCCCGTAGCGGCACTTTATGCGTCTCCCACAGCACACGCTCGGCGACCGCGTTGCCAATAGCCAGTCGTTCAATCAACGCCATTAACCGGGAGTGACGGCCCAGGGGACCGGCTTTCAGTTCCGGCCACAGTTCAATAGCCACCTGCTTCAGGTAATCCAGGAGTTCGGCCAAGTAGCACGCGTCGCCGCAGTAGATGGGCGGGTCAAGGTCAGGCACCCGCGGTGAGTGAGCTAAGCGCTGGGTCAGCCGGGCTAGGTCCACGTAGTCCAAGTCGATTTCCGCACTGCTTTCCCACAGGTCGGGCTGAAACCGGTGGAAGGCCTCCGACAACTCGGTCACGGACAGGGTAGGAAAGTGGTTATGGAGGTGCTCCGCCATCCAGAGCACGGCAGCTGCTTTCTGGCCGGGCGTGGCCCAGCTGTAGGGAATGGCGCGGCGGTCAAGGCGGTTAGCAGTCACGGGTTGCATAAGGACGTGATAAAGGAAGAAAGTGGAACTGAGAAGAGATACAGTGAGGCAAGTGCAAGTGTGTTGGGCAGCCCTGAGTGTTGTTTAACGAAAGTACCATGCTTTCTAGAAATAAAAAAATTGCATAACGTTGAAAATCATTTTGTTATGTGCGTATATAGGCACAAGATGACATCCTGCACAACGAGTAAAGCCCCGCCGGAGAGCTTGTCACGTTTCTTAAACGAACGTTTAGTAAGATGTAAAGGCCCTATCGACATGCTGCAAATGCTCGTTTACAGTATGTAAAATGGCGGGGGGACCCTCTTTCATACCGAGTAAGTAAGCGCCTGCGAAACAGACACGGACCGCTTTGCTAAAATATTTACCCAAAATGGCTGTTCACCAAAAAATAAGAAGCAAATAATCTAAATAATTTAGTTTATTTGCTGGTGAAATGAATTCTCCACCATTTCGACTTCTACCCGGGAATATGCGTTTACAACTTTACTTGGATGCCCCCGAGCGGGTGCCTTTCGACTACCTGCCAACCCTGAAAAGCGCCTTCCATCGCTGGGCCGGCCATGACGAGGTCTTGCATGAGGGACTCTCCCTCTATTCCTACGCCTGGCTGCGCGGCGGTCGGGCCGGACGCGGCGGCATCCACTTTCCGGAAGGGGCCAGTTGGTTCATCTCTGCTCCTGATGAGGAGCTGATTCACGAGCTGGTGAGCGGTGTAGTACGTGCCCCTGAAATTGGACTGGGCCTGCGCGTAGCTGACGTGCGGATGCAGCGCGCGCCCGAGTTTGCCACCGGTGAACAACCCTTCCGCGTGGCCGGCCCGGTCTTCATCAAATACGAAACTGACCGGGACCAACCTGCCGACCACCTCCTCCCCGGCCACCCCCTGGCCGATGCGCAGCTCACCGCCACCCTGTGCCACAAGCTCCGCCAGGCCGGCCTGGACGACACCGGAGCCGCCGTGCGCTTTGACCCTGCATTCATCGCCACCGCTAAAACTAAGCTCTTTCGCTATAAGCAGGTACAATGCCGCGGCAGCATCTGCCCGGTATTGGTGTCCGGCTCGGCCGAGCAGATTCAATTTGCCTGGGAAGTGGGCGTGGGTCACTCCACGGGGATTGGCTGCGGGGCGCTGGTGTAGGTTTTCTTACTTTTTATTGGATTTGCATAATGCTTTATATAGTAGGGTACACGGGACCGTTTGGCTACCTCAAGCCCTGGACGGCAGTGCGCGATGGGGAAACCTATTCCCAGCAATTTCTCACGCCTTCCGTCATCGAAGGGATGCGACAGAAGCTGGGCGTGGCAGAGATTCTTCGGCATCGGCTGAGCTATGATACGTTGAGCCAGCAGCAGGAAGTAGTTCATGCGCGTGCTTATAAGGAAGACCGCAAGGGACGCATCCTAGGGCGTGACCGAGGAATTCTGCTCCGCAATGTGTTGCTAAATCCGCTATTGCACCTGGCATTTGCAACGCTGGAAGACGCTGAGCGAGCGGCGCGACAACACCTGTGCTTGTGTCGTAATGAGGATTTGGTAATGCCAGCCGGACCAGTGCGGGAGCTTTCGACCGAAGACTTCAATGCGCTGGATGGCTTTGAGCTACGATTTACGGAGCGTGACTCGGAAGGCAGTTTTTTAGTTGGCTTCAATCGGTTTGCCATGAACGCGCCAATGTACGGCCAGCTTTCCATCACGGGCCGTGCCGTGCGCTATCTGCCACAGTCATGAGCACTACGACTGACCAGCTACAGGCGAAAAGCCCCGAAAACGGCGGGCTGCTGCTCAGCCAACACCTATTGCAAGTGGCCGAAGCGGCCGAGGCGATTGCCCGGGGCCGAGGTATCGACCCCGAATTGGCTCGACTCGGTGGGCTGCTACATGATATTGGCAAAGCTCATCCCGAATTTCAGCGCCGCCTCACGCAGAAACGCACGCCGGCCGACAAGCCTTTCCGGCATGAATTGGCTTCCTTGTTTTTTCTGCCGCTCTTTCCACAGGCACAGTGGGAGCCCCTGTTCGACATGGTAGTAGCACACCACAAGTCGTTGGCACGCGACCCATCAGACTTCGGTCTGTATGATTTCGACCAAATGGGCGAACAGTTCGAAAAAACGCATCTGGATGCGCCCACCCAACGCTGGGAGGAATGGTCGGAATCCGCGTTAGAGGTGCTGGTAGAGTTGGGAATAGCTGGGCGGCCTATCAGTCGCGCCGAAGCGCTGGCCGCGTTGGACTGGTGTTTGGAACGAACCTATGCCCTAATAGAAGGCCGGGTGCTGGGCTGGTCGCCGTGGAAAGGGTTGCTGGTTGCGGCCGACCACCTTGCCTCGGCGCTAATGCACCAGACCGGTGCAAATCTGCCGCGCCTGTTTCGAGCGGCTGACTTATCGCCTTTTGCCGGAACGCACCCGCTATACCCACTTTCGGGCAAGGAAACGGCCGATGATGGCAAGGCCCATACGTTGGTAACGGCCCCCACGGGCGCGGGGAAAACTAACTACTTGCTACGCCGCTGCCGGGGTCAGGTGTTTTATACACTACCATTTCAGGCATCCATTAATGCGATGTGGCGACGTATAAAGGAAGCCTTGCAGGAGCAGGAGGTAGATGTGCGACTGCTGCACGGCTCGTCGCGGGTAGTTGCTTATCAGGCCAGAGAGGAAGAAAAGGCCTTGCAGGACAAAGTAGGAGCCGCGGTGAAAGTGCTCACGCCGCACCAGCTCATGGGCATCGTTTTCGCCACCCGAAACTACGAAAGCCTACTGCTCGACTTGCAAGGCGCCGACGTTATTCTGGACGAAATCCACACCTATGGGGCGCTCACGCAAGCCATTCTATTCCGCCTGGTAGAAGCTCTGCACGGCATCGGGTGCCGGGTGCATGTGGGTACGGCCACCATGCCAACCGCCCTTTACGACCAGGTACTGGCCCTGTTGGGTGGGCCGGAAATGACGCGCATCACCACCCTCACCGAGGAAGAATTAGATACCTACGACCGGCATACCGTGCATAAGCTGCCCGATTGGGAAGCCGTCCAAACGGTGCTGGCCGAGCGGCTGCAAGCCGGCGACAAAGTGCTGATAGTGCGCAACCGGGTGAAGGATGCCCAGCAACTCTACCACGATTTGCAGGAGCAATACCCGGATATTCCCAAGATGCTACTCCACAGCCGCTACCGCCGTATGGACCGTGCGGAATTGGAAACGAAGCTAAAAGACAAGTTTGACGATGATAATCGGCCCGGCCCTTGTATCGTCGTAGCTACGCAGGTAGTGGAAGTAAGCTTGGACATCAGCTTCGGCTGCATGATTACCGATACTGCCCCGATTGATGCCCTCGTGCAACGGTTCGGGCGCGTGAACCGCCGCCGGCTGCCCGCCGCCGCGCGCAAGTTGCACCCCGTGTATGTGGTGGCCCCGCCCACGACCAAAACCGCCGCTAGGCCTTACGAGGTCGACGTATTGCAACGCACCTATGCCCTACTGCCCGACCATGGCGCAGTACTGCGCGAGCGGGACCTGGCCGGGCTGATTGACGTCGTATACCCCACGGTCGAACTGACTTCGCTGGACGGTTTCGCCCGCTTCCGTGATGGGCAGTTTCTGCTGCCGCTACTCACGCACGAGCCGAAATCGGTGCTGCTGGACTTGCTGGAAATTGACTCCGTGACGGGCGTGTGGCTGAAAGATTACGACGCGTATTCGCGGGCCTCTCCTGACGAGCGCCCCCGCTTTGAAATTCCGCTTAACCACCGGGATGCCGTACGGGCTAAACTTCGCCAGCATCCGCACGGCAACCAGCCTTACCTGATTGATGAGCAGGCTTATTCAGAAGAAACCGGCTTACACATGGAGCGCCTGATGGCCGAAACTGGCTATGAAATCTTTTAATCCTTTCCGCCGATGATTACTTCCGTTATCGGCCGCCAGTTTCTGGCCGCCTACAATGCCGCCTACGGCCTCAACCTCAGCGTGGCTGAGTATTTTGAGGAGCGGTTTATTCCGCTGTTTTTCGACCACCCGAAGTACATTATGCACGGCGGTAATTCCCGCCTCAGCAACCCGCCATTCAAAAAAGGCCAGTACCCCGATACCGCCGACCGTCACAAGCGCATCGGAGAGCTTCTAAACTTTATCCGTACTGACCCGGCTGGTTCCAGCCCGGTAGGCTTTCCGAGTACCGATGTACTGGCCACGACCTCGGGGCAGGTGAGCGGGGCCACCATGCCGGTTTCGGCTGATGAAGTGATGTTTTCGTGGGTGGGCGGGGCACTGGGCGTGGGGGTACAGGGCGCACTGTCGCTGCTGGTGCCGGTGCCGGAGGTACTGCTGGCACTGGAAAAAGGCTGGCATGTGTACCGTCGCCTACTTACTGACCGCCCCGAGCTGCGCCCGAACCAGGTGAATACTTGGAACGGCCAATGGCTGCGCTCCTTTGGAGCCAACCCTAATTTGCTCACTGATGGCATTTTCCTGAGCGATGCTTTTTCGGTAGATAAAGGCATCATGAGCGCCGAAACGGCCCCATGGACCGATGCATTACTGGCTCTGGTGAAACTCTTGCCTCCGGCGGCTCGCGCCCAAACGGTGTACGTGTACAACCTAGGCCAAACCAATACCACGATTGGCTTCGTGCCGGTCGATTTGGTGGGTATTCGCAAGCCTTTCGACTTATACCGCAAGCTGTTTGGTGAGGGTGAATACAGCAGCAACCGCAGCTTTATTCAAAGTCTGTTTGGGTCGGGCTTTGGTTTTCGCCGGGCGTGTCAGGCCGGAGCAATTGGCACCTACGCGCTACTACCGAAAGGCCTGCGCGGCCTGATGCCAGCCACCAAGCCCGGCGAGAAAACCAAGCTACCCGATTTCAGCAAAAAAGATGACTCTCTCCTAGTTACTTACCACGTTTACATTTCCTGGTTACTCGCCATGCTCAACGATGAAACCCTTTGGTCGCGTGCGGAAGAAGCCGCCGACCTGCTGGTGCTGCACAGAGGTGCCGGCAAAAAACTCAGCCGCAGCAACGCCAATGCGGTAGACGACGTGCTGCAAGCCGGCAACCGCCGCAGCTTCATTGCGGCCCTCACGGCTGTAGTGGAAAATGCTCCCGTCGAAACCCTCGATAAGTTCAAGGGCCTGGCTCAGCGGGTAGACACCATGCCGCCCGACAATTTCCCGTATTTCCTCACGCTTGTCCGGTTCTGCTACGCACTGGCCGACCGCCAGCAAACCACTGCCCCGGCGCAAACCGCGTTGGGTATTTAATCATTTTTCTCGCTTTTCGACATGAATGCTTTTCTCTACATCCGGGGCTTGAAATCGGCTTCGCACACCGTTTTTGGCGTGAGCCAGGGGCAAAAATTTTACTACGACCCACAATTTTCTACTCGAATGCCTTATTCCAGCGGGCAACAAGTGAAACGCTCGATGCTCGAAGTTTTCCTAGCCGAGTTGGGACTATCGCCTGCCCCGGTTACGTTCTTATCGAACCTTGACAAGACCGGTAAACTAGGAGAAGGCGAACCGTGGTCGGCATGCGACCCGCGCCATCCCGACCAACTAGTGGGCGGCTGGATGCGCGCGCAGAAAGGCGGCGACAACCGAACCTTGAAGCGCCGTAGCCCGCTATCAATTTCGGCCATGCGCCCATTACATCCACTGCTGGCTGGTATGAGTAGCGAGAACATTACCTTCGACCGCAGCGACCGGCCCACGCTACACAAGGTTATCGTGCGCGATGCCGACGGCAAGGAAATGAGCGAGGAGCAAATACAAGCCCTATTGAAAGGCTCCGACCGCAGCGTACTACGGAAGTGGATTCCTGAAAACACCCGTGCCTCCGGCTTATTCGTGTACGATGTGGCGGTGGACTTACGCACGTTATTCAGCGTTTCGACCAACGAAACCGAGCCGGAAGTGACACCCGCCACTCGCGAGGCGCTGCAAACCGCCGGCTGGCTGCCGGGCCTAAACACTTTCGGCCCGTGCCTGGTGTGCCCGCCGGAGCAGCGTGAGAAGCTTATTCCGGCCTTGGCCAAAGCCCTGCTGGATTGGCGCATTCTAACCAACCAAAGCCGCACCTTCGACCTGATGAAGACGCTGGCCGTGGCTGTTTCGGACAACGCCAATTCCATCGGAGCGGCTATCCGCGCCAAGCTAGTGCCCGAATCGGAAGGCAGCGAGCGGCCCAAAGCCCGTCCCGTGCTAGAGCGCATCGACGGGGTAGACCTGTTTATCACGCCAAGCGCCGCCGAATACGTTTTCACGGAAGAAGAGCGTAGCGACGCATTGGCTTCTGCGGAGCAAGAAATTATTAGACGGCTGCGGGAATTTGATTACGAAGCTCAATCAGCTTAACCGATGGGCAGGGCTGCAGGCGGCAATTCTGCTTGCAGCTCTCGCCTTGTAAGCATTTCCAAAAGCCAAAAATGAAATCCCATCAGCTCTGCTTCAGCTTTGGGGATGCTTGAAAACCAGAGGCACATACCTGCTAATTTTTGCTTCGCGTTTTTGAGTTTCCCGGGGAACGTAGAGCAATTCATCCTTCGCCCGTGAAGCCCCTCATCGCCACCCACGTCAAGTACTACCACTTGTGCCGGCGTAAGCTCTGGCTCTTCGACCGCGACGTGTGGATGGAGCACACCTCGGAGGCCGTGGCGGCGGGCGAGCTGCTGCACCTCACGGCCTACCCCCAGCGGGCCGAACGCTACCGCGAAATCAGCATCGGCGGCAGCAAGGTTGACTTCTAGGAGAGCATCAAAAAGTGTGGGGCAGTCGGGCAGCAGGGCGAGGGGTAGTTGGCTGGTTCATTCCTTTCAGCGGTAAGTACCGCTTCTCAAGGTGACCCTAAGAAGCGGTTGAACCCGACTGCCCCACACTTTCTGATGCTCTCCTGTTACTGGCCTCGGTTAAAAGTTTGGTACAGAAGTTAAACGAGGTGCTTCCAAACGTGGCACATATCGGCTAGAATCCTGCATTCAGAGGGTACCGGAGCTGTTTGTTCAGTCAAATATTTCTGTACAATTTTGCAGACCATCTGCCATTGGGCACATTGGATGAAAAACAGGCCAATTTGTTACAGAAAACTTGTTCAGCAATCAAAGTACAAACAACTCAGCCTATGAGACGGGAAAACTGTACTTTAACGCCCCCGATGGTCACCAGTTTGCTTTAAAGGCATATTTCTCGCTGGGGAAACGCTTGGTCAGTACCTCTATCCGTGCAAAAATGACTGTTGACAAGTTTACCAATTAACTTTTGGACCAAACTTTTAACCAAGGCCACTATCGCAGCGCTCGGGCGTTTGTGGACCCGGCCCGAACCGCGCACTACGACCTCAACCACTTGCTGGCGTACCTGCGCAGCGGGTACCCCCTATTGGCTACGAGTCGTGCGAATTTTCCCTCGCCCTTCACGGGCCACCGCTCCATGGGGTCGCTGTGCTACGTCACGGACGGCACGCGGTGCTGGCTGGATGATTTGGCTGACCACGTGCAGGAGCACCAATTGGCCATCCCCGATGTGTGGTACGCCGCCATCGAAGCCCAGCGCTTTCAGATGCCGGCCTTGACCGAAGCGTAACTGGAGAGCATCTCATTGCCCCCTACCCTTCAAAATCCCCCGGCTACACAAGTGTAAGCAAAACGCTGATTTTTACACCATGAATAGAGTTGCTTACGGCTCTATCAACAATCAGTTCTTAACTACAATCAGCTCAGCCTCACGTAGTACCATGTTGCCTCTAACGTACCCATGATTGATAACGCTTATTATCGTGTCATTGGGCTTCGAGGCATCAGGCTCAGTCTCCACCACCTTTGATAAACCTATAATAAGCCGGTTTTCCGGGAAAGTTATTCGACTTACACCATGCCTCGAAAGCTGTTGCAGCACACGCTTTTGAATAGTGCCATAGCTGTTGATGATTTTTAAAGCTTCCAATCCGTCCTCGTACTTTTCGCGCAGATTTGCTTCCTTGCGCTCAAAGGCATCAAGCAGCTCTATCTGTCCCAATAAGAATTCCCGCAATTGGTCCTGACGTTCCTGTTCTTTATCAGCAAGTTGACGTCGCAAGTCATGAGCCTGTGAAAGATATTCCACAATGTGCTGCTGCAAATCTGCATAGCCAGCCTGCATTTCAACGGAGTCAGAGGGATGAGTAGGCATCAGGTGCTAGAGAGGTGAATGAAACAGGGCTCTCATCAATTGGGAGAACAAAGTTTTTCGGGCGCTTTGCTTTGGGCCGCGAAGGATATAAAAAATCTGCAACCAGCCTTTTAGCAGGGGATTGCAGCTGGCGCTGTGCTGCCTGTAATTCGGCAAGCTGATAACGCTTGGTTTTCAGGTTTTCTACCTGTGCCTTCTTCAGTCCCAGGATGATTTCCGTGCCTGTAGCGTCCTGACTCACTCCCAGTATCTCGTAAGGATTTTTCATGCTCAAAAAACAGGTCTCTTTTTAGTCACCGAAACCATTCGGTCCAGAAGCAAAAGCACTTTGCCTAGCTGAATCCCCGCAGCAGTAAACTTGGGGCTATCATAGGAACTTGGAAACGAACTTATGCTTTGAAATTCACTTAATCGGCGGAATCTACGAAGCGGGCCACTTTCGTCGTTTTCTTCCCTTTCTTCCCACATATCAGAATCTCTGCCTGCTGCAGCTTTAAGGTCCTCTACCGGAATCTTAGCGTTCTTCAGCATTGCATTCAGACTATCCTTTACCGGAACCAGTTCTTCGTTGATAGCCGCAATCAGTGCCCGGGTAGGTTTTTTTCTTGCTTGCCCCAAAACTTGCATTAAGACCGGCAAGCCGACCTGTTTTTTCCCTTCCTTGGGAATAGTTTCATCACTGGCCAGCCTCCCAAAAACAATGCACAGGTTCGCAGCCAGTCTCCCGTCATCCGGAACCCATCCCCATCCTTTTGACAGCCATTGTAAAGCAAGGACCGGTTCCATCGAATCCCTGTTCAATCCAGCTATACACCAGTCACAGATATGGTGGGCCCCAGCCACCCTAAACGGCTCGTAATCGGAGAAATGCGAAACCAGGGCTTCGAATACCGGAACCAGTTCCCCGTCAGCTTCCTGTTTACTTGCTGTTCTGGCTTCATCCGCTATCCGAAGCAATAACCTGTGCTTTAATTTCGGATAATCATCTAATGGAAAACCTGTTAAGCCTGATTGAAGCAGGTTGGGGAAAGTTTTCAGCTTAGCGCGCCGGGGAGGCTCAAAGCAAGTGATTACGTTCTTCTCAAATTCCAGTGCCCTTACGTAACCCTGTAGCACGGATAATTCCGCAGTCGGCTGATAAAACAGCGCGCAATCCAAGACGGCTTCATCCGGCTCTTTTTGATTCTGATAACGGGAGCCTAAGAAAGCAGCAATGCTCTCACTTAAATTCAGTAGACGAGCGGCATGAGGAGCTACAGGCGTAGGACGGGGCACGTTTGTCATGCCTCCCTTGTTAAGCTGTTGCACCAGCCCGGTTAATGCGCTTACCTCTACATCGTAGGCTGCGATAGCTTGACGCTGTAATTGCTCATTGGCAATAGTGTGCAGGGCATCCTCAAAGCGTTGCTTCAGTTCATTCTGGGTATCAGCCAACGCTATGTTAGCCGAATCAGCAGGCAGATGGTTTACGTTCTCCAGTGATTTGGGTATAGCTCTGAGTCCCAATGAACCGGCCAGTGTGAAAGTAAGCTCATCATCCCAGGTTGTTCGCTCCAGCGAAGCCAGCAGCACCTGATTAGAGAAGACAGCTGTTAACCATAATGAAATTACCCATTCATAGTTGCCTGCTGTTATTTGGTTGTTGACAGCCAGTCTTAAACAGACGATGCCTACATTCTTGAGAATTTCCGGGTCAGTATGAAAACTTGGCTGAACAGTCAGCAGGTCCAATAGCTTCAGGTATTCCTCCTGAGCCAGCCCCGCAAGTATTAGTCGTCCGAATACAAAGGGAAGCAGAGCTGATACCTGGCTTCCTGCCTCCGCATCAACCTGATTAACCCGGTCGCAAAGGCCAGGAAGCTCGTCGTGTAATTTCAGCAGGTCAGCATACTGCGCAGCCTCGTCGCGGGCCCTTCTGTTCGCCGCTTCAAGGTCATTGCGGAGTGCTGCAAGGCGCTGCTGGTGTACTGCTTTTGTAAGCAGCTCCGCCTCCGCGATTTTCCCCGTCAGATAGGGAAGATATTGTGTGGCAGTGTCGTACTGTTCATATTCGAGAAAGAGCAGAACAGCTCTGTAAGCCAAGTCAATCTGGACTTTGGGCTCTGCCTGACGGATAATCGTTCCATCATTAACGGTGGTACCCGTGCGGCTTTTGATTGCAACGATACCCTTGCGCACGGTCATGGTAGCGGCCCCTTCTGCATCGTAGTGTGCTTTGTAGGCCTCATGCGCTTTCCCCAGGTCTGCTTCGGCTAATACCCATTGACTTTCCCGCTCATAATGCTCACCACGCAACCGAAGAGTACGTGCCCGCAACGCATGAATCCGTGCCGCTAGTACTGTGGCATTAGCCAGCGCTGGCATTTTTGGGCCTGTTGCGGCTGTCAGAGCCTGGTCAGCACTTACAAGCAAGCTTATGACCTCGCTTACCGCACCTAGAATTTCTGAATGAATTATCGGACTGCCTTTGCGATTGCCCAATGAAGTAGCAAGCGCCAAGTGGCCCTGAGCTTGTTCCAACGAAGCTTTCAACTGAGCTATCGAGCGGGCTTGCTGAACAGTTGCTAGTTGCGCTTGGGTTGGCAACCGAAGAATGGCAGCTGCTGCTTCTACTGCTACGGAATAAGGTCCGGCCAGTATTTTGAGTCCGGCTTCCAATGAAGACTCTGCTCCATTGTAGTCCAGGGACGCTTGCTGTTTGGTTGCCTGGACCAGAAGCGGCTGAATCTTGATTCGTAATAACTCCGTGTGAGAATCTACCAGCTTCTTATAGAGCTTCGGATGTACACCTGAAGCTGTTCGCAGAGCCGTAACACCATCAATCCGCTTTAATCCAGCCTCGTAATGCATGGCGGCAGTTGACCAGTCCTTGCTTCTCTCTGCTGGCACGGCAAGTGCCTCCGTGCTGCTTATGAGCAGAGCCGACGATTCCTTTTCAACTTCAGCCAACAAGGCTGGGTCTGATGAAAGCAGGTTTTTTCTGAGAGCGTAGAGCAGGTCCAGTTCTACTAACACCCCGGTTGCGCCATTTTTTGCGGATGCCAAGTGCGCCTTTGCCAGATGTAGCCGCGCCTGTGTAGCTGCAGCGCTTGGATGAGCATTCTTAACGAGCCATTTTATCTGGTCATCGGCTTTCTCGAACAGGCTGGCACGAATGGCCTCCTCTGCCTTCAATACTCGCTCAGCAGGAGAAAGCAATCCGAAGAATGATAGAATCGACATAGCTATATAGTCACGAGGCGCAAAGATTTGCCAATAGGTAGCTTGCGCGGGTCAGCTATCTGGTTAAGCTGCCTCAATTGTTCCGCTAATTCCGCACGTCCGTATAAGCGCCAGGCAATCCCATTAAGCGTGTCTCCTTTTCTGACCACGTACACGAAACCGGATGCTGCGTTCTTACCCTGCTTCGGGTTTTGGGTTGCGGTTATTTGCTGACGTAGCGAAGCCAGTGAGTCCCTGTAAATAGCAGAAACTGATTGCACATCAGGCAGAGCCACTGCCGCATTTTGGTTGGATGGGTGTTGAGCATTTGGCAATACCCCCATTCGGCCAGCCACAATACCTACCGTCAGCATCAGCGCGCCAACCAGGGCAGGCAATGCCCAGGCTGAACGTTTAGCTGCGGGCCACGCAGAAATACCTGGTGGCGGGGAGACGGGCTGAGCTGCTGAAATACGCAGGCTTTCCAGTAAGCGTAATCCTCTTAAATCAGTATCGCACTGCGGGCAGGCTGAGAACTCAGGCGGCACGTTCTGGCGGTGGCAAACGGGGCAGTCCATATACCTTAAGCCTTTTTGATGCCTTTCGAAATCCTCGAGCCCATGCTCCCGCCTTGGAAATACTTTTCGGCAATGGGCTCTCCTTCTTGCAAAGCCGCAAACGCGCCCGTCTTATCTAGCTGTTCAAAACAGGCTACGGCACGGTCGTGAAGGGCCCTCAAACGGCTGCCGTCTGTAGAGCCGGCTTCATTCGCAAGCTTTGCTGCAAACTTCAGGAAATACAGCTGTATCAGCATGAAGTAGTTATCTGTCAGCTCACCGAGCTTCTGACGTGCCTGAATTGCTTCGAAGCCACTAAACTTGCTGGCAGTTATCAGTTGCTGCATGGCATTAACAACACTGCCCCCAAGCAGTTGAGGGTAGTTTTCGCACATGATTTCCGCAAACAGGACGGAAGAGTCAGTATCATTGCCTTCCTCCTGAGTAGTTATCTCATCGAACTTGGTGCTGAGCTTATATCCCAACTCGGCCCAGCGCGGGTCGCGGGAATTATCAGCCCCGATTGAGTCAGCCGCTTGCAGAGTAGTCACCAGAGCTGTCGTGAAAACGTCGAGTTTCTGGGCGCTATGATTTCCGTTGTTGAATTCCGTTATCAGTGAGTCCACGCGATGCAGAGCAGCATCATCGTACTCACCCCGTCCCAAGGGTATTGGCCGTGCTTTGTTAGAAAAGCCTTTGGGATAGACGTTACAGCTTAACACTTCATCTGCTGACAGTGAAAAGTCGAATACGAACTCACTGTTAGCCGGCATACTTCCCTCGATAGTGGCAAATCCAAACGTCTGGCGTTCGTACTGCCCCCCTTCCACCAGCGTCTGAATCTCCAGCTTCAGGATTCGCTGCTGGTCAGCTACGGTGCGGTATGACTTTGCTTTGCTGGCCGGCAACGGCGTTTGCTTTTCAAAAAGCAAATCCATCGTAATAGCCCCGGTGTCCTCGTCTGTCAATGCGACGAAAAGGTCGTGTTTAGCTGTCAGAGCCACTTCTTCCACACCGCGTTGCTTCACCTCGGAACTGACATCATAACCACAGCTCGGGCAGTGGTCAGCTGATTGTGGTACAGCCAGGCCACAACTCGGACACTCGTACGTTTCGCTCAGGCTTTGCGCAAGCATTGCTGCTCCTTCGGCCACTGCCAGCATTGGCTTCTTGCTGCTCCGGACTTTGCCTGCCCCGAAACGCTCGCTCATCAACTGTTTAACCAGGGGAATGCACGAGGAGCCACCAACCAGCAAAAAGGTATCCACCATATCAGGCGTATAGCTCATTTCAGCCAGCAAGTCCTCGGTCAGCGTGACCGTTTTCTCTACGAAAGGACGTATTAACTGCTCAAATTCGCTCCTGGTCACGGTCAAATCAATGTCGATGGTGTTACCATCCTCATCTTCCAACAAATCTTCCAGCAGCAGGCTGGCGGACATCGTACCGCTAAGCTGAATCTTAATAGCTTCTGTTTGCTCCCGAAGCAAAGCCAGGATTTTATTGCGCTTCCTGGCTGGTTGGTCATCAATAAGCTTTTTCAGGCTGCTGATGCTATAGTTTTTCTCTACTTGGCGGTATATATAGGCCTGTAATGCTTGGTCCATGTCATCCCCGCCCAGCCACCGGTCTCCACCGGCACCCATTTCTATTCCGGTGCGGTCAACAAGATTGAGAACGGACAGGTCAAACGTGCCCCCGCCGAAATCATAGACAAGTACTGTCTGGATTTCGCCGGGCTTTAAAGAGTCCACGCAGTAAGCAAAAGCGGCGGCTGTCGGTTCTGCCAACAGACGCAATACTTTGAGACCTGCATAAGAAGCCGCTAAACGCGTTGCATTTTTCTGCTTCTCGGTAAAGTAAGCTGGTACTGTTATCACCGCGTGGGTCACTTCGCCTCCCAACTTCTCTTCAGCATCTGCCTTGAGTTTTTTAAGAATTTCAGCGCTGATTTGTTCGGGTGTATAGTGCTTCCCGTTTAGCAGCACGGCCACTGAATCATCAGTACCACCTGGTAATGGTACAATTCCATACCGGTAGTAGTTGGACCGCTTCTTCATGCCTGACACCATATCGCCTGAAATGGCACCTCCCATTAGGCGTTTGACAGACAGGATTGTGTTTTCAGGGGTGGTCTTTAACAAATTGAAGGCATGACTTCCAACCAACAACTCATCATTTTTTAATGCAACACAAGAGCGGGTATTTTCCTCTCCTTCTTTGTTACGTACAATTTCTACATCTTTTGTTTTAAAAGCTACTACCGAGTTGGTAGTACCCAAGTCAATGCCTATAGTTTTTTTCATAAAAGCGTAAAAAGAGTCACCAATGGATTGTGGAGCGACGAAGATATGCTAATCATCACCTGCACTGCTCTAATTGTATTAATTTTCTTTTCTAATCCATTTCATTGCAGTTGGGTGTTGACCGCCACCAGGCAATAAAGTTCTGTGGTTAGCTCTTCAATAGATTTGCTGGCTGCTTAGCATTTTGAGTCACCCTTGTCATGAAAACCACGTGCAGAAAAGTATACTCCATGTTCGCCAGCAAGAGATTTGTATCAGTGAACCCGACTCTTTAACTCCTGTTTTTGGGCGGTTCGCCGTCCGGCGGGGCGCGTGGGAATCTGGTATAGGAAAATATGGCTTTCTAGACCACGCCTCACAATGGCTTGTGGTAGTTTTAGCCCCGCTCAAATATCTTGAGTGCGTTCACCTTGCCGCCTGTTTTTTAAACATCCAACTGTTTCCTCCCCATCGTTTGCAGCACCGACATCCCAGCCATGACAAAATCAACTAAGAAGCCGCTTTACCTGCGGATGGGCAACCGGCCGGATTCGCCCCCTCCGGGCCCTTGCCAACCGCTCGGGACGGGTGGCAAACGAAAGCGGGTGGTTATGGGGAATGGGAAAGCGCAGGCAGCCGGTCCGTTTTTGTCCGGTCGACCGACCCGGCCGTTTCGCCACCCGATTTTTGTTTCCGAGGCCGAATACGACCGGTCGGTGGAGAGCATCGTGGCGCGAATCCGGAGCGGGCAGGTGCAGGCCCGCACCCCCGACGAGTAGCCGCCGGGACCGGCCCCGTGCAGGACGGAACAGGACGACGCGTTCCACTTTAGCGTGTATACCCGACCGGTTGCGTAGCAGCCGGTACGTACAGCGGATGGCGCGGGGCACCGGTCCTCGTCTGCCCTAGGCACAGCACCTGCCCGGCCGCCGCGCGCAACTGCTGCATCAAGGCCGCCACCCGGCCGGAGTCGCCGTGGTTGCCCCAGGCGGCGATGACCTGTGCGGCTCCGGCCACCGCTTCGAGCAGATGCGCGTCGTTGTCCGTTCCATTGGGCTGCGCGGCTTTTTTCAACTCTGCCGGGAACGAGGTGCGGAAGGAGTATAAGTTCACTACCTCAAGCCCGCCGAAGCCCCAGGCGCGGGCAAATCCAATGCAGCGGCGAATGGTTGGGTCGTCCTGGAAAGCGTCAGCTGTGCTTGGATTTAGCATCACAAAACAGACCGAAGGCAAGGATGCTTCCCAACGTCGACTTAAACGATACCGATGCCGACCGCAACCACAGAGTAGGGCACTACATTGCATGAACAAATCTGTCATTGTGTTCAATGGTAATACGAATTAGGCGCAGCAGATGCTTTGTTACGATTTCTTTTTGCCTGGCTTAGTCGATTCACCGAAGAACTTGGAGCCATACGAAAGCGCGAGAACAACCAACACTGTTGATACAGAAACTTCTATAAGTAATTACATTAATTAAAAAGCGGGTTTTTACCTAGCCAATGTACCTTGATGAATGTCGAAGAAGCGGGCAGGTGGAGGATATCGCCTACGCGAAACCGGTAGCCGCAACCAAATATCACTGTTCTGCTTGCGGCACCCAGTTGGGCAGCCGCACGAACATCGCGTAATCAGCGAGGCGGTCGTCATCACTACCCGCTTCAAAAGCAAAGCAGTACTGTACTTCGTTGGTTTCAGTGTCGTAGGTCAACTCGACGAAGAATCCCCCGGGCATCCGGTACAGCAACACGGCTTCGTATACCTCCTGCCAACGAGTGGCTACGTAGGCACCCGTGGCATAAACGGATGCGAGTTGGCTATCTTCTGACAGCAGGGTAAACTCGTGGAAATTCATGGGAAGCAGGGTGGATACTGTCCGAAAGCTGCGGCTTTTCGCCCGAATTGCTTGTTCACTTGGAACATGGTTAAGACCTTTTAACTTTTGGACCAAGCTTTTAACCAATGCTTATTTAGGGCCGAGCAAGCTAGGAAAATCTATCATTTTCTCCCTTGCTTCTCTCACAAAGTCTTCTACGTCGTACTCTCGCTCACTACCGTCAACTTCGATAAAAGTGAAGCCATCGCAATACGCCACGATTTTTTGGCATGCATTCGCGTAGTGGCCACCTGAAATATACTCGTTCCGAAGGATGCCCTCTTTCAACGCATAAGTCATCGTGAATTTATCAAAAGGCACCGCTTCCATTGGCTTAGTGCTCCATATCAGCCCACTGGCAATGGTAAGGCCGATTCCATCGAGGGAAGACAGTCCATCGAGCAGAGAATCGTAATTTTTACCCCATTTTCTGAAGCAACTCTCAATCCGGTGCAGGCTGCTGATACAATGCTGCTTATGCGAGCTGCTGGCGTGCATAGCAGGCCAAAGGTCATCGAAAAGCCGGTAGATGTCTTTCGGATATATCATACCTGCGAAAATAGCCACATCTAACAATGCTGCAACTCAAGTTTTAGCTAATACCAATTTAGATTGGTTCTTCTCGCACAGTGCTGACGCGCCAATGGCCCTGGTTTAGAGTTAGGCACAAAGATTCAGCGAGCGGGCCGCAGATTGCGCACAGGACTGCGCGGGTGTTTGGGTCACATAGCTCCACGCGGATGAGTCGCTAAAAACGCTGCAGGGATAGCTGCGCAGGTTGACCAGCCCAGCACCAGAATAACTATGCGCCACCAAGACAGCGTACCGGCTACAATGAGGTAAGGAGACATCACTTGGGCTGCTTTGCCAACAGACATTAGCCCTGTCTCGACCTGTGTAACAACGCTTGGCATCACAAAGCCGGGCAGCGTGGGTAGTAAAATACCGGAAGCTATCCGTTTAGCCTTTGAGCCCAACTTTTAACCATGGTCAGAGGTGACCCGGCTGAGCCGGCACGGCAGTCTGTAAATGATGACCCCCAGCTGGTGGAACAGCCGGGGGTCGGACGTGAATGGCACAGCTTCCTCACTTCTACTTAATGAAACGGGAAGGCAATATAGCGCCTTAAAGAAATAAGTCCAACTGACCTGGTGGACTCAGCGAACAGCCCGGCAACAAGAATTGGCTTACTGCAGATTGCTTGCCTAATCCCTTACTCCAGATGAGGCTCCGGGCCAATGGTACGGTCCCATTTTATATGGTACGGTCCCATTTTATACAGCTTCCTGACTGAGCGAACAGACAGCAAGAGGCTGGTTGAATCTACTCCTCTACCCAATCCAACTGCAGGCAGCTTTCAAAGCCGCCGCGAGTCAGGCGACGTTGCTCCTGCACTTCCTGCATCTGGGATAGGGGAGAGCATCAAAAAGTGTGGGGCAGTAGGGGTGAACCACTCTCTGGCTTAACTTCGGAGCCCTTCTCTATCGGTGACCGCCATGCCCCCTCCAGTTGCCCTGCCTTCCGCCGGCGATGACCGGCTGGTGGCGGTCTACCAGCTCAAGATTCATCTGCTGGGCATCAGCCCGCAGATTTGCCGGCGCGTGTTGGTGCGGGGCGATACGACGCTGGCCGAACTGCACCACGTCTTCCAGGTGGTGATGGGCTGGGACAACTGGCACCTGCACAGCTTCAAGCTCTGGGGCAAAGAGTACGGCATGCCGTACGCCGGCGGCCTCTACTTTGCCGACGACGCCCGCCGGGTCCACCTGGGCGATTTCCCGTGGCGGGCGAACGACAAGTTCACCTACACCTACGACTTCGGCGACTACTGGCTCCACCAGGTGCGAATCGAGAAAGTACTGCCTCCGGCCGCACTGGTGAACCATCCGGTGTGCGTGAGTGGCCGCCGGGCCTGCCCACCCGAGGAAGTCGGCGGCCCCAGCGGCTACGACCAGCGCACGCTCGACCAGTTCAGCTGGGCCTACGAAGCTCAGGACCGCTTGCTGGCCGGTGAGGATATTCGGGAAGACGACGTGCCGACCTGGTTCTGGACCTATCGGCCAGAGTATTTCGACAAGGAGCTTGTTAACCAACGGTTGGCCAAAGTGTATCAACTAAAGGGTAATCCCGATTTTCTGTACTCGCAGGGCAGCTACGACTATTTCTTCGCGGATTTGAAATCTTGAAAGCTGTATCAGAAAAACCAAGTGGTTTAGTTGATACGGCCCGGGTAGCTTTGCGCCATGCAACACGCGGTTATTTTCGTGCGGGTCTCCAAGAAGGAGCAAGACTACCAACGGCAGGTAGAAGACCTCCGTGCCGTGGCCCAGAGCCAGGCGGTGCAGGTCGTGGCCGAGATTTCGGAGAAGATTAGCGGAGCCAAGCGGAATCAGGACCGGGAGGGGATTCAGCAATTGCTGGGAATGAGCCGTCAGGGAGCCGTTCAAAAAGTATTGGTGAGCGAGGTCTCACGCCTGGGCCGCTCCACGGTGGAAGTGCTGCAGATAGTAGAGGAGTTGACCCAACTGGGCGTCAGCATTTATGTCCAAAATTTCGGGATCGAAACCCTCAAAAACGGCAAACGCAATCCGGTCGCCCAGTTCATGTTCACGCTGCTGGCCGAATTTGCCCGCCTGGAACGCGACACCTTGCGCGAGCGCATTCTCTCCGGTATGGACGAAGCGCGGCGGCAAGGCATCAAAATTGGCCGCCCGGTGGGCGCGACGGAAGAAAAGGCCGTCTTTCTAAAAAAGTATGCGGCGGTGGCCCGGCAGCTGCGCGCGGGCTTGAGCGTACGTAAAACGGCCAAGCTCTGTGCGGTGGCCATCAATACGGTTCGTAAAGTGAAGACTTTGCTTTAACCTTCAATTCCTTGTTGCCATGAACTTTAAACTACAGCTGGTGGCGTGCCTGTCGGAAGGCGAAGAGCCCCTACTCGAAGACGTGTTCACTTGGAGCCGGGAGGACCTGAGTTTGGCCAGTGTGGGCCTGACGCTAGCCGAGTCCAAAGCGCTGCTGCAACGCATTCAACAGCAGATGATTGCCCAACAGGTAACGATACATCTGCAGGCGCAGCAGCCCGTCGGCTTACGAAAGAAAGGCAGCTATCCGCTCCAGTTGAAAACCTTGTTCGGGAACGTCACGGTCAACAGCCCGCGCTACTACTTGCCGCCTTCGGAGGCGGGACCCAAAACCTTCAGCCCCCTCCAGCACCTGTTCCCGCAGCACGTGACGCCCGAGCGGCTCTATTTGGAAACCAAGTGGGCCAGTCTCATCCCGTACCAGAAAACGGCTGATTTGCTCCACGACGTGCTGCCCCTGAGTGAGAAACTATCGGGCACGACCATCCAGCAGCACCTGCACGCCGTGGTCGAGGCGCAGGAACAGCAGCTACCCGCGGAGGTGGCCTCTTTCCAAGGCGTTTGTCAGCGCGACCGCGAGGCCTTGCCGTGCCCGGCCCGCCCGCTCGTGGTGGGCCTCGACGGCGGCTACGTCCGGCACTGGCATAAAAAAGGCTGCTTCGAGGTGATAGCCGGCAAAAGCATTCCCGCAGAGGGGACCGCCAAATGCTTCGGCTTTGTGCAGGAGGTCGACGCCAAGCCGCGCCGGCGCGTGTTCGAGGTCTTGCGCTCGCAGGGATTACAGGCGAATCAGTCGGTGGAATTCTTTACCGATGGCGCCGCTGTTCTGCGGTCGCTGACCAGCTATCTGAGCGCGGAGTCCACGCACATCCTGGACTGGTTTCACCTGACCATGCGCCTGACGGTGCTCCATCAATACGCGCTGGGCGTGGCCCAGGTCGATGCGGCCGGTGGAAAAGCGCTGCAGGACGGCTTGAACAGCATCAAGTGGCACCTCTGGCACGGCAACGCGGAGCGGGCGGTGGAAAAAATAATGGACCTGGACGATATCCTGGCCACGCATCAAGACGACCCGCTGGTGGCCAAGAAATATGGCAAGTTGAAGCCGTTGAGCAGATTAATTGCTGATTTTCAAACCTATGTAGAGCAGAACAGCGGCTTCATTGTGGACTACGCCGAGCGCCATCACTACGGCGAACGGGTGTCTACGGGCTTTGTGGAGTCAGCCGTCAACCAAGTGCTGGCCAAGCGATTCGTGAAGCGACAGCAGATGCAGTGGACCAAAAAGGGAGCGCATCTGCTCGTACAGGCCCGTACCAAGGTGCTCAACGAGGAATGGGAAGACTGTTTCCGGCAGCAGTATCCGGGCTTCCGGTCAGTGCCAGCGGAACCGATGCAGATGGCCGCTTAGCCCAATTGCCCCACACTTTTTGATGCTCTCCCACCTAGTCAACCGAGGCAAATGGTTCAACAACGCCCAATTCGGCGTGCACACCACGCGGCCTTACTTCCGAGCGTGGTACTCGTTGTTAACAGGCACTGTAGGCACAGAATAAGGCTGCTTTTTGTAGCAGCAGGCCGGTCATGGTCGCAGGCGACGTAAACCAGCCGCCCCAAGCAGGTCGGATGCGGAATTATACGGCGCTGCCGGAAGGCGTGACTGTATCTGCCACGGGATTTACCTTTAGGCGTATTGGGCCCAGGTGCGGGCAAGAACCCCCTCTGATTTTACCGATTTATGCCTCCCGTTTTTCCGGCACGCTCTTCCTCTCCAACGCGTAGGCGCCCGCTGGTGGGGCTCTTGTGGCTGGTCGGTTTGACGGCCCGGGCCCAGGCGCCACCTTGGCAAACCGCCGTGGCCAGCCTGGGCCATTTTTGCACGGTGAAGGCGACCGCCATCGGCCCGGAGGGCGACGTGTACCTCGTGGGCGCCTTTGCCGGCACCCCTCATTTTGGCCAGCTGGTGCTCAACAGCACTGAGAAAGGCCAGGGCTTGGATGCCTTCGTGGCCAAATGGAGCCCGGCCTCGCAGCAATTTGTCTGGGCCAAGCGCATCGGCGGGACCGCCTCGGACGAAGCCCAAGCCGTGGCCGTGTACGGCGGAGCCGTATACGTGACGGGCCGCTTCAGTAGCCTTCACTTGCGCGTGGGCCCGCTGACCTTGACCAATGCCGATACGGTGGCCAGTGAGCACCGGCTCGACAAAGAAACCACCGACGTGTTCGTGACCAAGCTCACTGATGCAGGCCGTACCGCCGCGTTTATCTGGGCCCAGCGGGCGGGAGGGGCGAAGGACGATACCGGCCTAGGCGTGGCCGTGAATGGCGCGCAGGTGTATTTAATGGGCGTTTGCAGCAGCCCAGTGAGCCAATTCGGCCCCTGCTCGCTGCCTGCGCCCCGCGGCGAGCCGCCCGAGGACGCCGGACCCGCTCCCCAGCAGTTCGTGGCCAAATTGACCGACGCGGGCGCTAGCGGGCGCTTCGACTGGGTGGTGCCCACCAGCGGCCGCCAGGGAGCTGGCACGGCCGGTGCGGTGGCCGTGCAGGGCGCCGACATCTACGTCGTGGGCAATCCGGCCAATGACGACGATTCCGACGGGTGGGGCGACGTCGCCAGGACCACCGACAGCCCGTACGTGACTAAGCTCACCGATGCGGGCCCCAGCGCCCGGCTGGTCTGGACCCAGCGCATAGCCAGCGGCAGCGCGGTGAGTGCCGTGGCGGTCAGTGGCGCGAAGGTGTACCTAGCTGGCTGGTTCTGGCAAGATACGCTCCGCTTGGGCTCCACGGTGCTGCCTAAGACTGCGAGTGGCCGGAACAACCTCGTCAACCAGAACAGCTTCGTGGCCAAGCTCGCCGACGCGGGTGCCCGTGCTGACTACGTCTGGGTGCAGCAAGCCGGCGGCACGGGCAGTTGCCGCACCAGCGGTCTGGCCGTGACCGGCGCCCGTGTGTACGTGACCGGCAGCGTTTGGGGGAGCGCTCTGTTTGGCACCGTTGCGCTCGCGGCGGCGCCGTCGGCACCCCTGACGCTCTACGTAGCCCGGCTGACCGACCGCGGCGCCACGGGCCGTTACGACTGGGTGAGCGCGGTTGCCCCCCCGCGTACCTACGTGCCACCCCGGGAGAAACCCCGCAATTTTCGCCAGATGACCACGCCCAACGAAGTGAATACGGTGGCCACCCGTGGCTCCCGCGTGTACATCGCGGGCGGGTTCAACGGCCAGCTCCAGTTCGGGGCGCGCGTCCTTGCCTTTGCGGTCCCAACCAATCTGGCCGCTTTCCTAGCCTCGTTCACGGATTCCGGCCGCTGAATGCGAACTGGGGCGGTGGAAGGCCTGCATCCAGGGCTGCCCGAGCAAGCTCCTAGACCAATTCCTCATTTTTCGATTGGAACCGTTTATTTGAACGGGAGGGCGCATGACAAATTTTCCCTCCTGCGAGGGCTTGCGCCCCTCATCGTCGCTTGTACGGGTAGGGCGTGGTAACGCCCACCGAGTCGATGTACCAATGCTGTACGTTCTTTTTGCTGAGCTTGCGCCCCACGATGATTCGGTAGTCGGCTTCGGTGCTGACGTAATCGTAGTGAGCCGAAGTCAGGCGCCTGCCCGCCCGATTGCGCAGGGTGAAGGTTTCTGTGGTGCGCCACCCCCACCATTTTTTGACCTTGTAGGGGTAGCTCTTTTTTCGGATAGGCCGTGATTCATGGCCGCGGGACAAGCGCGTCGTTCGTCCAAACACCCGGTATTGATGAAAGACCACCACGACGCCTTGGTACGGGGGCCAGGTGTAAGTCCGATGGAAAGGCCAGAGGGGCGGTTTGGAACCTTGGGCAGAAACGTTGCTTCCCATACAAGCCAGCAGGGATAGAAGAGCAACCAAGAACCGCATTATGGGGAAGAGCAATAGGACCGCTACCAAATATATCCTCCTTCTACTGAACGAAGCGCGTTTACGACACCACCGTGGCTGTTGGAGAAGTCGGGTTAGGCGGTTCGCTTTCTGGTGAGCGGTTGGGTAAGTGCCCGAGTTAGCACTTGAGTGCGCCTGTTTCGTCGTCCAGCGCGCCGATTGACCGCCAGCAGGGGCTACGGTAGGGCTATCGCCGAGCTAATTTTCCGGGTGGGGTGGTATTTGAGAAGCTTTTTCAGGTTGAAAGCCACGGCCGTGAGCAGCATGATTTTGTGGGCGGCGGCAGGCCGCGCACAAAATCATGCGGCGCAGGCCGTAGTGCGGCAGCAGGTTGCCGAAGACGGGCTCCACCGTGCCCTGGCGTACGCGCCGCATGCGTCGGCCGCGCGTCTTCTGCTGCCGCTGCCAGGCGCGGCGGCAAGGGCCATCGTATATGTTGCTGGTCAGCTACTTGCGTTTATCCCCGGGCACGCAGGTGGGCTTGAGGGGGCACTGCTGGCAGTCCTGGCAGGTGGACCAGTAGATTTTGAGCCAGGCCCCGTCAGCCCAGGTGTCGTACTTGCGAAACGAGAGGCGCTTGCCGGCCGCGCAGGTGTAGTCATCGGTGGGGCGTGGTACGTAAAGCCGACGATTTGGGCCTCGTACTGGCCAAAAACGGGGATCCAGGCGGTTATCTGTGCGGCTTCGAGCAAGGCGTAATTCGACCCGTTGGCGTAGCCCGCATCGGCCAGCAGTGCGCGCCGGGGCAGTTCGTGGCCCGGAAGCGACGCTGCAGGCCGCGCAGCAGCCGGGGCAGGTGCAGGCTGTCGCGCCCATCGGTCAAGTCGGCCTGCACGTAGCTGATGACGCCGCTCGCGGTGTCCACGGCCAAGCTGCAGAGGTAGTTTAAAGCGCGGGCTTTGTCGGGCTTGACGGAGATGCGCGCATCGGGGTCGGTGGGGCTGTAGTGGGTCTTTTTGCTCAACAAGCAGGCTTGGGCGTGGCAAAAATCTCTTAATAGTCTTACAGATTTACACTTCAGATACAGCGAAACGTAGGTAACAGCTGAGAAGATAAAAAAAATAACTCATGAACTATATGAATGTAGTATTTTTTTATTGTATATTTACAGGGTACTTCAGGGCATGCCTTGGTGCTATCTATAATGCTTTTAAAATGGCCTTATGAAGTCCAAGTGTCACGCCGCTAATAGTCCAGACCGGCCGCTGCCCCTAGTGCTACTTCTCTTTCTGCTGTGGAGTGGGGCGGCCCCAGCTCGAACGCCGAGTCCATCCATAAAAATAATACAGGGCTGTGAACTAAACCACCGGTTTAATTCACATTTCTACTTTAACGTCTACATGGAACATTACTCCATTCCCAAATCATCGTTTTCAAATTTTCTGTGGATTAACGATGGTGCTTTGTTTGACAATGTTACTTTGATTGAAATTGAAATGACTAATGGAGGTGCCTTTCGCCTTGAGATGCTTGATAAGAATGACAAGATTTTAAGTAAAGGCAGCCGCGAAAACCCCCGTGGTGGTTGGCATACATTTACTCCATCTCAAATGCAGCCGCCGGTCCAATCTGGTCCCTACAAGTTGAAACTAGTAAGCGAAGCACCCGGAATTCGGAAAATACACGGCGGTAACGTGCATTACTAGAAAGGCATTAACTGCGTGGTGATTATAGGAAAACAACTTCATAACTTTTGCTAGCCATGAAAACTGCATCTTATAATTTTCTCACTCTACTAGGTTTGCTCATCTGCATTGTCTTAGATACTGAAGGCAAGCCTAAACCGCGGTATAGAGTGCCACGCACGAAAGTTCAACAAGCTTTGGTAAAGGATGAAAAAAAGCTTTTGTCGCAAAAAACGATAAATACTCCCACTGAGAAATGTGAGATTAAGGAAATGGAATGGTCGCCGGGAAAAGCAGAAACAATATTGCTTGACCCACAGTCTGATATCATTTATCCTGGGTGCGTACTAGACGCTGCCAGTTTGCAGGATGGTAGGTATACCGAAATTATAGGTGCCAGAAAACCTATTAAGCTCTCAACCTCACTAGCGATAACAAAAATAGGGGCCGCGCCTGTAAATAACCCTAAAAATTCTAGTGTCAGACAAGGTATACGCTCTATCATTAATTCTGCCATTAATGGCAGAAATCCTGCACAAACTACCATAAGCTGTGTGGAGATATTTTCAAAAGAACACTTAGGACTGGTATTACAGGGCAAGTACTCAGCAGGATTTGGCAATGTTGAGGCAGCTTACAACTTTGACAGAGAAGATGTGAAGTCACGGTATTTACTTGATGTAACTCAAGTATATTATACCATAGATGTAGATGCAATAGGCCCATACGGTTTTTTTGATTATAAGCCGCATGGGCCTGTCGATTATTCTCCGGTTTATATTTCTTCGGTTAAGTACGGACGAAGAATTATGGTAATAATGGAAACCGATAGAAGTATTCAGGGTCAAGCCGCAAGTATAAAAGCAGAATTTAGTAGTTTTGCTGCTAGTGGTTCGTTTTCAGCCAACTCATTAGTAGAAAAGCTGTTCGATGAAAAATCTGTGAACATATTGGCAATGGGAGGAAATCCTAATGCACCTTTCGAGATACTTAGAGCGGTAGCGCGTAAAGCCTCCTTGCATGATATACTTATCAACGGAGCGATATGGGGGCCTAACGACCAGGGGGTCCCGCTGGCTTATACACTCAAGCATTGCACGGATGGCAGCATTTTTACTCTTGTACAGTCTGGAAAATACACTTCTAGAACGTGTACAATGAAGCAAACGGAAGAATATTCACTGGAGCTTTCTGATATTGTGAAGCTTTGTGCAACTCCAGATGGTGGGGAAGACAGAGAGTTTGACGGGGAAGGACCTGATTTAGATTTTCGCTTAGATATCTTTAACGAGGGCAACAATGTTTACGCTAATATTAGCTGCAATTGGACACAATCTGAGAACGGAAATACACACTGCTCTGTTTATAAAAATCGTGTCTTAATTGGGAAAGTGCCTGATAATTATGCTGTCCTTGATATAAAATCCACAAAGGTGGCTTCTTACAAGGGTAAGCTTAAAGGTCATGGTTCACACGCGATTGAAAGGAACATTATGAGTGAGCCTACTGGTCCAGTAAGAATATTGAGCATCATCGGCGATACACCCGATGACGATGACCCTTGGGTTGGCGATTGTGGCAGCGAACACACTCAAATTCAAAAGATATCGTTTTTCCCAATTATTGTTTCTGTTAGAAATAAGGATGTGTAAGAAAAATCAACGTTCCAAACAGGAGCCTACATGCTGAAACAAGATAAGCTTTCCAAGCGGGCCACGAGCACGAGCTTGAAGAACACCACCGGGTCGAGCGAAGGCTGCCCGGTGTGGCTGTACAGCGCCCAGGTCTCGTCGTAGAGAAACGACCAGTCGACCAGCTCCGCGAACCGGCGATGCAGATTGTGGGGCTGCACCCGCTCACTGAGCCGAAAGCGGACCACCTCTTTGTTGAGAAACAGCTTCTTGCCTTGCATCTTCCCTCTACGAACGCGGGTTTTGCAACAGCCACCACCGTTTCAGTAAACCTTGGGAAGCCCTCACGGCCGTGGGCCTGGACTCGCCGGCCGCCGGGCCGTTATTCCAGCAAATGCACGCCACGGATTCGGTGAACCAAGCGTACGTGCGCCGCCTGCTGGCCACCACGGGCTGGCCGGCCCGCAGCCAGGTGGGCGACACCGCGGCCGGCGCGGTGTTCCTGGTCGTGCAGCATGCCAGCCGCGCCGTGATGACGCAGTACCTGCCGACCCTGCGCCGGCTGGCCCGGCACGGCGAGGCGTGGGCCACGGATGCGGCGATGATGGAGGACCGCGTGCGGATGTTGTCCGGCAGGAAGCAGCGCTACGGCACGCAAACGGCCAACTGGGTGCGCCAGGACGGCACCCGGGTCATGTGGCCCATTCAGAAGCCGGCGCGGGTCAACTACTACCGCCACCAGCTCGGCTTTCCGACCACCGTGGAACAAGACGCCGCGGACTTGGGCGCGCAATACGACCCGCACGAGCGCTTGCCGCACCCGCGCGTCGTGATGCCCTAAACAAGGTTATCCCTCGTAATTCTGAACGGAGCGCGTTTACGGCACGACCCTTTCGGTAGCCACTACTCGCTCCACTACTGGGCCGCTACCGGTGCCAGTAGCGGCCCAGTAGTGGAGCGAGTAATTACCGTTAAAGTGAACAGAGCGCGTTTACGACCCTGCTCCTTTCGAGGCGCGTGGCCTGTTAGCTTTGTCCCCTTCGGCTTCTCCTTGTTTTCTTCGATGCGTTACACCTTGCTTTCCCTGGGGATAGTCCTGCTCACCTCCTGTCAGAAAGACGCCCCTCCCCCGGTCCCGGCCTTTGCCGGCCGCTGGCACGGCGAGACTTCCGCCACCCTTTCCTACACGGCCTTGGACGGCACCTACATTGGACGCACCGCGGACTACGGGCCGCAACTCAACTTGGTTGTTACGGCCGACTCGCTGCTGTTTTACGACCCGCGTACCAACGCCAAGTTTGCCAACAGCGAATCCTATGCCCGGCAGGGAAACACCCTGACGCTGGGGAGCCGCAGAAGTGCCTTTATTGACGAGCTGGCAGACCACCGATTGGTTATCCGCTACCCGGGCCATCCGGCCAACCTGCCGTACCTCGAATACGAATACGGCTTTTCCCGCTAAGAGAACCGGTGGGGACACCCGATTGACCGCCCCGCGTCGTCCACCGCACGACGCCCAGCGCCCTTCTGCGAAGAGGGTTGCTGAACGCCGGTGCTACTTGGTCGGACATCGTTTCATTTTCCTGAATGGGTCGCGTTTAGCTTCTGAGCGTTTTCCTGAACTCGAATATGCTTCCTTGACCATATATTGTCCCCGGGGATGGTTACCCGTATGCCGGTCGAAGGAGCATTGCACAACGGCCTCATTTCTTACCTGCTTCCCGCGCACGCGGTGGGCGTAACCGCGGCGTTGCCGATTGGACCCGATGAGACCCGTGCTGTTAGTGGCCCTGTTACCCTGCCTTTTTGCCCTTGCGGCGCCGGTGCAACGCATCTCCCCGCGGCCGTTCAATGGCGCCAACGCGATTTTGCTCAGCGTGCACCGCGAAATGGCGGACGCCTCCGTCCGCCGCTTGGCTGCGGTCAGCGAGGGACAGGGCTACACGGTAGACACCCTGAACGAAGACCGACTGCTAATGACAACCGCCGACCGGCCCTTGGAGCCCACGCAAAACGGCACTGCCGCGCCCGTGCGGTACCGCCTCATTGCTTATGTGGTAAAGAAGGGGGGAGGGCCAACGGTGGTAGAGCTGTGGGGGACGCTTCGATTTACGGATGCGAGCGGACGGCTGGTCGAACGCACCATGCAGTGGGACGGTCCCCGCGACCATTCGCCCGCAGCGGCCTGTTTCGGCCGCGTCCAACAGCTCGCCCAAGCTTTTCCGGCCGAGCAGCTCGTATCCATCCGCTACACGAGGGAGAAAGGCTTGGTGAGCCCCCGCAATTGAGTGCGTTGCCAGCACCATCTTAACGCTCGTGGCTGTTGCAGAACCCGTGTTCGTAGAGGGAAGATGCAAGGCAAGAAGCTGTTTCTCGACAAAGAGGTGACCCGCTTTCGGCTCAGTGAGCGGGTGCGGCCCCACAATCTGTACCGCCGACTGGCCGAGCTGGTGGACTGGTCGTTTCTCTACGAGGAGACCCGGGCGCTTTACAGCCGCACGGGCCAGCCCTCGTTGGACCCGGTGGTGTTTTTCAAGCTCGTACTCGTGGGCCGGCTGGAAAACCTGGTCAGCGACCGCCGCCTGGTCGAGCACTGCGCCCTGCGGCTGGATATCCTGCTGTTTTTGGGCTACGAAGTGGACGAGGAATTGCCCTGGCATTCGACCGTGAGCCGGACCCGCCAGCTGTTTCCAGCGGCGGTCTTCGAGCGCCTCTTCGACCACGTTTTTGCCCAGTGCGTGGCCCGGGGCTTGGTGGCCGGCGACACGCAGGCCGTCGATTCGGCTCCGGTTAAAGCCAACGCCTCCCTGGATAGCGTGGCCGAAAAGCAGGCGCAGCCGGCCCTGGGGCCCCATCTATCCGGCGCAGGCTTGCCGCATCGGGCGACACCGACGGTGCCGCTTATCACGGCACCCGCGCACGAGTTGCGCCGCGAGGCCGCCCGGCAGGCCAAGCGCCGGTCGGAGCCCGGGCCCGTAGGCGCGCAGCACGAAAAAGCACGTTTGCTCAGCAACAAGACGCATTACAGCCCCACCGACCCGGACGCGCGCATCTCCATCAAGCCCGGCAAGGCCCGGGCCCTCAACCACCTCTGCAGCCTGGCCGTCGACACGGCCCACGGCGTCATCAGCCACGTGCAGGCCGATTTTGCCGACAGCCGCGACAGCCTGCATTTCCCCCGCCTGCTCGCCGGCCTGCAGCGACGCCTACGCGGTTGCGAACTGCGCCTACGCGACCTCTTGGCCGACGCGGGCTACGCCAACGGCTCGAACTATGCCCTGCTCGAAGCGCGGGGAGTGACGGCCTGGATACCGGTCTTTGGCCAGTACAAGGCCGAAATCGAGGGCTTTACCTACGACGCCCAGCAGGATGCTTACCACTGCCGGGCGGGCAAGGTGCTGCCCTTTCGCAAGTACGACACCACGACCGACGGCCACTGGCTCAAAATCTACTGGGCCACCTGCCAGGACTGCCAGCAGTGCGCCTTGAAGCCCACCTGTGTACCCGGTGCCAAGCGCAAGCAACTCACCCGCACGCTCTATGATGCGCCCTACTGCCGCGCCTGGCAACGGCAGCAAAGCCGTCGGGGCCAGCGCATGCGCCGGGTCCGGCAGGGCACCGTCGAGCCCGTGTTTGGGAACCTGATTCACCACTACGGCCTGCGCCGCATGAACGTGCGGGGCCATGCGGGCGCGCACAAAACCATGCTGCTCACGGCCGTGGCCTATAACCTCAAAAAGCTACTCAAGTACTGGCCCCAACGGCAACGGAGCCTAGCGGTGGCCTTACCCAGGCCACTACTAGCGCCCAATGGGCACTCTTGGCGGCGTAACAGACGTCCCGAAGCACCAACTTGGGCAATCCAGAAGCGGCTACTTAGCATTTGAGCCACATGACCAGAGTTCTGCAACAGCCACGCTCCTTTCCGTGAACCCCTAGCAACTGGCCAGCACCAGGTGCCAACTGGCCATTGCAGGGCTGGAGGAGTTTAAGAAACTCGTCTACGATTCAACGTTTACGAAACTCGAAAACGAGATGAGTTTCGTAAACTCAAAACCAGGTGCTTTCCCGGGCCTGGGCGAACAGGATTTTGGGAGCCGCATTACCGCAAGGGCCGCAACACCTCCGACCGGGGCAACCCAACCACGTGGTACGCCCGCCTGCTGGCACTCGACAAACGAGGGGCCGCCGTTGCGCCTGGATTGCGGAAGAGGCTAAATGGTTGTTGCCTTAGATGCTCATTTGGCGTTGGAACCCTTGCTAAGGATGGATACCCATACTGCACGTAATACTGCGAGCTAGGGCTATCAAAAATTGAGCGATGTGGTGCAGGAGACCTCGCATATTCTTAGCTGATGAAATTAGTTAGAAACAGTCCAGGA
>NZ_BAABDI010000025.1:0-73508 GCF_039539545.1 Hymenobacter antarcticus | reverse complement strand
CTGATTGCCGTCTGCAACAAGCTCCTCAAACAAGCCTTTGCCATCGTCAAATCGGGCGTGCCCTACCAAGCTGATTTCAGCTCAAAACTTGCGCCCACCGCTTGACTTTTAACATAGTTCATGTTAAAATAGGCGGTCATGCTGAGCTTGTCGAAGCATCTCTACTGCGCAACTAACTCTAAACGTTGAGATTACTCTCGTGGTAGAGATGCTTCGACAAGCTCAGCATGACGTTCTTTAGTATCAAACTAATTAGCAACGGGTACTTAGTGGAAACGTGCAGAAAATTGCCGGCCATTTACCGTTCTTTAGTTCAACTCTCAACATTCAATACTTCCCCGCCGCCCAGCAGGAAATCTTCCAGCTGCCGGGCTCTGGCCGTTTCGTAGGCCAGGGTAGCCTGCAGGCGCACCAACCGCTGGCGCATGGCCAGGATAACGTCGAGGGCTTCCGGGGCGAGGCCCAATTCATGGTGCAGCCGAATCAGCCGGGGCAGCTCATCGGGCTCGTCGACGAACACGGTTTCGGGGGTGGGAGCGGCCCGGAGCAGGCCCGCCTGCAGAAACTCGTGCAGCACCGCGGGCTCCAGGCCGTAGCGGGTCGAGCATTCCTGAAAAGTGAGGGTGAGGATGTGCGCTTCCATAACAAACGAGACAACGGGTTAAGCTTCGGGACGCAGGTCGGCCAGCTGCTGAATCAGGATTTTTTCCTGGTCGGTGAGGTGCTGAGGCAGGGTCAGGGTCAGGCGCAGGTAGAGGTCGCCGAATTCACCAGCCTTTTTGTACACGGGAAAGCCCTTGCCCCGTAGGCGCAGACGGGTGCCGTTGGGGGTTTCGGGCTTGAGCTTGATTTTAACGGGGCCGCTGAGCGTTTCCACCGTTTGTTCGCCGCCCAGCAGGGCTTTGTAGACGGACACGGGCACGTCCTGGGTCAGGTCGTGGCCGGTGCGGGCGTAGCGGGCATCGGGCCGCAGCCGAAACGTGATGAGCAGCGAGCCATTGGGGCCGCCCTGCCGGCCGGGGCCGCCCTGGTCGCGCAGCCGAATGGTCTGGCCATCGGCCACGCCGGGCTGGATGGTGAGGCGCAGGTTGCGGCCGTGCACCGTGATGGTGCGCGGGCCACCGTGGTAGGCTTCGTCCAGGCTCAGCTCCAGCTCGGCCTGGTAGTCGGGGCCGGCACCGGGGCGGGTGCCCCCGCCGGCGCGGCCGCCGCCCATGTTGCCAAACAGGGAGCCGAAGAAATCGGAAAAGTCTTCGCCCTCACCAAAGGGGTTGCCGCCCCCGCCCTGGCCCTGGCCCTGGGTATACTGGCTCCAGTCGAAGCCGCCGGGCTGGGCCCCGCGGCCGGCCCCGCCCGGCTGCTGCTGGTAGCGCTGCCAGTCGGACCCAAACTGGTCGTATTTCTTCCGCTTTTCGGGGTCGCTGAGCACCTCGTTGGCTTCGTTTAGCTCTTTGAATTTTTGCTCGGCACCTTTGTCGTTCGGGTTCACGTCGGGGTGATGCTGGCGGGCCAGCTTACGGTACGCTTTTTTGATTTGCTCAGGAGTGGCCGTTTTTTCGATGCCCAGCGCTTTGTAGTAGTCTTTGTAATCCATTGGGGGGTCTTGGGATGAAAATCGGGGCGGGTGAGGGAGCGACGAAGTAAGCCGGTGGCGGGCACACCACCGCGCCTGCGCGCGCTACCGGCTTACTCCTGCTTTTACGCGAATAAAGCATAGCCGGATAGCGGCGGCAGTACCCGCCGGCCAGGCGCAGCTTTTTTTCCTCTGCCGAAAGCGACCAGGCATTTTACCAGGGTTTAATCTATCTATAGGTATAACGCTTAGCAACATTGCCGTAATATTGGCAGCATAGTTGCCTTAGCATCTGGCAGCCGAAGAGGTCGGGATAAATCCAAAGCAGCTTGTCGAGCATCTCTTTCAACACCTAAATCCTGGCCTCTATTTTGCACTTGAACCGAATGCGCAATCCTTTCGCAGGTAAATAAAGGCGTATATTGCATCAATAACGCATTTAAGGCTGTTTTTTATTTATTCTATTTTGAATTTTTTCATGAATCATAAATTCTTCTTCAGCTTTATTCTGGTGGGCACGCTGCTGAGCGGAGCCAGTGCCCACGCCCAGGCCGCCCGCCCTGGCCGCGTAGCCCCCAAGCCCCGCGTGGTAGCCACTGGCGTAGGCCTGAAGGACGGATTGACCATGCAAAAAGGCCGGGTAGTGCTCACCGAAATGGGCATTACCAACCCGCTCACGGCTGACAAAAAACTACTCAATGGCACGATTATCACCCTGGCCGGCATAGTGACGGCCCCCGATGGTGCCACCGCCCAAATGGGCGAGGGTGATTTAGTGTCGCTCACGGGCCGGGTTACTTCCCGCGCCGCTATCGTGGAAGCCGACAGCCTGGCCAAAATCCAGCTCTTCGACGCCCTGCACCCCGGCAAGCGCAAGAAAATGGAAGCTGAGCGCGACCGCAAGGCCAAAGTCAAAGCCAAGCTGGCCGAAGACAAAGCCAAAGCCAAAGAGAAGGCTGCCAAAAAGAAAAAATAGGCCGCTCCCAGGCCCGCCCGAAGCCGCCGCCCTACCCAGGGCGGCGGCTTTTGTTTTTGGAAAAAGAAGACGTACCCAGCGCTGGCACACCCTATCTTCGGGCCACTACGTATCCCGCCCCATGCTCTTTTATACCGTAATGAAACCGCTGGTGCAGGTAGCCCTGCGGGTCTTTTTCCGCCGCATCGAAGTGCGCCACCGCGAGCGCCTGGCCCTGCCGGGCCCGCTGCTGCTGGCCGGCAACCACCCCAACACCCTCATGGACCCGCTGCTGGTGGCCATCAACCGGCGGCAGCCGGTAGCCTTTCTGGCCAAAAGCACGTTTTTTAAGAACCCCGTATCGCGGGCCATCCTGCAGTCGGGAAATTCTATTCCCATCTACCGCCGCCAGGATGCCGATACCGGCCCGGCCACCCCCGCGCAGCTGGCCGCCCAGAATGAGGCCACCTTTGGCCGCTGCTACGACTACCTGGGCCAGGGTGGCACCCTCATGATTTTCCCCGAAGGCACCAGCATAAGCGAGCGCCGCCTGCGGCCCCTCAAAACCGGGGCGGCCCGCATTGCCCTGGGGGCCGAGGCGCGCTACCACTTCAAGCTGGGGCTGAAAGTGGTGCCCATTGCCATCAATTACTTCGACCCCTCGCGCTTTCGCTCCGATGTGCTGCTGAACGTGGCCCCGCCCATTGTGGTGGCCGACTACGCCGAAGCGTATGCGAACGACCCCGAAGCCGCCGCCGACCAGCTCACCGAGGCCATTCGCGAAGCGCTGGAGCGCCGGCTGGTCATCACCCGCGACGCGGCCCAGGACGACTTCGTGCAGCAGATTGAGCGCACCTTCGGCGACCACCTCAACCCCGACGATGACCCCGAAAGCCTCATCGACAATTTCCAGCTCAGCCAAACCCTGCTGCAGGCCCTGGCCTGGTTTGAACAGCAAGCACCCGAGCGCCTGGAAACCATGCGCGCCCAGTTTCATATCTACCTCGACTGCCTGCGGAAATACCGCCTCACCGACAGCGCCCTTGATGAGCAGCGGCGCGGTACCGTGGCGGGCCTGCTCAACCTGCTGTTGGGGGCACCCGTGTGGCTCTACGGCGGGCTGAACAACTATTTGCCCTACATCATCCCGTCGATGATAGCCGGGCGGGCCACCAAAGACGTGGAATTTGTCGCGCCCATTATGCTGGTGGTGGGCATGCTCACGTTTCCGCTGGCCTATGCGCTGCAGGCAGCGGCCGTGCAGCACTGGCTAACGCACAACTGGGCCCTGACCGCCCTTTACGTGCTGAGCCTGCCCATCAGCGGATTTTACGCGTTGGGCTATTGGAACACCCTGGCGGCCCGGATGGAGCGGCTACGCGCCCTGCGCCTGTTTCGGCGCACCCCGGCCGTGGGCCAGGATTTGCTGCGGCAGCGGGCCGCGCTGGTGGCGCAGCTGGAAGCGGCGCGGGTTGCCTATCTGGCGCATCGCTAAACAAGGCAAAATTCTCACCCAGAGTAGTTTGTCTCAGCTAAGCAGCGCGCCGGCCAACAGGGCCAGGCCGATAATCACCACGCCCGGCACCTTTTCCCAGAGCAGCAGCAGGAACGTGGTGCCCACCAGCAGCGGGTTCAGGGGCAGCGTGTCGATGGGGCCGAGGTGAAACGGCAGGGCCAGCAGGCGGTCGGGCAAGGGGTGGTAGAGCAGGAAGGTGGCCGCGCACACCAGCCCCGCACTCACCGCGTTGATGCCCTCCAGCGAGGCCTGCACCACGCGGTACTGCCGCAGCCGGTCCCAGAATCGGATAACGAAGAATATCAGCAGCGTGCCCGGCAAAAAGATGCCCACCGTGCCCACCAGCGCCCCCACTACCTGCATGCCCGTGCCACCGGCCGGGCGCATGGCCAGCGCCCCAATGTAGGCGGCAAACGAAAAATTGGGCCCCGGCAGGGCCTGCACCAGCCCCAGCCCCGACAGAAATTCCGGCCCCGTGAGGTAGTGCTTGAACTCCACGAACTCGGCATACAGCAGCGGAGCCAGCACCTGCCCGCCCCCAAATACCAGCGAGCCGTTGCGGTAAAAATTCTCGAACAGCCGCACCGGCAGCAGGCGCGTGTAGTGCCCCAGCACGGCCGCCCCCACCAGAATACCCAGCCAGAGCACAAAGTTGGCCCACTCCACGCGCAGGGGCTTTTTTTCCTGCACGATGGTGTGCTTGCGGTACCGCACCGTGGTCACGGCCCCGCCGGCCAGCAGCAGCAGCGGCAGCATCCAGGGCAGCTGGAAGAAGTAGGCCAGCATGGCGGCGGCCACCATCAGCCCCACCGCCGTTTTGGTATGAATAACTTTTTCGGCGATGCGGTAGGCCGAAAACGCCACGAAGCCCACCGCCACGGGCTGCACAAATTGCACCAGCGCCGCTACGCGGGCAGGGTCGAGGTGGCTGAGCGTGAGCCCGGCCAGGGTCATCAGGGCCGCGGCCGGCGCTACCCACACCAGCAGGGTGAGGTAGGCCAGATTCGGCCCGCCCAGCCGAAAGCCGATGACGGTGATGGTCTGGGTGGAGGTAGGGCCCGGCAGCAGCGCACACAGCGCCTGCAGCTCCAGCAGCTCGGCCGCGCTGATGTAGCGGCGCTTATCAACCAGCAGCCGGAAAAACATGGCCAGATGCGCCTGCGGGCCGCCAAAGGCCGTGAGGGCCAGCACGGCCACGTCCTTCAAAAAAATAATGCCCCGCACCCGCCGCGTCCGCTTGCCCGAGCGCCGGGGGGGCGGCGCGAGGGAAACGGGTGCCGCGGGGTGCGGGGCGTTAGTTGTGGGCGTGGGAACGGTCATGCAGGAAAATAAAGAACGTCATGCTGAGCTTACTGAAGCATCTCTACCACGAGAGTAAATCATTTACTTGTGCGGTAGAGATGCTTCGGCAAGCTCAGCATGACGTTCTATCATTTGACTTTACCTCACCGGCTTACTTCTTCTTCAACCCCAGCTCAATCAGGCGCTCGTTCAGGAACTCACCGGCCGTGATATCGGCCTCTTTCTTGGGGTTTTCCGGCGTCACGCAGTGCTCCAGCGCGGCCAGGCTCATTTCGGAGCGCGGGTGCATGAAGAACGGAATGCTGAAGCGCGAGGTGTTCATTTTTTCGCGGGCGGGATTCACCACGCGGTGAATAGTGCTTTTCAGCACGCCGTTGGTGAGGCGCTGGAGCATGTCGCCCACGTTCACCACAATCTGGTCGGGCAGGGCCGTGATGGCAATCCACTTGCCATCGCGGCGCTTCACCTGCAGGCCATCGGCGCTGGCCCCCATCAGCAGGGTAATCAGGTTAATATCCCCGTGTTCGGCGGCGCGCACGGCATCGGCGGGCACGGCATTGGGGTCTTCAATGGGGAAGTAGTGAATAGGCCGCAGAATGCTGTTGCCGTGCTTCACCTTGTCGTCGAAATAATTTTCGGGCAATTCCAGGTACAGGGCAATGGCGCGCAGTACGTCCTGACCGGCGCTTTCCAGCGTGCGGTACGCCGTGAACGTGCTTTTCTGGAAGCCGGGCACTTCTTCGGGCCAGATGTTGGCGGGATACTCCTTTTTAATAGGGTCTTCGGTCTCCACTTCCTGGCCCACGTGGTAGAATTCCTTCAGGTCGCCGGTGTTGCGGCCCTTGGCGTGCTCCTTGCCCTTGCTGATGTAGCCGCGCTGGCCGGCCAGCTCCGGGTTCTCGTAGCGCTGCTTAGCGGCGTCGGGCAGCTGGAAAAAAGCCTGCACATCGGCGTATAGCTGTTTGGTCTGCTCGTCGTTGAGGCCGTGGTTTTTCAGGGCCACAAAGCCGATGCTTTGGTAAGCCTCGCCGAGCTGCTGCACGAAGCGGGCTTTGCGCTCGGAGTCGCCCGAACGGAAGTCCGCGAGGTCGAGCGAGGGAATCTGGTCAAGAAGTTGGTCCTGCATGGAAAAAATAGGTTTACTTTGAGGCCGTATAGCGGCCTTTGGTGGGCAACGATGCAAGTTAAGCAAAACCCCGCACCGGGGGCAAGCCGTAAGTGTCATTGCCTACGGCTCAAATGCTGAGAACAACTACTACCAACCCTTTTGAGTTTTTTCCATGAAACGTCCCTTCTGGCTGCTGTGCAGCACGACCCTTACCCTGGCTTTGCTGGCCAGCTGCGAATCGAGCAAACCGGCAACCGACGTTAGCGCTTCGGCGGGTAGCACCAGCCCCGCCGCCGCCCGCACGGCGGCCAGTGGCGAGAGCATGGAATCGAACGGCATCCGCCTGACTCCGCTCAGCGACTCGCCCAAATACCCGGAGGCTCAGATGCAGCTCCGGGCACCCATCGCCGGTGCCACGCTGCAAAGCGGTGAAGTTGCTTTTGACTACCAAATCACCAACTTCCAGCTCACCAAAATGAGCGGCGGGCCCAACATGACCCAAATGGCCAACTCAATGAAGGGCCAGCACATCCACAACATCGTGGACAATGAGCCTTACTCGGCCCACTACGAAACCCGTTTCTCGAAGGCCATTCCCGACGGCCAGCACGTGGTGCTATCGTTCCTGTCGCGCTCGTACCATGAGAGCCTCAAGCACCGCGGGGCCTACGACCTGCGCATCATCAACGTGGGCAGCGCCACCCCGGCTCCGGCCACCCCAATGGCGGATTTGAAGGCCCCGCACCTGTTCTATAGCCGCCCCAAGGATACCTACGCCGGGGCCGATGCCAAGCGCATCATGCTCGACTTTTACCTCGTGAACACGACTCTGGAACCCGGCGGCAACCGGGTGCGGGCCACCATCAACGGCATCGAATTCATGATTGACCGGTGGTTGCCTTACCAGATGGAAGGCCTGCCCGCCGGCGAAAACACGGTGAAGCTGGAACTGGTCGACAGCAGCGGCACCATGATTCCCGGCCCGTACAACTCGGTTACGCGCACGTTCACGGTAGCCCCGTAATTCCGGTTTCCCACGGCAAACTCAGCACGTCATGCTGAGCTTGCCGAAGCAACTCTACCGCACCGCTAAAGCTAATTAGTATTGCGGTAGAGATGCTTCGGCAAGCTCAGCATGACGTTCTTTTTTTAGGTTATTTGCCTGCCTTTCGCTACTGCTCTAGCCCTATCCTGCTTGCTATGCCCCTTGCCCCGCCCGGCTCTGCCGCTACTCCGGTTCCGCTGCTCACCCGCGAGCAGGTGCTGCGTGCCCTGCGGCAAATAGCGCGGGAGGGCCACTCCCTGCCGCCCAGCACCGTGTATGAGTTGGTGTACCGGGGCCGCCGCTACCCGCCCCGCGCCGTGGCCGAGCTGGCCTACCGCCTGGCCACCGGCAACCCCAGCGCCCACTGGCCCCGCCCCGCCGGCGGCCCCACCAACGCCCTGCTCGAAGCCCTCGACTTCACCATCAGTACCAAGCGGCCCGTGCTGACCTCCGGCGCGGCCCACGATGGCGACGAAACCGCCCGGCAGCAGGCCGAGGACCTGTACACCGGGCTGGCGAGTGCGTCTGCGGTAGCTCACGCGGCTGAACCAGCCCCTGCCGCTTACACCGCTCTCCCCTATTCGCGTGCCGATGCCTTAGCCGAGCTCTTTATATCAGAAACAGCGCTGGATGCCGCCCTGGCCGGCCTGGCCCGCCGCCGCAACCTGCTGCTGCAAGGCCCACCGGGCACGGGCAAAACGTTTCTGGCGCGCCGCCTAGCGTGGCTGCTGCTGGGGGCCCGGGATGAAAGCCGCATCGAATTGGTGCAATTTCATCCCAGCTATGGCTATGAGGATTTTATGCTCGGTTTCCGGCCCGCGGCCGATGGACGGTTTCAGCTGGTGCCCGGCGTGCTGCCGCTGCTGTGCCAGCGCGCCGCCGCCGACCCCGACCAGCCTTATTTTCTGCTCATCGATGAAGTGAACCGGGGCAACGTGCCGCGCATATTTGGCGAGCTGCTGCTCCTGCTCGAAGCCGACAAGCGCGGCCCCGCCCACGCCCTGCGCCTGCCCTACGCGCCCGCCGGGGCCCCACGCTTCTTCGTGCCCGACAACCTGTGCGTCATTGGCACCCTTAACCTGGCCGACCGTTCCCTCAGCCCACTCGACTACGCCCTGCGCCGCCGCTTCGCCTTTGTAAGTCTCGGGCCGCAGTTTGGGCCGCCCCTCCGGCAATTTCTGACGGCCCGGCAAGTGCCCGCCGCCCTTGTGGAGCAGCTGTGCACCCGCATGGCTGCCCTCAACCAAACCATTGCCGACGACCCGGAGCTAGGCCCTGATTTCGCCATTGGCCACAGCTACTTCTGCCAGCCGCCTACGCAACCACAACAAGCCGCCGCCTGGCTACAGCTTATTCTGGAACAGGAAATAGGCCCGCTGCTGGCCGACTACTGGCGCGAGCAGCCCGCCACGGCCGCCGCCCAACTGCGCAAGCTGCTGGCATAGCGGGCTGTCTCAGGCAGCGCCCCCAGAATTTGTGCCTCAACCCGAGTTTACGAAACTCATCGCCTTGTGTAGTTTCGTAAACTTTGATTGATAGACGAGTTTCTTAAACCCGGCACTAGCGATGGAAAGCGTTTCCAGACGCTCGCGCAACTTTCAAGCTGTCCAAATCAGTGGTTCACTGAAAGGAGCATTTGCATAGCGCTCGGGCAGTGGTCTAAAGCATGGTGATTGTAGGAACGCGCTATGGCGCGTTCACTCCTCGAACAACTGAGGCGACCCGGCGCAGGCGGCGAACGCGCCGTGGCGCGTTCCTACCGCATCACCTGCGATTAGACCACCGCCAGCGCTCGTTATCGAACGTGGTAACTAATAAAGGCGTGGCGGGCTGTATCAGTTTTATCAGCAAAAGGGTAAGGCATTTCCACCCGCGTAACGAGTCGGTTCGGGGTGAGCTGTAAGATGGTCCAATACCCGTACCCGTCGGTAAATCGGATGGTGTCACCATACCGCTGGTAGGGCCAGGGATTCTCCATAGGTTCTCCCCCGTCCCGGTACAGGTGAATGGCTGTGCTTGTGATGACCATGCCGCCCAACGACTTATGTCCCATAGTGTCGCGGCTAATGAGCTTGTGCCATGCGTTGTAGTACTGATACGCCGTGCCGTAATTACGCCAATTTCCTTCCAGCAGGGGCACCGAGACTATTTCCTCACTACTTGGCTTACAACCGACAACCACCCCCAGCAAGAGGCAGCAATAAAGCATGGAGAGGCTGATGTTCATGTGGTATTGTCTTCGTTCATTCAAACGGTAATAATAACAAACAAAGCTACATTGTTGACCCGGCAACAAGCCTGTTGCAGCCCGCTACCGGGCTGCGTACGTGGCACTGCTGCATCGGCCTGACAGATTGTGATTCCCCTCCCCACCCTATACTACTTCCTGTGCTACGCCTGGAACCGCTTGCCCGAGCCGGCCGTGCTCGAAGCCAGCGAGGCCGCGCCGTTCCATCGGCCGCTGGGGCTGCTGGCGCAGGTGCTGCTGCACGGCACCCGGCGGCTGTTGCGAGCCGGCCTGCCGCGCACCTTTGTAGCCCAAGAGGCCGAGCTGGCGCAGCTGCGCGGCCGCATCGAGTTGGCACCAACGCTGGGCCGGGGCTTGCTGGAACGTGGCCGCGCTGTATGTGCCTTTGATGAGCTGAGTACTGATTCGCCCTTGTTGCGCCTGTTGGTTCACACCCTGGGCGGGCTGGCCGGGGCCGCCGATTTGCCGGCCGCCCTGCGCCGCGAGTTGCGGCATCTGCGGCAGCGGTTTCCGGCGGCGCTGACCACTATTCCTTCAGCAATGCCCACGGCCGCCACCTTTCGGGAGCTGCGCCGGCAGCGCCCCGATGCCCAGGCCGCCTTTCTGTTGCACGTCTGCGAGTTGGTGTGGCAAACCGCGCTGCCCGAGCCCACGGCCGGTGGCCGGAACCGCTTCACCGATTTCCGACGCGATGAGGTGCTGATGGCGCGGCTGTTTGAGCAGTTCACCCGCAACTTCTTCCGCCGCGAGCAGCGGCTCTACCGCGTTTATGCCGAAACCATTGCCTGGCAAGCCGAGGCCAGCCAGCCCGAGGACCTGGCCCTGCTGCCTACCATGCTCACCGATATTACGCTCGATGCCCCCGGCCGTAAAATAATCCTCGACACGAAATATTACGCCGCTGCACTACGCCCGCGCTACGACCGGCAGCGCCTCATCGCCCCGCACCTCTACCAGCTCTATGCCTACCTCCAAAACCAACGGCCCGCCCCCGGGCAAAACCTGGAGGGCATCCTCCTGTATCCGGCTACTACCCAGGAAGTAGACCTGCGCTACACCCTCGGCGGACACCCAGTGCGCGTAGTTACGCTCAACCTGCACCAGCCCTGGCCAGGTATAGCGGCCGATTTGCTGGGCTTGATTGCGTGAGGGTACGGTCATTGCGAGCAGAGCGAAGCAATCCGTCCTGTCAAACCCTGACACTACCTTAAGCGACTACCAAAGTCCAGCTAGGCTCCAGTAGCGCACACTACAGGGCTTGTCACATTATGAGGTTGGTCGCTGACAACAGGACGGGTTGCTTTACTGTGCTCGCAATGACCGATGGGCACAAAAAAGCCCGGATTTTCCGAGGAAAATCCGGGCTTCTCTGGCCTTAAGAAAAAGGATTGGGCTGGCACGAGGCCAGCGGCCAATTACTTCTTAACTTCTTCGGTCGTAGTGGTAGTGGTGGCGGCAGGAGCCATCGTGCCATCAGCAGCAGGAGCAGCCATTGCGGTGGTGTCGGTTACAACCGTAGTGGTCGAGGTCTCGGTGGTAGTAGCGGGAGTCTCAACGGTAGTGGTTTCGGTCGATTTCGACTCGCACGACGACAGACCAGCGGTCAGGGCCAGGCCCAGGGCAGCAACTTTAAACAGGTTGTTCATTTTGGGGGTAATTTTGAAAATGGGTTAACTAAAAAACGCCCTTTATGCCGGCTTACCCAAAAGGTAACCCGGCCGAAAAAATCTTTATTTGCCGGGTTACTTGTGCCCCGCAATTGTATTAACTCCCAAAGTGAATGAGCAGAGGCAATTCAACCTCCTCTTCTTTGCCTCCGACCGACGACGCGCTGATTGCGGCCATTCGTGGCGGCGATGAGCGAGCCCTGGCTCAGCTCTACCGGTTGCACTGGCCCATGGTATCGCATTTCGTGCTGCAAAACAGCGGCTCCGAAGACGATGCCCAGGACGTGTACCAGGAAGGTGTGATGGTGTTTTATGAAAAGGTGCGCGACGGTTCGCTCGAGCTCACCTGCCAGATTAAAACCTACCTCTACGCCGTGTGCCGCCGCCTGTGGCTCAAGCGCCTGACCAGCAAAAGCCGCTTCGGCGTGCGCTTGCTCGATGAGGAGGAACACGGCTCCCTGCTCAACACCGGGGCCGAAGAAGACCTGCTTGCCGCCGAAGAGCAGGACCGCCGGTTCGCCACCATGGCCGACGCCCTGCAGCACCTCGGCGAGCCCTGCCGCTCGCTGATTGAAGGCTTCTACCTGCTTGATAAATCGATGCAGGACCTGACGACAGAATTCGGCTACACCAACGCCGACAATGCTAAGAATCAAAAATATAAGTGCCTGGTTCGCCTGAAAAAATTATTCTTTACCCACTATAAAGAAGAACCTATTTGAGAGAATCGGTTAGCAGTTAATAGTTATCAGTGAACAGTTAGCATTGCTCGCCTAAACGGGACTGCTCACTGATAAATGTCAACTGATAACTGTCAACTGATAACTGCTCACCGAAGAGAATGATGACTGACGCTGACTACTACGCCTTATTTGAAGCCTACGCCCAGGGCGAGCTGGCCGGCCCGGCGCGTGCCAACCTGGAGGCGCGCCTGGCCGCCGACCCGGCCCTGAGCCTGCGCTACGCCGACTTCACCGAACTAACCGGCACGCTGCGTGCCTACGGCCAGCACCAGCAGGCCCGCCAGCAGCTGCGCACCCTGCACACGGCCATGCTGGCCGCCGAAGCCCCGGAGGAAATCAGTACTCAAACCCCGCTCACGCACACCGTGAACCCGATGCTGCGCATTTCGCGCACCGAGCGTCGGCTGCGCGATTTCTGGAGTGGGCACCGTGCCACGGTGGGCGTAGCCGCCTCGGTGGCCGTGATGGCCGTGTTTGCCACGCTGCTGGGCCTGGATATTTACCGCAATGCCAAGATACAGCCCTCGCTGTATGGCTACACCGTGTTGCGCCGCGAGATGGATAAGCTCAAGCGCAACCAGCGAGCCCTGAGCACCATTATTACCCAGGGCCCGCCGGCCGCGCCGGCTGTTAATACCGGCAAATTCAGCGGCACGGGCTTCGCGCTCACTTCGGAAGGCTACATCGTGACCAGCTACCACGTCATTCAAGGGGCTGACTCTTTGCTGATTGAAGGCCGCGACCAGCAGCGCTACCACGCCGAGCCGGTGTATTCCGACGTGAAGCACGACCTGGCCATTCTGCGCATTACCGATAAGAAATTCACCGGTTTCGGCCGCTTGCCCTACGCCATCAAGTCGGGCCAGGCCGACCTGGGCGAGCGGGTGTTCACGCTGGGCTACCCGCGTGAGGACGTAGTATATGGCGAAGGCTCGCTGAGCGCCCGCTCGGGCTTCGAAGGCGATACGGCCTTCTACCAGGTGAGCATTCCGGTGAACCCTGGCAACTCCGGCGGCCCGCTGCTGGACGAGCGCGGCAACCTGATTGGCGTGGTGAGCGGCCGCCAGAACGACGCGCAGAGCGCGGCCTTTGCTACCAAGTCATCGTACCTGGTGCGCCTGGTGGATTCGCTGGACGCGGCCAAGCCGGAAGCCCCGTACCACCTGCCCCGCTTCGGGCAGCTGGCCGGTAGCGGACGGCCCCAGCAGCTGAAAAAACTGCAGGATTTCGTATTTGTAGTGAAGGTGTTTGAATAGCCGACGGCTCGTACACCGGGCCATTCCATCATTTGCTTACGCTACTAATGAAGGCCTGTTTCCTGGTGAAGCAGGCCTTGTCTTTTGTTATTTGCCGCTTCAGTTACCCATCTTCAGATTAGTGGACGTTAATTGGCTGTTTGGTTTGGCTAATCACCGCACTTTAACAACCTTGAGTGCCTGAAATCAGTATTTAGCCCAAGGTCGATGTACTGGCCTTTTCCTCTTTTCGCACTCCCTTAATTTCGCATTCCGTGGCTCAAAATCAACAAACCCCGCCTTCCAGCAATGACGTTGCCGGTTCGGCCATCTTCAAGAAATTTCTGGGCACGGCCGAAGGCTATATCCGCCAGCCCACGCGCATGAAAACGCTGCTGACGGACGCCTACAAGAAGGCCAGCGACAAAAATGACGTTGGCACCCTGGCCCACGAGGCCTGGGAGACGCTGCAAACCATGTTCCGGCTCATCAAATCATCGATGGCCGGTGACTACACGGGCGTACCCGGCACCACGATAGCGGCTGCCGTGGCCGTGCTCATCTACTTTCTGAGCCCGATTGACCTGATTCCGGACTTTATTCCGGTGCTGGGCCTGCTCGATGACGTGGCCCTGGTGGCCTGGTTTTCGACCACGCTGAAGGGCGAGATGGACAAATTTCAGGAATGGGAAACTACCCGCCCGACCGAAGTTCCATCGGCCGGGGCCTATGCCTCTTCCGATAAAGAAGCCCACGCCACGGCCGCCAGTGCCGCCGCTACGGCCACGGCCTCGGCCAGCAATGAAGCCAAGCACGCAGCCGATGCTCTAGACGAGCAGGCTGCTATGGCCCCCGCCGCCAAGCTTTCGCACTCCAACGACCCGGCCGCTGCCACGCCGCGGCCGGCTCCGGAATCGGCCAAACACGCCGGCACCACGGACCTTGCCGCCAACACGACGGACAGCAGCCGCGAGCGCGGCACTTCCGCCACCGATACCGGCGGCAACGTGCGCTAAGCGCAACCTCAACTGAATACCAAAAAGCCCCGCAGCTGGTTAGCTGCGGGGCTTTTTGGTGGCTTAACACTCCAACTTATCAGCGGGCTGAGGCCCGTGTTACTCGATGCTACGCGGCGGCGGCGTGGTCGCGCACGAAGCGCACGAAATCGCCCACGGTATAGAGGGGAACTTCGTCGGGGATGGTGATGCTGAAGCTGCGCTCCAGCTCGAGAATAATGTCGACCACGTCGACGGTGTCGAAGCGGAGGTCGCGGGAGAGGCTGGCGGTTTTGCGCACGCGGCTGGCCCGAATGGCTTTGCGCTTGCTGATAATGCGAAATACCTGCTGCTCGATAGTGGGCGTGTGGGCGGGGCTAATAGTGGATACGTACATAATAGGCTGCAAAAAAAGAGGATGAGGCGGTGGCTAGCCCCTACGGTGCTGCGGAGGCGCCCGCCGGAGGTTTCGCTGCAACGAAAGCCGTCCGACGGGCGCCAACAACGCAAAAATTGTTAGGCTAGTACAGGCGGCGTTGCCGCCTGTACTTCTTCAGAGTCCACCTCCTCAGAAATGGTTGCAAGGTCATCGGGATTTTTTCCGGTGATTTTTGCCTTCAGCGTTTCGCTCAGCAGATACATCACCGGCACCACTACCAACGTGACAATCGTGGCGAAGCTGAGGCCGAAAATGATGGTCCAGGCCAGCGGGCCCCAGAATACGACCGACTCGCCGCCGATGAAAAAGTGCGGGTTGCCGGAGTTGAACAGCTCGTAGAAATCGATGTTCAGGCCAATGGCCAGCGGGATGAGGCCCAGGATGGCGGCCGTGGCCGTGAGCACAACCGGGTTGAGGCGGGTGCGGCCGGCCAGCACGATGGCCTCGCGCAGCGGCATGCCCTGGGAGCGCAGCATGTCGGTGAATTCGACCAGCAAAATACCGTTTTTTACCACGATACCGGCCAGGGCGATGATGCCCACGCCCGTCATCACGATGCTGATATTCATGCCCGTGATGGCCAGACCGAACAGCACCCCGGCGATGGAGAACAGCACCTCCGACAGAATGATGAGCGGCTTGCTGAACGAGTTGAACTGGGTAACGAGAATCAGGAAAATCAACCCCAGGGCGCCGAGGCCGGCCAGGGGCAGAAAGTCGGAGGTTTCCTTCTGATTTTCCTGGGCCCCGCCCATGCCAATGACGTAGCCGGGCGGCGTGGGGAAGGCCTTGAGGGCCGTCTGAATGTTGCGCACCACGTCGGGGCCGGTGTAGCCGGTGAGGACGTTGGAAGAAATGGTGATGACGCGCTTGGTGTCTTTGCGCTTGATGCCGCCGTAGGTGGTGCTGTAGGTCACATCGGCCACCGAGCTGATGGGCACCTGACGTACGGCCCCGGTGGCGTCGCGGAAGGTGAGCGGCGCGTTGATGATGGCATCCACGTCGTTGCGGTAGGGCGCGGCGTAGCGCACCTGAATGGGGTACTCGTCGTCGTCGGTCTTGAATTTGCTGGCCTCGGTGCCGTAGATGGCGGTGCGGACTTCGGAGCCAATCTGGGCAGTGCTGATGCCCTCACGGTTGGCGCGGGTGCGGTTGATGTTGACCGAGATTTCGGGGTTGCGGTCTTCCAGGTTGGAGCGCAGCTGCTCGACACCGCCGATTTTGAGGGAGTCGACGTAGCGAATGACCTTCTTCGAGAGCTGGGCCAGGGCCACGTAGTCGTCGCCGGCTACTTCAATGGCGATTTCCTTGCCCGTGGGCGGGCCGCTGGCTTCCTGGTCGACCGAGATTTCGGCCCCGGGAATGCCCTTCACCACCTCCCGAATGCTGTCCATGTAGATGTGGGTGGCCTGGCCTTCGCGCTCGCTAAACTCTTTGAAAGCCACGCCCACCTTGCCCATGTGCGACTGCGACACGCCCTGGGCGGTGGCTTCGGCGGGGTCGCCGGCCCCAATGGCCACGTTGCTAATCACCGATTCCACGTCGGGGTTGTTGCGGCCGATGACCGTATAAATGCGGTTTTCCAGCACCTTGGTTATCGAGTCAGTCAACTCGACGCGGGTGCCCACCGGCATTTTCAGGTAGGTGTACACGAACTTGGGGTCGCCCTTGGGGAAGAAGGCTACCTGGGGCTTGCGAATGGCCACGGCCACGAAGGAGAGGATGAACAGTACCACCATGCCCAGCAGAATGGCCCCCTGCCGCCAGAGCGTGCCGCCGGTCACGGTGCGCACCAGGTTGGCGTAGCCATTCTGGAAGCGGGGTAGCAGATTGCTCTGGAACGCGGCAATCATGTAGACGAACACGAATTTATTCAGCCATACAAACACGATGACGACCAGGAACAGGTTACCGAGAAAATGGCCGTTAGTCTGGAAAAATCCAGGGGCGGATGAACCAGCACCACTACCAACTGAAACCCCAGGTGCGACCGGTACCCCAGCGTTTGCGGAACCAATGGCAGCCAGGTGAAATACCAAGGCCAACGCCACAAACCCGCCTGTCCACAGTAGGAAGCCGCGCGTGAGCTTGGGCTTATCCGCGTGGTCGAGGTGCTCGTCGCGCTGCATGAAGCTCACGGCAAATACCGGGTTCATGATAAACGCCACGATGAGCGACGACAGCAGCGTGAGGATGAGCGTAACCGGCAGGTAGTACATGAACGAGCCCACGATACCCGGCCAGAACAGCAGCGGCACGAACGGCGCTACCGTGGTGAGCGTGCCGGCCAGCACGGGCACGAATACCTCGCCGGCCGCGAACTTGGCGGCTTTGGGCGTGGTCAGGTTGGGGTGCTCGTGCAGCAGGCGGTGGGTGTTTTCGATTACCACGATGGCATCATCGACCACGATGCCCAGGGCCAGCAGGAAGGCGAAGAGCACAATCATGTTCAGGGTGAACCCGAACAGGGGCAGCATCACGAAGGCCAGGAACATGGACAGCGGCACCGACAAGCCCACGAACAGGGCGTTGGTGGTGCCCATGAAGAACATCAGAATCAAGGTTACCAGCAGGAAGCCGATGATGATGGTGTTAATAAGGTCGTTGAGCGTGACGCGGGTATCGTTCGAGGTGTCGCCGGTTACGGTGATGGTGAGCTCCTTGGGCAGGTTGGCCTTGGATTCGGTGATAATCTGCTTGATTTTATCCGAAGCGTCAATCAGGTTTTCGCCCTGGCGCTTCACCACGTTCAGGGTGATGGCGGGCTTGCCGTCGAGGCGGGCATAGCTTTCGCGGTCCTTGAAGCCGTCCGTCACGGTGGCAATGTCGCCGAGGCGCACGGCTGCTCCGTTCAGATTTTTCACCTGGATATCGGCAATGTCGGCGGCGCGCACGTACTGGCCGGCCACGCGCACGGCGCGCTTCTGCTCGCCCACGTCGATGGTGCCGCCCGAGATGGTGATGTTTTCGCGGCCGATGGCGGCGGTGATGTCGTTGAAACCCAGGCGCGAGGCGCGCAGCTTGTTCAGGTCCACGTCCACGTTCACCTGCTGCTCCAGCGCCCCGATGATGTCGACGCGGGTGATTTCGGGCAGGGCCTCAATCTTGTCCTGGAAGTCGTCGGCAAATTTCTTCAACTGAGCCGAAGGCAGGTTGCCGGCCAGGTTGACGTACATGATGGGCTGCTCCGAGATATTGATTTCCTTCACCGTGGGCGCGGCGGGCAGGTCGTTGGGCAGCTCGGTGGCGGCCTTGTCCACGGCGTCCTTGATGAGCTGCTTGGCGTACTGCACGTCCACGTTGGAGTTAAACTCCACGTCGACAATGCAATAGTCCTGGTTGGAGGTCGAGTTGATTTTCTTCACCCCGTTCACGCCCTTAATCTCCTTTTCGAGCTGGCGCGTCACCAGGTTCTCGATGTCGGCCGGCGAGGTGCCGGGATACACCGTGGCCACGATGATGCGCGGAATCACGATGTCCGGGAATTTCTCCTTGCCCAGCTTGATGTAGGCAAAAATCCCCACCAGGCACAGAATCACCGTGATGATGTAAATGCTGGTTTTGTTGTTGATGGACCAACTGGTCGGGCCGAATTCTTTTTCTGCGTCCTGCATGGCATTTTTAGCTTTTAGCTGACAGCTGTTAGCTGTTAGCCTTTTTTAGAACAGTGACTTTTAGGTGGTAGCTTATCAGTTATGCGCTGTTGGCTTTTGGTAGAGAAAGACGTGCAATGAAACCGTGGAGCATTTTTATCTCTTCTTCCAGCAAGTCTGGCAGTTGGCTTTCCGGAGGCAGCGTAATCAATCCAACCTTGATGGCGACCATAAGCTGAGTATCCAATTCGAAACAGGAACCGAGGGCGATTTCAAGGAAGTGGCGGTATTCCTTCTCACTAGAGCGGCTGCTGCCCTCCGCGATGTTGGATGAAATGGAAACGGCGGCTCGAGTCATCTGGCTGCGTAAACCATACGTTTCCTCACGCGGCAGTTGGCGCACCAGTTCGTAGGTCGCAGCCACTACCTCCAGTCCTCGTTGCCATACTTTCAGTTCCTTGTAGTTTTTCATTATTTCCTAGCTGTTCAACAAGCGGATTCATTCCAAAAGCTAACAGCTAATAGCTATAGGCTAACAGCTACAGATTGGCCTTCGTTGAGGTTCTGGTAGCCGCCCGAGATAATCTGGTCGGTGGCGGTGAGGCCGCTGGTCACTTCCACCTTGCCGTTGTAAGTGTTGCCGGTTTTGATGATGCGCTTCTTGGCGACGGACTTGCCGCCCTCCTGGCCCACGATAAACACGTAGCTGTTCAGCTCATCGCGCTGCACGAGGTCGACCGGGATAACCGTGGCGTTGGCCTGGTTGTAGTTTAGGATGCGCACCGTGGCCACCATGTTGGGGCGCAGGTCGGCGGTTTTGCTGTTTTTCAGGCGCAGCTCCACCGTGAACGTGCGGCTGGTGGCATTGATGGAGCGGCTCACCACGCGCACGGTGGCGGGCAGCTCTTTGTCGCCCAAATCCGGAATGGTGACCACGGCTTGGTCGCCGGCCTTGATGCTGTTGCCATAGGCTTCGCTCACATCGGCCAGGATTTTGCCGCCCGTGCCGCTGGTCAGGCGCACCACCGGCGCGCCGGGGGCCGTCAGTTCGCCCAGCTTGGGCAGCACCTCATCCACGGTGCCCGAAAAGGGGGCCACTACGTTGTAGAGGGCCTTTTGCTGATTGAGCGTGGCCAGGTTGCGCTGCAGGGCCTGGTAGTTGTTCTTGGCTTGCAGGTACTGAATTTCGGTGCCAATCTGCTGGTCCCACAGGCCTTTCTGCTTCTCGTAGACCACCCGGGCCAGGTCCATGCGGGTGCGCAGCTCGGCCATGCTGGCATCGAGGATGCTGGCATCGACGGTGGCCAGCACCTGGCCTTTGCCCACGCGGTCGCCGCGCTGCACGCGCAGGCTGGTGAGCGTGCCAGCGGCGCGGGAACCGACGGTGGCATTTTGGTCGAAATCGACCCGGCCCTGCACTTCGAGGTAGCTTTTGAAGCTCTCGGGTTTGGCATTCATCACCGAAACGGGCGTGGCCGCGACGGTAGCCGGGCCGCCGGTTTTGGCTTCCAGCTCAGCAATCTTGGCCTGGTTCGCGGCCTGCTCCTTCTTGAGCCTAGCGATTTCGGCTTTGGGGTCTTTGTTCGAACCGCCGCAGGAGGCGAGCAGCAGGGTGCCAGCGAGGAGGAGGGCGGCGGGTTGAGTTGAATAAAAGCGCATGGGTAAGCGGGTGTTTTGTCTTGTCATGCTGAGCGGAGCGAAGCATCCTATCACGCCAGCACAAGTGAATGAATGTTGCTGAGCGGCGCGGACATGATAAGGTCCTTCGCAAGCTCAGGATGACAGATAGTTACTTTTTAACCTGATTGAACAGCTCGCCGGTGGCTTTGTCACGGTCCACCTTGGCTACCAGCACGTCGTAAATGGCGCCGTAGTAGTTGGTCTGGGCCGAGCGCAGGTCGGTTTCGGCCGAAATCACTTCCAGGTTGGAGCCCACACCGGCGTTGAACTTGATGCGCGTGACCCGGGCCACGTCGGTGGCCAAAGTGAGGTTGGCCTGCTGGTTGTCGAGCACGTCGAGGGCATTCGTCAGGGCCGTGCGGCTCTGGGCATCCTGCAGGTCAATGCTCTGCTTGAGCGTTTCGAAGCCGCGCTCGATGCCTTGCTGCTGCAGGCGGCTCTGCTGCACCAGAAACTTGCGGCGGAAGCCATCGAACACCGGCACCTGCAAGGTCAGGCCCACGTTCCCGAAGCCGAACCAGTTCTGGTTGGCAAAGCCGCTGCCATTGCGCGAGTCGGGCCCCCGGAAGGCAAACAAGTCGCCCGCCGACTGGGATGAGCCCGTGAAACCATAAGCGCCCGTGAGCAGCAGGCGCGGGTACGCGCCGGCCTGCCGGTTGCGCAGGTCCAGCCCGGCCAGGGCCTGCTGGGTTTCCAGAGTCGAGAATTCGATGCGGTTATTGTAGTTCAGCGCGCCCCGGGCGGCCGTGGGCTGGCCACCCGAGAGGGCCGCCTGCTGGTCGAGCCGGCTCTGTGCGGCAGTGTTGTCTTGGCCGGGCGGGGTGGGCGCGGTAGGCACAGCCCCTACGCCCGCGCCGCCATTCACAAAGTCGGCCGCGCCGAGGCGCTGGCGCAGCGCGCCGGCATCCACCACGGCCGCGCCGAGGGAGTCGGTGAGGCGGATGCCCTGCTGCTGCGGCAGGCCCATCTGAAACTTGAGCAGCGCCACGCTCAACTCGGTGAGGCGCTGGGCTTTCTGCTGCTCCACCACCAGGTTGTTGCGCTGCACGCGCAGGCGGTCCACGTCCAGCTTTTCGGCGAAACCCGCCTTAAAGGTCTCGTTGGTCTGGAAGAGTACCGTGTCGAGGCGCTGCACGTTGCGGGCCAGCAGGGCGAGGCGCGAGCGGGCTACCAGCGTGCTGTAGTACGCCTTGCTCACCTGCTCCACCACGTCGATTTCGGCCTGCTGGGTCTGCTTCTGGGCCAGCTGCTCATATACCTTAGCCGCCTTCAAACCAATAAGATACGCGCCATCAAAGAGCAGCTGCGACACCGAGGCGCTGGCGTTGCCGGCGTACTGCAGGCCGAAGGCAAACGCCTGGGGCGGCAGGGCCAGCTGCTGGGTGCCCAGCACCGCCTGCTGCCCGGTGGTGGCGGCGTTCAGGTCGCTCTGGGTGAGCAGGGTTTGGGTGGCCGGAAAGCTCACCAGGTTTTTTTGCAGCTTAAAGTTGTCGGCCAACGTGGCGCCCACGTTCACCTGCGGCAGGCCGGCGCTCTTGATTTCACCGACTTTGGCGCGGGCCGTGGCCTCGCCCAGGCGGGTGGCCAGCAGGGCCGGCTTGTTCTGCACCGCGTAGCCGATGGCCTGCCGCAGGCTCAGGGGCATGGTGCCCGTGGTGGGCGGGGCGGCCGGCAGCGCCGAGGGCGAGCTTTGGGCAAGCAGCGCCTGGGGTACGGCCGCACTAAGGGCGGCCACCAGTAGGAATCTGGTTCGAAACAGCATCTTCATAACAGCAAAAAAGGAAACGGGTAAGCGGGGTGGTAAGCGGGGGGCGGGGTTATTCGGCTTCGGTTACGTGCCGGTAATCGTTGATGAGTTTGTGGCCCTTGAGGGTGGCCACGCCCAGCAGAAAATGCTCGTCGAAAACGCGGTTGACCCGCACGGGCTCGAACTGCGCGGGCGGGTACAGCTCCTGGTCGAAGGCCAACTCAATCTGGGCCAGACTGAGGCGGGCCAGTACCTCCACGTCGAGGTCGGGGCGAAACAGGCCCTCGGCCATGCCACGGCGCAGATTCTGAGATATCTGACTAAGGATAAAGGTGTTTTTATGCGCCCCAAACAACCCCCAGGCAGCTGGGTGGTACTTCTTCAGGTCGTGGAAGATGCTGGGGTGAATGCCGCTAAACTGCTGGTCGGCCCATTGCGAGATGTTGAGCATCTCTTCCACCGCGTTGGTGGCCTGGCCCGCCACGGTGGCGCACTCGCCCTGCACCTTGTCCAGGTGCTGGCCCATCACGGCCAGCACAATCTGGTCTTTGTTTTCAAACCACTTGTAAAGGGTCTTTTTCGACATGGCCATATCGGCGGCGATGTCGTCCATACTCACGCTTTTGATGCCGTTGCGCAGGAAAAGCGTTTGCGCGTGCTGAAGGATTCGGTCTTTGATTTCCATAACTAAGGGTGCAAAGATACAACGGAAACTTTTACTGTTCTTAAAGTTTCCGTTATTAATTTTTGTCGCTCCCAGCCAGTCAAGGCACTTTTCGCCTCTGCCCGACGCACTCCGCCCCCGATTACTTTATTGTTTCCCGAAAAAAAGCAAGCTGACAGCCGCATAACTAACTAATTTTAGTAGTAACACAAAGCTAATAATTTTAGTTGAATTGCATTCAATAATCGCATTATTTAATTGTGAACAAGCCTCCGGGCTACTTGCGGCCAAACAACTCCCGGCCGGGTACTTTTGCAGCGGCCCGGTTGGCGGCCTGCTTCAATTCTGATTTTATGAAAATCCGCACTGGCTTCGGCTACGACGTTCACCAGCTCCGCGAAGGGCTGCCTTTCTGGCTTGGCGGCATTCTGGTGCCCCACACGCACGGCGCGCTCGGCCACTCCGATGCCGACGTGCTCATCCACGTTATCTGCGATGCGCTGCTGGGCGCGGCCAACCTGCGCGACATCGGCTTTCACTTCCCCGACACCGACCCGCAGTACAAGGGCATCGACTCGAAGCGCCTGCTGAGCGAGGTGATGCGCCTGCTCCGGGCCAAGGGCTACGAGGTGGGCAACATCGACTCGACCATTTGCCTGGAGCGGCCCAAGGTGAACCCGCACATTGCCGAAATGCAGCGCGTGCTGGCCGCCGTGATGGGCATTGCCGAAGACGACATCTCCATCAAAGCAACCACCACCGAAAAGCTGGGTTTTGTGGGCCGGGAAGAAGGCGTAGCGGCTTATGCCAGCGTGCTCATTACCCGTGCTTAACTGACAATTACCGGAACGTCATGCTGAGCGGAGCCGAAGCATCTCTACCGCGTAACTATATACATGCTGGTGCAACGAAGCGGTAGAGATGCTTCGACTGCGCTCAGCATGACCGTTTTCATCAAAAAATATTTCGACTCCCACCCGTTTCTTACTGATGACCAACAAAACCCTTCTTATTGCCCTGCTGGCCCTGGCCAGCGCGGCCCCGGCCCACGCCCAGAGTAAGACAAAAGTTAAAGTCAAAAACAGCCCGACCGTCAAGGCGGCCAAAACCAAGACCAAAACTGCCGCCACCCGCACCGACTGGAGCGTGAAATACGCCGAGCAGGTGAACGCCGAGCGGCTGCGCACCCACCTGGCAGTGCTGGCCTCGGATGAGTACGAAGGCCGCGAAACCGGCATGAAGGGCCAGCACATGGCCGCCACTTACGTAGCTGAGCAGTTCAAAAATGCCGGCCTGACGGGCCCGGTGCCTAATTCCAAAGACCCCTACCAGCAGCGCTTCAACGTGGAGCAGGTGACCTGGGCCGACGGCGCAACCCTGAAAGTGGGCAGCACCAGCTACGCCTGGCTCACGGATTTCTACGGCTTGAGCGACTCGCCTTTCGCGGAGGAAACCACCGTCAAGCCCCTATTTGTGGGCTACGGCATCGAGCAGCCCGGCTACTCGGACTACGCCGGCCTCGACGTGAAGGACAAAGACCTGCTTATTGCCCTCGGCGAACCCACCACCTCAGAGGGCAAGGCGGTGCTGAGCGCCGACGGCTCGCCCACCAAATGGGGCAACGACTACCGCGCCAAAGCCCAGCTGGCCACCCAGAAAGGCGCCCGCTCGGTGTTCTTCGTGAGCTTCAACCCCACCAGCAACTTTGCCAAGCAGGCGGCGCGCCTCACGCCGTTCATCACGCGCCCGGCCACGATGATGGTGGCCGATAAGGTTGCCGATAAGCCCAGCCGCACGCCCTCGTTCTTCGTGTCGCCGGCCGTGGGCCTGGCCGCGCTGGGCACCACCGATGCCGCCATTCAGGCGTATCTATCCAAAATCAGCAGCACCAAGCAGCCGGTGCCGTCCACGTTCACGGTGGTGCCGATGCAGATACAGGCCATCCGCAAGCGCGTGCCGGTGGAAACCGAAAACGCGCTGGGCTTCATCGAGGGCACGGATATGAAGGATGACGTCATCGTGATTTCGGCGCACCACGACCACCTGGGCATGCACGACGGCGAGGTGTTCAACGGGGCCGATGACGATGGCTCGGGCACGTCGGCGATTGTCACGATGGCGGAGGCGTTTGCTAAGGCCAAGAAAGAGGGCCACGGCCCGCGCCGCAGCCTGCTCTTCCTGAGCGTGACGGGCGAGGAGAAGGGCCTGTTTGGCTCGGAGTATTACGCGAAGCACCCGGTGTTTCCGCTGACCAAAACGATGGTTGACCTGAACGTGGACATGATTGGGCGCACCGACGTGGAGCACGAGGGCAAGCCTGATTATGTGTACGTTATTGGCTCCGACAAGCTGGCTTCGGAGCTGAAGGTGATTACCGAGGCGCAGAACAAGCAATACACCCAGCTCGACCTGGACCACCGCTTCGACGACCCCGCCGACCCGAACCGCTTCTACTACCGCTCCGACCACTACAACTTCGCGGTGAACAAAATACCCGTGGCCTTTTTCTTCAACGGCGTGCACGCCGACTACCACAAGGAGAGTGACGAAATCGAGAAAATCGAGTTTCCGAAGATGGAGAAGCGGGCCCGCTTGGTGTTTCACCTAGCTTGGGAGCTGGCCAACCGCGACGGCCGCATTGTGGTTGACTCGAACAAACCGTAACTGGTAACGCTCAGTCGAACGTCATGCTGAGCGCAGCCGAAGCATCTCGCGTGTGGTAGTAACTCAATCGATTGGTTTACTAACCCACGCGAGATGCTTCGGCTGCGCTCAGCATGACGTTCTTGTTTTATTTTACCATTTTGTAGCACTCGTACCATCTTTTCCTCTATGAAAATCCTTGTGTTGTGCGGGCTCCTGGCCCTGGCCAGCGGGCTACCCACCGCGGCGCAGCAAGCCCCCGGCAAGCTAAAAATCAAAACCAAAGGCAGCCCGGCAGCCGCCTCTACCACCCCGGCCATCCCCGACTTGCCGCGCACTTACGCGGCCTCCATCACGCCCGCCGAGCTGCGCCAGCACCTGACCATCGTGGCCTCGGATGCGTTTCAGGGGCGCGAGGCCGGGCAGCCGGGCCAGAAGCTGGCGGCCGAATACCTGGTGAAACAACTGAGTGAGCTGGGGCTGCAGGGCCCCGTATCGGGCAGCGACAACCCGTATTTGCAGCACTTCCAGCTCACGCGGGGCACCCACGCCGACGGCGGCTACCTGAAGGCCAACGGCCAGCGCTACGAGTATCTGAGCGACTTTTTCGGCTATGGCCCCATGACTTCGCCCTTTCGCGCTGAAACGGCGTTGCAGCCGGTGTTCGTGGGCTTTGGGGTGGAGCAGGGGGCGTATTCCGACTATGCCGGGCTTGATGTGCAGGGCAAGGACGTGGTGGCCATCATGGGCGAGCCCCAGGACGAGCGCGGCCGCAAGCTCCTGAAAACCAACGGCCGCTCGGCCGACTACTGGGAATCGGGCCTGCGCAAGGCGGCGCTGGCCAAGGCCCGGGGGGCGCGTAGCATTTTCCTGATGACGTTTGCCCCCACGGCGGCTTTTCGGAAGCAGGCCCAGCAGCTGGCCACGTCCCTGCGTGAGCCCGCCTTCTCCCTCCCCGACCCCGGCCCGGCCGTGATTGACACCGTGGGCGAAACCGTACCGCCCGGCATTGGCATCTATTTCACCTCGGAAGAGCTGGGGCTGCAGCTGGCCGGCACCACCATCAATGGCCTGCTGGACTACGCCCGCGCTTTGGGCCGGGCCGGTCGGCCGGTACCGGCGGGCTTTCGGGCTCCGGCCGGCACTATCTTTCTGCCGCAGCCGCAGGAGCAGCTCATCACCGAAAACGTGCTGGGCTTTCTGGAGGGCAGCGACAAGAAGGACGAGGTGCTGGTGGTATCGGCCCACTACGACCATTTGGGCGTGAAGCACGACACGATTTATAACGGGGCCGACGACGACGGCTCGGGCACGGTGGCGCTGCTGGAAATTGCACAGGCCTTTGCCCAGGCCAAGAAGGACGGGCACGGCCCGCGCCGCAGCATCCTGTTCATCGCCATGACGGCGGAAGAGGAAGGCCTGTTTGGCTCCGAATACTACACGGCGCACCCGGTGCTGCCGCTGGCCAACACCATTGCCGACCTCAACATTGACATGGTGGGCCGCACCGACCGCAAGCACGGTAGCCGCAAGCATTACGTGTGCGTGGTGGGCTCGGATAAGCTGTCGTCGGACCTGCACCGCATCAACGAGGCGGCCAACCGCGACTACACGCACCTGGAGCTGGACTACCGCTTCAACGTGCCCGGCGAGCCCGAGCATATTTACTACCGTTCGGACCACTACAACTTCGCCCGGCGCAAAATCCCGGTTATCTTCTATACCACCGGCGAGCACGCCGACTACCACAAGGCCACCGATGACGTGGATAAAATAGAATTCGATAAATTAGCAGAGCGGGCCCAGCTGGTGTTCCACACGGCCTGGGAGCTGGCCAACCGGGAGCAGCGTATTGTGGTTGATTCTAATAAGCCCTGAGCGTGTTTCGCACGGAGTTTAAAACGAGGAAAAAGGAGTTTAAAAAGAGTTTTTATGGAACTGGAGGCGCTGACTGGCCGGGTTTTGAGTGCGGCGTTTCGGGTACACTCCGTGATGGGACCGGGCTTGCTGGAATCGGTGTACGAAGCCGCGCTGACGCACGAGTTGCGCAAAGCCGGGCTGCGTGTAGCGACGCAGGTAGAGGTGCCGGCAATGTTTGATGGCATCAGGCTAGATGTGGCATTCCGGGCCGATATGATTGTGGAGACCCTGGTTATTCTTGAGCTGAAATCGGTGGAAGCGCTGGCTCCCGTGCATTCCAAGCAGCTGCTCAACTATTTAAAGCTGTCTGGCCTGAGAGTAGGCCTGTTGCTTAACTTCAATACCGTTTCCCTAAAGGACCAGATTGTCCGCCTGGTCAATTAGCCTCCTTAAAACTCCTTTTCCCTCCCTTTAACTCTGTGCGAAAATGAAAGCCGAACAATTCCTCAAAGACGCGGAAACGAAAGCCTTCGACCGCGAGCACCGCCGCAAAATCCGGTTCAACATCGGCAAGTATGACGCGGCCGTGAGCACCGGTATGAAGCTGTATGACCAGCACGAGCTGGCGCGCGACCGCGGGGCCTACCTCAAGGCCGCCGTACTCGAAAAGCTGGACGAGTACCTGCTGCAGTTCGAAGCGGCCTTCACGGCGCGGGGCGGGCGGGTGATTTGGGCCCGCGACACGGCCGAGGCGCTGGCCGAAATCGGGAAGCTCACCAAGGCCCGCAATACCAAGACCGTGGTGAAGGCCAAGAGCATGACCACCGAGGAAATCCACCTCAACGAGTACCTCGCCACGCAGGGTATTGAGTCGGTCGAAACTGACCTGGGCGAGTACATCGTGCAGCTGAACGGCGAGCGGCCCTACCACATCGTGACGCCCGCCATGCACCTGAGCAAGGCCGACATCAACGACATCTTCGTGAAGCACCTGGGCACGAAATCGACCGATGATGCCCAGGAACTGGTGCTCACGGCCCGGCACCTGCTGCGCAATAAGTACACCGCCGCCGAAGTGGGCGTGACCGGCGGCAACTTCCTGATTGCCGACGCGGGCGCGGTGGCCGTGACGGAGAACGAGGGCAACGCCCGCCTTTCGGCCACCTTCCCCAAGCTGCACATCGCCGTGGTCGGCATCGAGAAAGTCATTCCGAAGCTGACGGATTTGGACCTGTTCTGGCCGCTGCTCAGCACCAGCGGAACGGGCCAGCAGGTCACCGTTTATAATACGGTGTATTTCGGGCCGCGCCAGCCCGGCGAGGTCGATGGGCCGGAGGAAATGGTGGTCATCCTGCTCGACAACGGCCGCACCAACCTGCTGGCCCAGCCCGACAAGCGCGCCGCCCTGCGTTGCATCCGTTGCGGGGCCTGCCTGAACGTGTGCCCGGTCTACAAGAACATCGGCGGGCACACCTACGAAACCACCTATTCCGGCCCCATCGGCTCGGTTATCAGCCCGCACCTGGGCGGCCTGCCCGAGCATAAGCACCTCAGCTACGCCAGCAGTCTGTGCGGGGCCTGCACCAGCGTGTGCCCGGTGCGCATTCCGTTGCACAGCCTCCTGCTGCTCAACCGCCAGCAAAGCGTGCGCGAGGGCTATGCGCCGATGGAGGAGCGCGCCGCTATCGGCCTCTGGAAGTGGAGCATGCAACACCGCTGGGCGCTCGATGTGCTGCCCGCCGCGATTAAAGACTGGAGCCTGGGCCAACTGCTGGGCCAGGTGGGCTGGAGCAAGCGGCGCGAAAGTCTGCACGTCGCGGGGCAGTCGTTCCGGGAGCTGTGGCAGGCGCGGTAACGCTGGACCATATTCAACATGGCCCTGCCAGCGGCAATATATTGCCCATTTATTTGAAAAATAATATTTCCTGGCTTTTATTTGTTCAAAACAGGCAATATATTGCCGTCTCATTTTGCAAAAAACTTTGCGAAAAATTGACGAAAACTTTGCAAAAAATTGGCAATACTATTCGTGTCAGTCGCGAACGAGCAGGTCTCACCCAAGAGGAATTGGCTGAGTTAGGACACGTCTCGGTCCGAACTATCCGCGACCTCGAAAGTGGCCGGGGTAACATTGGCATTCGGTCATTGAGCCAGTTAACGCAAGTTTTGGGCCTCACAATCGACTTCAAACCCAGCGTATGAAAAACACCGTTGGGGAAGTATTGTACAACGGCATTGTAGCCGGAACCTTGCGCCAAACCAGCACTGGCTTTGTTTTTCGCTACCATCCGGACTACCTGCTGTCGGCGCATCCGCCCATCAGCCTCACGCTGCCGAAACAACAGGCTTCTTTCGTAGCGCCGGGGCTGTTTGCTTTTTTTGCTGGTTTGCTTGCCGAAGGCACGGCTAAGGACTTGCAATGCCGCACGCTGCACCTGGACGAAAAAGATTATTTCACCCGACTCCTGATGACGGCCCATTCCGAAACAATCGGCGCGGTTACGGTGCGGGCGATTCCCGAAGACCTGACATGAGCTACTGTGCCAGCTGCCTGCGCAAGCTGCGAAAGACGGATGGGGACTTCTGCCCCCCTTGCCGGACGGAGCTATTCGACGGTGCGCCCGTGAGCAACCGCCTGACTTTTGCCTCACCGGCCCAGGCAACGATGGCAGAAGTCGAAAATTTTCAACGGCTCACCCGGCAAATATCCATTTCGGGCGTGCAGGAAAAATTCTCGCTTGCCCGCAGCGCCGACGAGCCCGGCCGCCTGGAACTAGTGGTACGCGGTGGTACTTACCTCCTGAAACCCGTGCCGCCTGCCAATTTTGGGGCTGTACAAAGTGTGCCCGCCAACGAGCATTTTACTATGCAGCTGGCCCGGCAGGTATTTAAGCTGCCCACGGCGGCGTGTGCCCTGCTGCAAATGGCCGATGGCAGCCCCGCCTACCTGACCCGTCGTTTCGACGTACGGCCCGACGGATTGCGACTGGCCCAGGAGGACTTTGCCCAGCTAAGCCAGCGTACCGAGCAGGAACACGGCCCCAACTACAAATACGATTTCAGCTACGAAGAAATAGGTGTGCTTCTGAAAAAATACCTGCCCACGCATTACCTGCCCGAGGCGACGCTCTTCTTCCGCCTCACCCTCTTCAACTACCTCGTCTCCAACGGCGACGCGCACCTGAAGAACTACTCGCTGCACCGCCGGCCCGAAACCGGCGAGTACCACCTCACACCCGCCTACGACCTGCTGAACACCGCCCTGCACGTAAGCGACGGCAACGGCCTGGCCCTCGACTTGTTTGCCGATGGCTACGAAACGGCCAGCTTCGCGGCCAACGGCTTCCTGGCCTACGATGATTTTCTGGAGCTTGGTATTCGCATCGGCCTGCCGCCCAGCCGGGTGCGCCGCCTGCTGGCCGATATCGTGAGCCACGAGCCCGCCATTGAGAACTTGCTGGAAAAATCCCTGCTCCCGGCGGAGCTGCGCGAGCAGTATGCCAACACGCTGGCCAGCCGCCGGCAGCGCCTGCGCTACTCGCTGGCGGGGGCTAAATAGCCGCCGCCCAGTTTTTTGCGTTTGAGAGCGTCATGCATCCCTACCTGCTTCTATTTCTGCGCATAATCACCGGCCTGGGCGGGATGGTATTGGTCATCACCACGTTGTCGGCGGCTATTCGCTCGTTCGTGCTGCCCCGCAATGAGGTGGTGCGCATGAACGTGTGGGTATTCATGAGCATTCGGACTGTTTTTGATGCGGCCGCGAAGAGGGCCAACTCCTACGAGCGGCGCGACCGGATTATGGCCCACTACGCCCCGGTGGCGCTGGTGGCGCTGCCCGTGGTGTGGGAAGCCCTGGTGAGCCTGGGCTACACCGGCATGTACTGGGCGGTGGGCGAAGGCAACTGGCTGCACTGCTACCAGCTGAGCGGCAGCTCGTTGCTCACGCTGGGCACCGTCGACAGTGTCATGGCCGCCGCAACGGTCCTGGCCTACTCCGAAGCCACGCTGGGCCTGCTGCTGCTCACCCTGCTACTCTCCTACCTGCCCACCATCTACCAGGCGTTTTCGCGGCGCGAGGTGACGGTGGCCCTGCTGGAGCTACGGGCCGGCACGCCCCCCACGGCCGCCTGCCTGCTGGGCTGGCTCAACCACGACGGCTCGGTGCAGAACGACGACCAGCAGTGGGCCGAATGGGAGCGTTGGTTTGTGGAAATCGAGGAAAGCCACACCTCGCTGCCGATTCTGTCCTTTTTCCGGTCGCCGCAGCCGGGGCGCTCCTGGGTCACGAGCTGCGGGCTGATTTTGGACACGGCCGCGCTGCTGTTCAGTGCCGTGGACGGCCCCCGGCCCCGCCAGACCCAAATCACCTTCAAGGCTGGCTGCCTGGCCCTGAACCGGATATACCGCTTTTTTGATGACCGGGCCGGCACCAAGCCGGTTGACCTGCTCCCCAACGAGGATGCCCCCGACCCCGGCCGGGCCGACTTCGACCTGGCCTGTGCCGAGCTGGAGGCGCAGGGCCTGACCCTGTTCGAGGACCGCGCCGGGGCCTGGCAGCAGTACCAGGAGCTGCGCAGCCGCTACGCCAGCGCCCTCGATTTTCTGGCCCGCCTGACGATGGCCCCGGGCCTGAAATTGGCGTAGCGCCCGCCCCCGTGAGGCAAGCATCAGATGACCAGATAAGCCGGCAATTGTCCGGCTTATTTGCTTTAAGCCCGGCGGCGCACGAACTTTATAGTTTGGCAAGATTTCCTTATTGCGAAATCAAGATGTCTTACCCTTGCTTACTTGTTTTGACTCCCTTTGCTTGTCCGCTTACTCCACTTGACTATGCCCAATTCGTTACTTTCTACACTGAAAGCTGCGGCACGCGGCGCGCACCAACGCTTGATGCTGATTCTGGGACTGCTGATTATCGTTGGCAGCCAGCGGGCCGGGGCCACAACCGGCATTTTTCATACCGCCGTCACGGTGGCCAACTTCGTTCGGGCAGGCAACGCCAATGCCTTCGCCACGCCCGCGTTTGAAGGGGCCGTGCTGGGGCTGAAAGGCTATTCGCCGGGCAACCCCGGCCTGATTCTGGAAGGCGCGGAAGTCCGCACCTTTAAGAATGGGACCAGCGACGTTACCGGCGCTACGCTGTTTTACCGCGTGTACCTGCTGGGCAGCACCACCCGGGGCAGCGCCTCGCCGGCCTACACGGCGGTGAACCTTCCCTTCGGGGCCAACCTCGCCGCGCCGGGCGACCAGCTGTGGTCGCTGACGGGGGCCAACATTAACCTCTCGGCCGGGCTCACCCAGCAGGGCACCTACGTGGTGGAGGTATTCTGGCGGGCCAGCACCAACGAGGGCGACCGGTTCGACAGCAACGGCGGCAATAACTTCGTGGCCACGTTCGGCTTCACGGGCAGCCCGCTGTGCGGCACCTACACCGTGGATAACTCCCTCGATGCCAGCGCCACCAACTTCACTTCGTTTGGCACGGCATTCAATTCGCTGAATGCGGCAGGCATTGCCTGCGGCACCACATTCAACGTGCGCGACAACACCATTTACCCCGAAAACAACGTGCAGCTGAACGCCGTGACCGGCACCAGCGCCGCCGCCCGCGTCACGTTTCAGCGCGACAACTCTACCGCCGCCGGTGCCAATGTGCGGCCCGTGGTGCGGCCCCTGACCAATGCCGGCGGCGGCACTCAGGATGCTGTTATTAAGCTGAGCGGGGCCGATTTCATTACCTTCAACGGCATTGACGTGAGCGACACCAACAGCGCGGGCGGCACCAACGCCCAAAAGATAGAATACGGCTACGCGCTGTTCCGCGCCTCGCCCACCGACGGCTGCCAGAGCAACATCATCCGCAACTGCGCCGTGACGCTGAACAAGACGAACAGCAACACCGTCGGCATCTACGGCACCAACGAAAACATCAGCGCCGTTGCTCAGAGTGCCGGGGCTACCGCATCGGGGAGCAACTCCGGCAACGAATTCGACGGCAACACGATTACCAATAGCTATTGGGGCATTTCGTTGCTGGGCGGGACCAGTGCCCTGCCAGACCTTGGCAATAAAATAGGCTCCACGCTGGGCAACACTATCTCCGACATTGGCGGCACCGTGGCGGCAACCGTGCATGGGATTAAGGCTGATTTTCAGCAGGACCTGCGGATAGAGAAAAACGATATTGTTATTCCCACCGGCACCACTGGCAACACCATCCTGCATGGCATTTCGTGTGGGTCGAGCAATGCAGCGGGCGTGCTGGGCAGCCTAGTTATCAGCAACAACACGGTCCGCATCACATCGGCCACGACGGGGCCGGTGTATGGCATCCGGCAGAATGGCGGGTCAGCGCTGGGGAGTGTCACGATTACCGGCAACACCGTCCAGAACTCCCTGCTGAGCGGTGTCAACACAAATGCCGTGACCTGGATTCTGGATGCCAGCAGCAACCCGACCTCACCGCAAACGGTTACCATTAGCGGCAACCAGGTCACGGGCAATAGCACCGCTACCACAGGCATCGTTTATGGCATTTCCCGAACGGGCGTCAACGCATCAGCTGTTACCATAGCCTCGAACCAGATAACGAACAACACGAAAAGCGGGGCGGGGCAGTTCTACGGCATTCAAGTAGCCAACGCCACTCCTGTTACCACGCCGGTCGTGGTGAGCAGCAACCAGATAACCGGCAACCAAATCACGGCTACCAGCGGCACTTTGTTCAGCGCCAACGTCAACAGCGGCGCGGTGACGTTCAACGCTAATACCATCGCCAACAACACCATTCCCAACAACACGGATGCCGCCAGTGTGTACGGCTACTTCCAGAACGGCACGCCCAGTTCGGAAACACTGACCAGCAACACGATAACCGGCCTGAGCGTGGCGGGCCCCGGCACCGGCACGGCCAACGAGGTGCGCGGCATCAGCACCAGCCCCGGCTCCGCGTCTCCCCAAACCTTTACCCGGAACACCGTGGGCGCGCTCAGCATCGCGGGCACCAACAGCGGCACCGTTACCGGTATTTACCTGCTGGGCGGCGGCGGCACCGGCACCAGCATTGCCCGCAATAAAATATACGACCTGAGCGCGGCCGGTGCCGGCGGCGCGGCCACCGGCATTGCCCAAACCGGCGGCGGCACGTTCACTTACGCCAACAACCTGCTGGGCGACTTCCGGGCCCCGGCCGCCAACGCGTCCAACGCCGTGAACGGCCTGAGCCTGACCGGCGGCACGGCGGCCAACGTGTACTTCAATACCGTGTACCTGAACGCCGGCAGCACGGGCACCAACTTTGGCACGTCGGGCATGCTGGTGGGCGCTGCCGCGCCGGTGGCCGACTTGCGCAATAACCTAATAGTCAATTTATCAACAGCCAATGGCACGGGCACGACGGCGGCCCTGCGCCGCAACGGTGCGAACACCACCAACGCCAACTTTGCCGCCACCACCGACCGCAACCTGTACTGGGCCGGCACACCGTCGGCCACCAACGTCATTTTCACCGACGGCACCGTGACCGCCCAGGACCTGGCGGCGTACAAGCTGCTGCTGGCCCCGCGCGAGGCGAACTCCCTCACCGAGAACCCGCCCTTTCTCAGCACCATCGGCTCTTCAGCCAGCTTCCTGAAAATTGACCCCACCGTGGCTACCCAGGTAGAGAGCCGGGGGCGGCCCGTGGCCGGTATCGCCGACGACTTCGACGGCGACACGCGCAACGCCGTTCTTCCCGACCTGGGTGCCGACGAAGGCACTTTCACCCGCACCGCCGCCCCCCTGCCCGTGGAGCTCACCGCTTTTGAAGCCACCCGCCAGGGCAGCACCGCGGCCCTGACCTGGGCCACGGCCAGCGAGCAGAACAACCGCGGCTTCGAGGTGCAGGCCAGCGCCGATGGCCGCACGTTCCAGGCATTGGCCTTCGTGGCCGGGGCCGGGGCCGGCAGCAGCAGCACCCCTCACCGCTACGCCTACACCGACCGCGAGGCCGGCAAAACCGGACTGCGTTACTACCGCCTGCGCCAAGTAGATACCGACGGCAGGGCCAGCTTTTCGCCGGTCCGCACCGTGGCCTTCGGACCGGAAACGACGCTTGCCGTGGGCGCGGTGCCCAACCCCTTTGAAGGAGAGCTGCTGATAGCTGCTGAGGCCCGCACCGCCCAGGCAGCCCCGCTCACCTTGTTTGATGCTGTGGGCCGGGTGGTACTCACGCGTTGGCTGGAGGTGGCGGCGGGGCCCAACCGGCTACCCGTGGCCGGGCTGGCGGGCCTGCCGGCCGGCACCTATTTCGGGCAGCTGCTACTCGATGGTCAGCTTCATCACTTCAAGGCTATCAGGAAGTAACTGCTGGTACGCAGCGGGGCTGGTGCGTAACAGCAGTCAGTAAGGTGCTTTATTTCTGGTTTTCAAAAGTGCCACGGCTTCACACCGTGGCACTTTTTTTTCTATGGTCCAACTACCTGGCCACTTTCAGCGGGCCGTTGGCATATGCACCTTGAAATAATGCTTAATTTACGGCGCTCTTCGTAGGCCAGCGCGCCCGAATAATTTTTTGACAGCCAATTCCCTTTTTCGTTTCACCCCTCTTTTTTCCACCCTATTCAGCAACTTTTATGCAAACACCCCTACTTGCTAACCGGCTCGGCCGGTGGCTGGCCGTGGCGGTTATCGGGCTATTGGCGGCACCAGCTGCCAACGCCCAATTAGCTGGCCCCAAGGCTATTCCGGGCGATTATGCCACGGTGGCCGCCGCCATTACCGACCTCAACACCCAGGGCGTGGGGGCGGGCGGCGTCACGTTCAACATCGCGGCGGGCTACGCCGAAACGTTTGCCAGCCCCACGGCCGGGGCCATCACGGCTACCGGCACGGCGGCCAACCCCATTGTCTTTCAAAAAGCCGGCGCGGGAGCCAACCCCAGAATCACGGCCGGCGTGGGCACTACCACCAACCTGGACGCCATAATCAGCCTCGCGGGCTCGGACTACGTGACGCTTGACGGCCTGGAGCTGGCCGAAAATGCCGCCAATGCCACGGCCACGACGCAGATGGAATTCGGCATTGCCCTGTTCCGCCCCACGCCCACCGACGGCTGCCAGAACAACACCATCCGCAACTGCGTGGTGACGCTGAACAAGGTGAACACGGGCACCTTCGGTATCTACGGGGCGGCTACGACGGCGGCCCTGGCTACTTCGGTGGCGGCTACGTCGCCGGCGGGCGCTCACTCCAGCAACAAGGTCAACGGCACCATCATCACCAACTCGGCGTCGGGGATGTACTTCACCGCTTCGACGTTGACTACGCTGGCCAACTACGACCAGAACAACGAAATCGGGGTGCTGGCCGCCAACCAGGTCTACAACTTCGGCACCACGGCCACGGGCTGGGGCATCGGGGGCAACTACCAGAACGGCTTCAAGGTGGTGAACAACGTGGTGAACAACACGCTGAATTTCGCCGGCGGCACCACCGCCCCGGTGGCAGCCAGCGCGGTAACCAGCACGCTGCGCGGCATTTATGGCAACTCTGGCCCTTCGGCCAGCATCGATATCACGGGCAACACCGTGACCCTGGCCAGCGGCTCGACTGCTTCGCTGGTGACCGGCATCGACAACGGCATCGGCTCGACGGCGGCTGGCAACACGGTCAATATTACCGGCAACACGGTGCAGCTGAGCAGCGCCACCACCACCAGCAGCACCATCAATGGCATCGTGAACTCGGCGTCGGCGGCCACGGTGAACCTGACCGGCAACACGGTGTCGAACTGCGCCTTTTCGGCGGCCACCACCGGGTCATTTTCCGGGGTTGTCAATACGGCTTCGGCCGGCACCGTGAACCTGAGCACCAACACCGTGACGAACAACACGGCGACGGGTACCGGGTCTATGCTGCTGGTATCGGGGGGCGCGCCCACCACCCTGGCGATGAATGGCAACACCATCACGGGCAACAGCAAAACGCCAGCGGCCCCAAGCACCGCCACCACCATGCAATGCCTGACGGCCAGCACGACGGCCGTGACGGCCAGCAACAACACGATTAGCAACAATAGCATCACCATTTCGGGCACTTCCAGCTCGGCGGGCACCGTTTATGGCTACTACCAGAACAGCAGCCCCACGGCGGAAACCCTGACCTCCAACCTGATTTCGGGACTGACGGTGGGCGGCACCTCCACTTCCACCGCCCACGTGGTGGCCGGCATTCGCACCTTCCCCACAGCTACCACGGTTCAGGTTATTACCCAAAACACCATCAGCGCCTTATCGGTGGTGGGGAGTGGGGCCGGCACGGCGAGCGGCATGCTCTTCGTATCGGGCGGCGGGGCGGGTTCCAGCATTGCCCGCAACAAGATTTATAACCTGAGCGCGGGCGGCACCACGAGCATTGCCAACGGCATTGACATCACCGGCGGCGGCACCTTTCCGGTGGCCAACAACCTCATTGGGGACCTGCGCGCCCCGGCGGCCACGGGCCTGTCGGCCGTCAATGGCATTCAGGTGAACGGCGCTACGGCCGCCAACCTCTACTACAACACCATTTACCTGAGCGCCAGCAGCACCGGGGCTACGTTTGGCACCACGGGCATCAGCCTGCTGAGCACCACGCTGACCCTCGATTTGCGCAACAACATCGTGGTGAATAAGTCGACGGCCGTGGGCACGGGCGGCCTCACGGCCGCGCTGCGCCGGGTATCGGGCACGGCGGGCACGGCCCCGGCCAACCTGGCCGCCACCACCAACAATAACCTGTACTTCGCCGGCACGCCTTCGGCGACGAATGTGATTTACGTGGAGGGCACCGCTACGGCAACCAACGCGCAGCAGACGCTGACGGCTTACAAGGCCTTCATCAGCCCGCGCGAGAGCAGCTCGGTGACTGAAGACGTGCCCTTCCTGAGCACCAACGGCCCCGACGCAACGTTCCTGCACATCAACCCGGCCGTGGCCACGCAGGTGGAAAAAGGCGCGATGCCCATTGCCGGCGTGAGCACGGATTATGATGGCGACCCCCGCGATGCCGGTACGCCCGACATTGGGGCCGACGAAGGCGCATTTACCCCGCTCGACCTGGTGGGCCCGGCCATTGCCCTCACCCCGCTCGGCAACACGTCCAGCCTGACCAACCGCACCATCACGGCGACCATTACGGACGCCAGCGGCGTTGCCACGGGCCCCAACGCCCCCCGCCTGTACTTCCGCAAGGGCACCACGGGCGCATTCCAGTTTGTGAATGCCACCACGGTGAGCGGCGCGGCCTACACGTTCACCTTTGATTACGCCCTGGTTGGCGGCGTGGCCGGCAACGACATCATTCAGTACTACGTGGCCGCGCAGGACCTGTCGGCGGCGGGCAATGTGAGCACCAACCCCTTCGGTGGCAGTGGGGCCAACCCGCCCGGCACGGGCAGCCCGGCCAGCGTGTACCAGTACCGTGTGCTGGCCGCGTTGGCGGGCACCTACTACGTGGGCGTGGGCACTTCGCCCGACCCCGCCCGCACCTACCCTACCCTGACGGCCGCCGCCGCCGCTTATTCCAACAATGGCATGGGCGGGCCGGTCACCTTTCTGCTCCTCGACAACGCCTACACGGCCGCCCTGGGCGAAACCTTCCCGGTGGTCTTCTTCAATAACCCCGATGCCAGCGCCACCAATACGCTGCTCATCAAGCCCAACACCGGCGCTACGCCCGTGGTAACGGCCGCCGGCAGCGTGCTGGCCCTGGCCGGCACCCGCTACGTCACCATCGACGGCTCGAACAGCGCTGGCGGCACCACGCGCGACCTCACCCTGAACAATACGGCCCTGACCGCCAACACGTACGGGCTGGGCTTGCTCACCCAGGTCGGGCTGGCGCAGTCCAACCTCTTCACCACCGTGCGCAACGTGAACGTGACCGGTGGCGGCGTGACGGCCAACGCTACTTTCGGCATCCTGCTCAATGGGGCCGACAACGACGACGCCACCCTGCAAAACAACAGCGTACGCGGTGTGACCATTGGCATCCAGGCCTTTGGCTCAACCACGACCTCGGCGGGCGGGCTGGATAACCTGCTGATTACGGGCAACGTGGTGGGCCCGCCTACCAACACCGTTGGGGCCAACATCAACCAAACGGGCATTGTGGTGGCCAATGCCCTGAGCCCGGTGGTGAGCAGCAACGAAGTGCAGAACATCGTGAATCCCACGGCTACGTCTGGTTCTAACATGACCGGCATTTTGTTGCAGGATGTGAAAACCGGCATCGTGACCCGCAACTCGGTGCACAACCTGACCTACACGGGCACGAGCACCGCCAAGCTCTACGGCATTTCGACGCAGCTCTCGACCAGCGGCTTCAACACCGCGGCCAATCCCAGCGCCACCCGCTTTGATAACAACTTGGTATACAACCTGAACTCTTCAGCCACCAGCGCGTCGTGGAACACCAGCGGCATCAACAACAACGGCGGCTTTGGCGACCAGTACTACTACAACACGGTGTACCTGACCGGCCAGCTTAGCGCGACAACGGGCTCGGCCGGCTCGGCCGCGTTCAGCAACGGCAACGGCATCACGGCCGCTGCCGCCACGAACATCGATGTGCGCAACAACATCTTCAGCATCATCGGCGGCACGGGCGGCGGGGCCACCACCGGCCTCTACGCCCACTACACCACGCTGGCTACCTACGCCGGCAGCACCCTCAACTACAACGACTTGTTCGTGACCGTGGGTGCCAACGGCACTGCCCGCATTGGCCGCCTGAACAGCGTGGACGCGGTGGACCTCGCGGCCTGGCGCACGGCTACTGCCCAGGAAGCCAATTCGCTGAGCGCTAACCCCAACTTCGCGCAGACGGGCACCGTTCCGTTCGACCTGACGCCCACGGCGGCGGCCCTGAACAACATCGCGACCCCGATTGCCGGGGTTACGGTCGATTTTCCGGGTACCACCCGTAGCACTACGCCCGACATTGGGGCCTACGAGTTTACGCCGGCCCCCATTGATGTGGCGGCCACGGCCCTGGTTAGCCCGGCCGCTGCCGGCTGCTTCGGGGCGGCCGAAACCGTGACGGCGAGCTTCACCAACAACGCCACGGCAGCGCTGAACCTGAGCCTCAACCCGGTGACGGTGACGGTGGTGGTCACCATTCCCGGCGGCACCACGCAACCCTTTACCGCCACGCTCAACACGGGCACGCTGGCCCCCAACGCCGTGCAGAGCGTGACCTTCCCCGGCACGCTCAACATGAGCGCGGTCGGCACTTACTCGTTCGCCATCACGGCTTCGACCCCCGGCGACGGCACCCCCGGCAACGACCTGCTGACCGTGACCCGCACGGTGGTCGGCGTGGCCACGCAGCCGCAGCTGGTCACCTTCACCGGGTTCACGGGGGCCAACCTGGGCACGGTATTCCCGGGCTGGGCCGAAGCCACCGGGGCCACTATCCCCACCGGCTCGACTTCGGCCTGGACGTCGACCTCGTTCCCGGCCGGCAACACTACGGCCAAAATCAACCTGTTCTCGACCGGTAAAAACGAGTGGATTGTGTCGCCCAAGTTCCTGGCCACGGCCTCGACGGTACTCACCTTCGATGCCGCCATCACGGACTTTGCCAGCACCAACCCCGACCCGGCCGGCATGACCGGCACCGATGACTTCGTGGAGGTGCGCATCTCAACCGACTGCGGCCTGACGTTTGCCCGCATCCCGGCCTTTGCCCAGTTCAACGCGGGCAACCAGCCCGGCAACGGCAGCCTGACCAACTACTCGATTAGCCTGAGCACCTACGCCGGCCAGCAAATCATCCTGGCCTTCTTCGCTTCGGAAGGCACGGTTGACGACACCCCGGACTACGATTTCCACCTCGACAACCTGAGCGTGAGCAGCCCGCTGCCCATCGACCTGGCCCCGGTGGCCCTGGCTACGCCCGCCGCCACCACGAGCTGCTACTCGGCGGCCGAAACGGTGAGCATCACCGTGCGCAACCTGGGCACGCAAACCCTGGACTTCGCCGTGAACCCCGCCACCGTGACGGCGGTGGTGACCACGCCCGGCGGCCCGCAGACCCTGACCACGACGCTCTCGACCGGCACGCTGGCCCCGAGCGCCACGCAGGCGGTTACGCTGGCTCCGACCCTGGACATGACGGCTATCGGCACGTACTCGTTCGCCATCACGGCAACCGTGCAGGGCGACCAGGTAACCGGCAACGACGTGCTGCCAGCCGTGACCCGCACCGTAGCCGCCCCCGTGGCGGGCACGGTGACGCCCGCCACGGCTACCCTGTGCGTGAGCGGTACTTCGACCCTGACCCTGAACGGAGCCGCCAACGGCACGATTCAGTGGCAGCAGTCGGCCGACAACGTGACGTTCACGGACGTGACCGGTGCCAATGCCGCCACCTTCACCACGCCGGTACTCACCCAGACCACGTACTTCCGCGCTCAGGTGCGCTGCGCCACTACGGCAACCAGCAACGTGGCCACCATCACGGTGAATAACCCGCTGGTGACGGCTACCAACACGCCGCTGGCCATCTGCGCCGGCAGCACGGCTACGCTCACGGCTTCGTCGTCGACGGGTACTTCGGTACGCTTCTTTGGCGCGGCTACCGGCGGCACGGCCCTGGCTACGGCAGGTACTTATACCACGCCCGCGCTCACGGCCTCGACCACGTACTACGCTGAAGCTTTCACGGGCGGCAGCGAAAACGTGGGCAAAGCCACGGCCAGCCAGACCGACGGCGGCTTTAGCGGCGGCAACACCGGCCTGGTGTTCACCGCGGCAGCGCCGGTGCTACTCCAGACGGCTACGGTATTCAACGCCACGGCTACCGCCGGCTCGGTAACGGTGGAGCTGCGCGATAACGCCACGGGCGCACTGGTGGCCACGGCCGGCCCGTTTGCTGTGCCCGCCGGCAGCACCACGGCCCTGCTGCCAACGGTACTGCCCCTGAACCTGGCCGTACCGGCCGCGGGCTCCTACCGCCTGGTAACGGCTGCTTCGCCCGCCCCGCCCACGCTCTACCGCGACTTTAGCGGCAATACCTACCCCTATGCCTCGGCCAGCGGTGCCGTGACCATCACCGGGGGGTATATCAGCGGAGCCAGCAGCACATACTACTACTTCTATAACATCGCCGTGAGCACGGAATGCGCCAGCGCGACCCGCACGGCCATTCAGGTGAACGTGACGCAGCCGGCCACGGCCAGCTTCCCCACGGCCACGGCGGCTACCTGCGGCACGTCGGCTTACCAGCTGGCGGGCACGGTAACGGGCTCGCTGACCACGGGCACCTACACCAGCAGCGGCACCGGCACGTTCGCGCCCAATGCCACTACGCTGAACGCCACCTACACGCCCTCGGCGGCTGACGTAGCCGCTGGCTCAGTGACCATTACACTGACTTCGGATGTTGCCGGACCCTGCGCGGCCACCACGGCCACGCTGGCCCTGAGCATCAGCCCGGCGCCGATAGCCACCTTTAGCTACCCGGCGACTACCACCTACTGCGCCGGCAGCACCAGCACCGTAGCGCCCACGCTGGGCACCGGTGCTTCGGCGGGCACGTTCTCCTCCACTGCGGGCCTCACGATTGACCCGGCTACCGGCGTTATCACGCTGAGCACTTCCACGGCCGGCACTTACACCGTGACCAACACCGTGGCTGCTTCAGGAGCCTGCGCGGCGGCCACGGCCACTACGTCGGTGACCATCGCACCGGCCACTTCGGCAGCCTTCAGCTACGGCAGCGGCACGTTCTGCGTGAGCGGCTCCAACCCCACGGCTACCGTGACCGGTACCGCCGGTGGTACGTTCAGCTCCACCGCGGGCCTGACCATTAACGCTACTACGGGTGCCATCACCCTCGGCAGCAGCACGCCCGGCACCTACACCGTAACCTACAGCGTGGGCGGGGCCTGCTCCTCCAGCAGCACGCAGTCGGTGACGATTACGAATGCGCCGGTGGCTACCTTCAGCTACGGCACCACGCCGACCTTCTGCGTGAGCAGCACCACCAATCCGGTTCCGAGCTTCGGCACGGGTGCCAGCGCGGGTACCTTCTCCTCGACCACGGGCCTGACGATTGACGCCACCACGGGGGCCATCACCCTGGCTTCGTCGACCCCGGGCACCTACACCGTGACCAACGCCATCGCAGCCGCCAGCGGCTGCGCGGCGGCCACGGCCACGGCTTCGGTCACCATCACGGCGGCTCCGGTGGCTACGTTCAGCTACCCGGCGACTACCACCTACTGCGCCGGCAGCACCAGCACCGTAACGCCCACGCTGGGCACCGGCGCTACGGCCGGCACGTTCTCCTCGACCACCGGCCTGACGATTAACCCGGCTACCGGCGTTATCACCCTGAGCACGTCGACGGCCGGCACCTACACGGTGACCAACACCATCGCTGCTGGCAGCGGCTGCGCGGCAACATCGGCTACCGCTACGGTAACCATCACGCCGGCTACGACGGCTACGTTCGCTTTCGCTAACGCGTCGTTCTGCGCCAGCGCTTCCAACCCCAGCCCCACGGTGACGGGTACTACAGGCGGCACGTTCACGGCCGCTCCGGCGGGTCTGAGTATCAACGCCACCACGGGTGCCATCAACCTGACGACTTCGACGCTGGGCACCTACACCGTGACGTACACGGTAGCCGGGGCCTGCGGCAGCTCGGCCACGGCTTCGGTGACCATCACAGCGGCTACGGTGGCCACGTTCAGCTACGCCTCAGCGACTGGCTGTGCCGGCAGCACCGGCACCGCAACGCCCACGCTGGGCGCGGGCGCTTCGGCCGGCACGTTCTCCTCGACTACGGGCCTGGTGATTAACGCCACGACGGGTGCCATCAACCTGGCGACTTCCACGGCCGGCACCTACACGGTGACGAACACCGTGGCGGCCAGCGGGGGCTGCGCAACGGCAACGGCAACCACCACCTTCACGGTGAACCCCCGCCCGGCGGCGCCGCTGCTCACGGCCGCCTACAACGGCACCACGACCACGCTCACGTCGAGCGCGACCACCGGCAACCAGTTCTTCCTGAACGGAGTAGCCATTGCCGGGGCCACGGGCCAGACCTACGTGATAAACGGCTCGGCCGCTCAGCTGGGCTCCTACACCGTGGTGGTGACCAACGCCAACGGCTGCGCTTCGCTGCCCTCGACGCCGCTGGTGGTAACGGCCGCCCGCAACAGCATTGCCGGCACCAGCCTGCGCGTGTACCCCAACCCCACGCCCACCGGCGAGGTAACGCTGGAGCTGACGGGCTTCCGCCTGCCCACCCAGCTCACGGTGCTTGATGCCCTGGGCCGCGTGGTAGCCACCGAGCTGCTGCCCGCCGCCGCCGGCACCGCCATCCACTCCCTCAACCTGACGGGGGTGGCCACAGGCGTGTACCTGCTGCGACTAAGCAACACCGACGGCACGGAAACCCGCCGCCTGGTGCGGCAGTAAACGCCCGGTTACGGTCCGAATCAAAAATCCCCGCGGGCATTGCCGGCGGGGATTTTTTGTATCATTATTGTGAGGAAAGGCGAAGCAACGACGCGACCTTACTCCCCTTCGTCAGGCAGAATATTGACATCCTGCACCAGCACCATTTTCTCGATTTCGCGGCCGCGCGTGGTGTTGGCCAGGCCGCCGAGGGCGGTTTCCTTGTAGCGGGTTTCCATGGCCTGGCCCACTTCGCCGAGGGCCGCCACGCACTGGTCGACGGGAATAACCGGGTCGATACCAGCAATGGCAATCTGGGCTGACGAGAAGGCAATGGCCGCCGCCGAGGCGTTACGCACCACGCAGGGCACTTCCACGAGGCCGGCCACGGGGTCGCATACCAGCCCCAGCATGCACTGGATGGTGACGGCCACGGCCGCGAACACCTGCTCGACCGGCCCGCCCAGACAGTACACGATGGCCCCGCTGCCCATGGCGGCGGCCGAGCCGGTTTCGGCCTGGCAGCCGCCCACGGCCCCGGCCAGGGAGGCATTCTGCTCAATAATGAGGGCAATGCCGGCCGCCACGAGCAGGCCCTCCAGAATCTGGCGGTCCGAGAGCTTGTGCAAATCCTGAATGGTGACCAGCACGCCGGGCAGGATGCCGGAGGCCCCGGCGGTGGGCGCGGCCACCACCCGGCCCATGCACGAGTTCACCTCCTTGGCCCCCAGGGCGCGGGTGATGAGCTGCTTGAACTCGGGCGAAAGCACGGTGACGGGCGAGGCGGCGATTTTCTTGGCCCCGTTGTTTATCATGCCCGAGCGGGAGGTCATGTCGCCGGTCATACTCTCCTTCACGGCATCGCGCATCACGTCGTAGGCCCGTTGCAGGCCCGTCCAGATTTCGTCCTCGGTGCGGCCTTTTTGTTCGATTTCGTAATCGAGCACGGGCTGGTAGAGGGGCTCGCCGGTGCTGGCGCAGTGCGCGCCCCAGGAGGCAAAATCGTTGAAGAGCAAAGACATGGCGCGGGTGGGATTGGGATGGAATAAGCAGTAAACGCAAAGGCCCGGCCGAAGGTGTCTTCAACCGGGGCTTAAAGCTACGGGATTGACGCAGGGCGGCACGGTAAGCCGCCGCCCGGGAAATGGCTGCGCCCGGCAACCAGCCGTTGGCGCGGCGCGGGAGAAGACATTGCCATAGCAGCAGCAAAGGGGTTCGAATGCCGGGCAAAGGCAGCGGGAGGCAAGCCCCAACGCAAACAGGCTGCATTGGCAAAAATCCCTCGTTGGCTTTTCGTTGTACCTTTGGCTGCCCACCGAACCCTCGGGGGGATGGTCCCGCGTGAAGGGAACCCGCTTACTACTACGCCGTTGCGCCTCGTCCTCCGCCCGTACTTCGCCTTGCTTCTGCTGCTCTGCCTCACGCGGACGCTGCTGCCCGAGGCGTGGATACTGGCCCTGCACCGCCACGAGCACACCACCGAGGAACCGGCCCAGGCCCCCGCCTTCCGCCACAAGGGCAAAGCCCTGGTGAGCATGCAGCACAAGCACTGCCCCATCGACAACCTCTACAACGTGCCCTTTTTGCCGGGCGCGCCGGTGGTGGTGCCGGCCCCGGCCACTCAGCCGTGCTTTGCCACCGCGCCCGTGCCCACCGTGGCTACCGCGCCCTGGATTGCGCGCTGCCCCGCCCAGCTGCGCGGGCCGCCGCTGGCCTAAGCGGCACCCGGCTTTTGTTGATTTAAGCTACGCCTTGCCCCGACTGCGCCGCGGTCCGGGGGCCGGCTTGCGCTTACGCCGCTGCTTGGGCACGGCCTCCTTTGTTTTTTGATGGGAATTTTCTCCTGCCTGCCGGGCCGCGTCGCGGCGTGGCTGGGCGTGGTGCTGCTGAGCCTGTTGGCCCAGCCGGGCCGGGCGCAAACCGCCCCGGCCCCCGAGGCCTGCACCCTGGCGCTGGCCGGCCGCGTGGCCGACCACGAAGCCGGTACGCTGCTGCCGGGGGCCACCGTGCGCCTGCTCGAAACCGGCGAGGTGAGCGCCACCGGGGCCGACGGCAACTACCACTTTCACGTCTGCCCCGGCACCTACCACCTCGAAGTAAGCTTCGTGGGCTACCGCCCCGAAACCCTGGAGGTGCGCGTAGCCACGGCCGTCGTCCGCAACTTCCAGCTCCATGCCGATGCCGTGCGGCTGGCCGGGGCCGTGGTGCGCGGCACGGCCGGCGGGGCCACGCCCACCCAGGCCACGGCGGCCCTGGCCGGGCGCGAGCTGGCCGCCACCCGGGGCCAGAGCCTGGGCGAAGCCCTACTGAAAGTGAGCGGCGTATCGGCCATCCAAACCGGGCCGAACGTGTTCAAGCCCATGATTCACGGCCTGCATTCCAACCGCGTGGCATTGCTCAACAACGGCGTGCGGCAGGAAGGCCAGCAGTGGGGCCAGGACCACGGCCCGGAAATCGACCCCTTCGTGGCCTCGCGGCTGACGGTGGTGAAGGGCGCGGCCGGCGTGCGCTATGGGGCCGATGCTATCGGCGGGGTGGTGCTGGCCCAGCCGGCGGCCCTGCCCGACTCGGCCGGCACCACCGCCGACCTGCACCTGGTGGGGGCCAGCAACAACGGCCTGGGGGCGGTATCGGCCACGGTGCAGGGGGCGCCCGGCAAGCTGCCCGGCCTGGCCTGGCGGGCGCAGGGCACCGTGCGCCGCGCCGGCCTCAGCCGCACGCCCGACTACCGAATCAGCACCTCGGCCCTGGCCGAGTACAACTACTCGGGGGCCGTGGGCTGGCAGCGGGCGCGCTGGGGCGTGGAGGCATTTCTGAGCCAGTACAACGCCCAGCTGGGGCTGTACCCGGTGCCGGAAAACTGGAACCGGGTGGCCCGCGACTCGTCGCCGGCCCCGCTGCCGGCCGCGTTCAGCTACCGCCTCGACCGGCCCTACCAGCAGATTCAGCACACGCTCTTCAAGCTCAGCGGCTTCTATAATCTGCCGGGCTGGGGCGGGCAAGTGACCCTGACTCTGGCCCAGCAGGCCGACCGGCGGGCCGAGTACGACAAGTACCGCCCCCGCAACCAGAACCTGGCCGCCCGGAACCTGCCCGAGCTCGACTACCGCAACCAGACCACCACCGCCGACCTGCGCTGGGTGCCCCGCCCGCACGGCAACTTTGGCGGCGAGCTGGGCTTGAGCGGCACGTTGCAGGACAATACCTACCGGCCGGGCAGCCGCTTTTTCATCCCGTACTACACCAACCGCACGGGCGGGGCCTACGCCATCGGGCGCTGGCACCCCGGCCCCTGGCTGCTTGAAGCGGGCCTGCGCCTCGACCGCCGCGCCCTCGACACCCGCCGGCCCACCCGCGTGAGCGGCGCGTTTGAGGTGGTGCGCGAAAGCTTTGCCTTCACTACGCCGGCCGCCTCGCTGGGGCTGGTGCGCGAGCTGGGGCCGCACGTAACCCTGCGGGCCGATGCCAGCCTGCTCCGGCGCGCGCCGGCCGCCAACGAGCGGGCCAGCCAGGGCGTGCACAACGGTATTTACGAAGAGGGCTACGACATCACGCGCCCGGCGGGCACGCCCGCGCTGGGGCCGGAAACGGCCCGCTCGGTGGCCCTGAGCCTGAGCTGGCACGACCACCCCCGCCTCAACGGCGAGCTGACCGTGTACCAGACCGGCATCGACAACTACATTTTTCAGACGCTTATTCCGCCCGTGCTCGACATTCGGGGGCTGTTCCCCTCGTACCGCTACCAGCAAACCGATGCCCGCTTCCGGGGCCTCGACCTGCTGGTGGCCTACCGGGTGGCCCGCCCGCTCAGCCTGGGCCTGAAGGCGGCCACGGTGGTTGAGCGCGACCTGCGGCTGAACGACTACCTCATCCTGGCCCCCGCCGACCGCCTCGAAACCTGGCTGCGCTACGAAGCGCCGGCCGCCGCCCCCCGCGCCACGCCGCGCCGCCTCACGGGGTTTTATGCCCAGCTCGGGGCGCAGGGCGTGCGCCGCCAGACCCGCGTGCCGCGCGACAATGAGCAGCGCGACTACCAGAGCCCGCCGCCCGGCTACTACCTGCTGGGGGCCGAAGTAGGCGGCACGCTGCGCCTGGGCCCGCGCACGCCGCTCGAAATCAGCCTCACCGGCACCAACCTGCTCGACACGCGCTACCGCGACTACCTGAACCGCTACCGCTATTTCCTGGATGAGCTGGGCCAGAACGTGACGCTACGCCTGCGGATGCCGCTGGCCTTTGGCGGGACTAAAAAGTGACCTTTTGCGAATTCAATTCGCTGGTTTTCAACATTATTCTCATTGCATTTTTCACATTTTTCACATTCTCACATTTTTTTCATCATGACCATTTTCCAATCCCGTTTCCGCCTGGCGGCCCTGCTGCTGGCCACCCCGCTCATCTTCTCATCGTGCAAAGACAAGAAAGACCCCGAACCCGCCGACGACAATGAGCAAATCACGACCGTGACCTACCTGCTCACCCCGGCGGCCGGCAGCACCGCCCCCACCGCCACCGTTACCTGGCGCGATACCGATGGCACCGGCGGCAATGCCCCCACCATCGGCACGCTCAACCTGAAGCCGAACACGACCTACACCGGGGCCCTCACCCTGCTCGACGAAACTAAGAACCCGGTGGTAGTGACCTCGGACGAAATTCGAAAAGAGCTGGACGACCACCTGTTTTTCTTTGACACCACGCCGGCCAGCCTGCTGGGCATCACGCGCACCGATAAGGACTCGAAGAACCTGGAAGTGGGCCTGGCCACCCGCGTCGTGACCACCGCGGCGGGCACGGGCAACCTCAAAATCACGCTCCGCCACCAGCCCGGCACCAAGAACGGCACCTTCGCCCCCGGCGATACCGACATCGAAGTGACCTTCCCCGTGACGGTGCAGTAAGCGACTGGCAATTTCCGGGGCCAACCCGGCCGGAACGGGCCTGCTGGTGAGTAGCGGGCTTGTTTTGGCCGGGGCTGCCCGCCCTGGCCCGCCGGGGCCGCGCCTGCCTGCAAGCAGCGCGGCCCCGGTCTGGCCCCGGAATATGGCCCGCCGGGCCGGTTGATTTTCAACCGGTCAGACCGCCTGGGGCGGTCGGACCGGCAGTTTCGATTTGAATACCCTTACTTCTGCACAAGTACCTAAAGTAGTTGGATATGAGGAGCGGCATTTATTGTCATTACCTGACTGACAGCGCTTTGATGCCTTGCTCCTGACTACTTAACACTGACTACCTACTTTTCCCTTTCCACGTTCATGATACGTAAATTCTCACTACCTGCCCTGTCCCGTTACGATGTTGTTGTAGTGGGGGCCAGCCACGCGGGGCTGAGCGCGGCCCTGGTGCTGGGGCGCGCCCGCCGCCGCGTACTAGTGCTCGACGGCGAACCACCCCGCGAGGCACTCTTAGCTCACGCTCACCGCTTGTTGCCCCGTAGTGGGGCCAGCGCGCAGGAGGCGTTGCGCAGCGTGCGCGAACAGCTTCAACCCTACGACGTGGAAATCTGCGTAGCTGAAGTGCAAGGGGTGCAGCGGACCGAAACGGGCACCGTACTTACCCTATTCAGCGGCACCGAAGTAGTTGCCGCGGCCGTGATACTGGCCACCGGAATCGTGGACGAGCTGCCCGCCGTGCCGGGAGTAGCGAGCAAGTGGGGGCATGGCGTGTACCAGTGCCCCTACTGCCACGGCTGGGAAAACCGCCACAGCCGGGTGGTGGTGTACGGCCGCGCCGAAGCCGGCTACGAGCAAGCCGTGCTGGTGCACCAATGGGCCCCGCAGCTGACGCTGGCCACCGACGGCCCCGCCCGCCTCACGCCCACCCAACGCGCCCATTTGGCGCAATTAGGTATCGCCGTGAATGAAAAGCCCGTGGCGGCGCTCAACAGCACCGCCCGGTGCCTGATTGCGCTAACCTTCGCGGATGGCAGCCGCTTGCCCCTCGATGCCTTGTTTCTCCGGCCCGTGCCCCGGCAGCGCGCCAACCTGGCCGCCCAGCTGGGCTGCGCCTTCACCCCCGACGGCGTGTACGTGCGGGTGAGCGACACGGGCCTCACCACCGTGCCCGGCACGTACGCCGTGGGCAGCATGAGCGGGCCATTCCGGCAGGATATTCTGGCGGCGGCCAGTGGCACCCGGGCCGCCACGGCCCTGAACCACGAGCTGGTTTTTGGCAGCCTCGCCCCGGCGTAATCTTTCCGGTCGCGGAGTGCTTGAGCCGGCCGGGGCCACGGTGGCCGGGCGGACGTCTTTGGTGCCACGTTGGAGCGGCTACCGGGGGGCGCTCAGCAGCCCGGTCGCGGCTTTATGGCGCCCTGTCGAAGCCAAAGAATACCCGAAAAAGCCTCCCCACAGCATCTCGGCAAAGGCTTACCCTGCCAAAGGATAGTTGCAGCGGTTTTCAAGTCCATGTACAGCGTTAGAGCAGTTTCGCTTTTTGTGTACTGAGTTAAAAGTTGAGAGTTAAAAGTTAAAACTCATTGTATCTGATTTTTAACTTTTAACTCTCAACTTTTAACTTTCTGCAAAAGTGTACACTAACCTGACAATCGCTGTAAAAGGGGAGAGTTAAACGCTGTACATGGACTTTCGCGAAGCCTGGGTTTATCCACTCATCAGCCGTTGGCGGGCTGCTCCTGCTGCACCAGCTGCACGCTGGCCGAGTTGATGCACAGGCGCAGGCCGGTGGGGGCCGGGCCGTCGGGGAAGGCGTGGCCCTGGTGGGCGTCGCACACGTTGCAGAGCACTTCGATGCGGGTCATGCCGTAGCTGGTGTCCTTCTTGTAGCGAATGGCGCTTTCCTCCACGGGCTGGGTGAAAGAGGGCCAGCCGGTGCCAGATTCGAACTTCGTGCGCGAGTCGTAGAGCGGGGTGCCGCAGCACACGCAGGCGTAGAGGCCGGCTTCGTGGGCCTCGCAGTACTCGCCGGTGAAGGCCCGCTCGGTGCCGTGCTCACGCGTGACGTGGTATTGCTCGGCCGTGAGCTGGGCGCGCCACTCTTCGGGCGTTTTCTCCACGCGGCGGGGCGAGGGCGTGGGGTGGTTGGCGAGGCGGATAACGTCGTTCCAGGTTTGCATGGTTGGGTAGTTGGCGGTTGCTTGTTTCCAGGTTAAAACGCAATGGCCGCCTGGTAAGTTTACGACGGTGGCAAACCTATTCTGGTCAGTATATGATTCTGTGCGGCTGGCCGACCAAACACCATTCGTGGGCCGAAACGCGTTGGTCAATGGCTATACTCGTCGCGAAGTGAGTTGCGAAAATAGTCGTTGAAATGTACTAAACTTGTTCCCATGCAGGTACACTTGACCGATAGTGAGCGGCGGGCGTTGCGGCAGTTGCAAAAGCAGCGGCGCGACGAGGACGGCAGCGTGACGGTGAACTCGCCCACTTCCCTCACGGCCGTGGTGCCGACCGGGGCCGCCAGCGGCAGCAGCGCCGACGGCCAGAAGTTCACTGCCCTGGGCATAGTGGCCGCCGCTGGCAGCAGCAGCAGCGCCCGCCGCTACGGCTTCGTGGATAGCAAGCTGCCCGGCGCGGCCCTGCTCTACTATCGCCTCAAGCAGGTGGACGTGGACGGCACCTTTGCCTACTCGCCCGTGCGGGCAGTGACGGTGAATAGGGTGGCGGGCCTGGCCCTGTTTCCTAACCCGGCCCGCACCGGGGCCACGCTCACGGGGGCGCAGCCCGGCGCGGTGGTCACGGTGTTCGACGCGCTGGGTCGCCTCGTGACCTCGGCCCCGGCCGATGCGGGCGGCACGGCGGCGCTGGTGCTGCCGGCCGGGCTGCCGGCGGGCGTGTACGTAGTGTGGGCCGGTAATAAAGCTTTGCGCCTGGTGGTGGAGTAAGCTCCAACGAGCCCACGATAAAAAGGGGCTGGCCGCGTGGCCAGCCCCTTTTTGCGTATTCCGGCAGCCCGCGCCGCCTACCGCCACTCGTCCAGCAGCGCCAGCCCGGCCGGCCAGGCCCCGTGGCCGCTGGCGGTGTTGATGTGGCCGGCCGCGCCGATGTCCACCAGCTCGCTGCCCCAGGCCCCGGCAAACTGCCGGGCCCGCGCCGGGGTTACCCACTCATCATTCTGGCTGAACACGACTGTGCTGGGGAAGGGCAGCCGCGCCAACGGCATGGGGCCGAAACCGGTGGTGGGGAAGGCGGCGTAATGCGCGGTTTCTACGTCGCTTGGGGCCACCAGCAGCGCCCCTTTGATGCGGTGGCCAAACTGTCCGGCCCAGTGCGCCACCGTGACGCAGCCCAGGCTGTGGGCCACCAGCACCACCCGGCTCAGGTCCTCGCCGGCCAAGGCCTGCTCCAGGGTGGCCACCCAGCTGGCGCGGTCGGGGGCGTCCCACTCGCGTTGGTTGATGCGGGTAAAGTCCGGCCGCGTGCGCTCGAAATACGTTTGCCAATGGTCGGGGCCGGAGCTGCCGAGGCCGGGCACGATGAAGACGCGGGCGGTTTGTTGCATCTTCAAAAGTAGCTTTCCGAGACCTTTTTCTTCCCTGCTATGATAATCCTCTCCGCCGCCCAAACCCGCGAGCTCGACCAGGCCACCATCGACGAGCAGCACCTGCCGCCCGCCGCCCTGATGGAGCGCGCGGCCACCGCTTTCGCCCACTGGTTTTGTGGCCGGCTGGGCCCGGAAGAAGCCGGTGAAATTCTGGTGCTGTGCGGCCCCGGCAACAATGGCGGCGACGGCCTCGCCATTGCCCTCCTGCTGCACCAGGGCAACTACGCCGTGCGCGTGGCCCTGCTCCCGGCCGGCAAGTATTCGGCCGACTGGCTGCACGCGCGCCGCCACCTGCCCGCCGCCGTACCCGTAGCCGAAATCACCGAAGGGCAGCTGCCGGAGATTCCGCCCGCCACGGTGGTGCTTGACGCCCTGTTTGGCACCGGCTTGTCCCGGCCGCTGGCCGGCCTGCCCGCCGCGCTGGTCGCCCACCTGGCGCGGGCCGGGGGCCGGGTCATTGCCGTGGACATCCCCAGCGGGCTGTTTGCCGATGCGCCCCAGCCGGCGGACAGCGCCGTGGTGCGGGCCCGGCACACGGTGAGCTTTGGCCTGCCCAAACTGGCTTTCCTGCTGCCGCAGAATGCTGATTTCGTGGGCGAATGGCACATCGAGGACATTGGGCTAAGCACCCGGTTTATCGCGGGGGCGGCTACCTATTGGCACTATACTGATGCCCGGGCCGTGGCCCGGGCCCTGCCGGCGCGGCCCAAATTCAGCCACAAGGGCACTTTTGGCCACGCGCTGCTGCTGGCCGGCAGCCGGGGCAAAATGGGCGCGGCCGTGCTGGCGGCCGGGGCCTGCCTGCGCGGGGGCGTGGGCCTGCTCACCGCCCAGATTCCGAGTCTGGGCTATGACATTTTTCAAATCAGCCAGCCCGAAGCCATGTGCCGGCCCGACCCGCAAGCCGACTACCTCAGCGAGCTGCCCGACCTGCAACCGTATCAGGCCGTGGGCATTGGGCCGGGCCTGGGCCAGCATGCCGCCAGCCTGGCCGTGCTGCAACAGCTGCTCAGGGAAGCTGTCGCGTCCCAAACCCGCCCGGAACCATTACCACTCATCATCGATGCCGACGCGCTGAACCTGCTGGGCCAGCACCGTGAGCTGCTGGCGCTGCTGCCCGAAAACACGGTCCTTACCCCTCACCCCAGGGAGTTTGAGCGCCTCACCGAGCCGGCCCGCGACGACTACCACCGCCTGGAGCTGCTGCGCGATTTCGCCCAAACCCACCGCTGCCTCGTGGTATTGAAGGGTGCCTACACCTGCCTGGCCACCCCCACCGGCGACCTGCACTTCAACAGCACCGGCAACCCCGGCATGGCCACCGGCGGCAGCGGCGACGTGCTCACGGGTATGCTCTTAGCCCTGCGAGCGCATGCTCAGCTACCGGCTTTCGAGGCGGTGCGCCTGGGCGTGTATGCCCACGGGCTGGCCGGCGATTTGGCCGCCGCCGCAACCGGGCAGGCCGGGCTGGTGGCGGGGGATATCGTGCGGCATATTGGCCCGGCTTTGAGGGAGCATGAACAGAACGTGTACCCCGAAATTCCATTTTGGCCCGTGAGAACAAACCGTTCTCACGGGCCAAAATGAAATTTCGGGGTACACGCTGGTTGCAGCTCAACCCCACAAGTGCAGCACGGCCGGCACCAGCAGCACCCCATCGGCCAGCAGGGCGAAGAAGTAGTCGCTCCGGCGCTCATCGGCCCAGCTGATAACCGAGGCCGCCGACAGGCCGGTAAGCAGCAGCCCCAGCGGCGGCACGCCCCGCTCGAATCCCAGGGCCATGGCTCCGGCCAGAAACGCCAGGGCCAACGCTTTGGCCCCGGCCGGGCCCAGCACCACGGGAAAGGTGCGGGTGCCCGCTGCCCGGTCGCGGCTCAGGTCCCGAATATCGAACACGATGGCCAGGGCCAGCACCAGGCAGAACCGCTGCGCCAGCAAGCCGGCGGCCTGCCCCAGCGGCCGGTGCAGGGCCAGCGTGGGCACGCCCACGGTGATGGCCGACCACACCCCGGCAATCAGGAATATTTTCAGCAGCGGCACTTCGCGCAGGGCGCGGCGCTGCCCGCGCCAGCGCGCCAGCGGCCACGAGTAGAGCAGCGCCAGGGCCGCCAGCGGCAGCAGACCGGGCAGGTAGCGCCACCAGCCGTCTGCCAGAAACAGGTAGCCCGCTACCAGCGCCGCAGTTCCGGCCAGCAGCGCCAGGGCCCGGCGGTGCTGCTGCTGCCAGGCCTTGCGCCGGGAGGTGCCGGCCGGCTGCCGGTGCTTGAAGGGCAGTACCGCATCGAGGTTGTACACGAGCAGCGTGGCGGCAAACACCAGTGCCACCACCCGGAAGTTCACCCCGCCGGCCGGCGACCAGTTGCGGAACGTGGCGGCCGTTTGGGCGGCGGCGGCGGCGGCCAGCCAGCTGCTGCTGTACAGCACGGCATCGAGGACGCGGCGGAACAAGCCCGGTCCGATGGCCGGTTCAGCGGAAGGCGACGGTGAAACCACGGGCGAAGGTAAAGCCGGGTAAGCCTGCGGTCGGCGGTCGGCATCACATCTTTTCAAACGCAAAAAGGGCGAAGCCGGGCCTTCCAGCCTTGCTTCGCCCCCATGGCTGAAAACGAATGACCGCTACGCCTTACGGTTACCGAAGGTGTCTTCGTAGAGCTTGATGCTGGCGTTGATGATGCGGTAAGCATCTTCCTTGCCCATGAAGCGCTCCACGGTGACGTGCTTGTCGTGCTCCAGGGCCTTGTAGTCTTCGAAGAAGCGCCGCATTTCCAGCAACGTGTGCGGGGGCAGGTCGGCGATGTCGTTGTAGTGGTTCACGGAGATGTCGTGGGCGGCTACGGCGATGATTTTATCGTCCTCCTCGTCCTGGTCCACCATCTGCATCACGCCGATGACTTTGGCCTCGACGAGGCACATGGGCACGATATCGACCGAGCAGAGCACCAGAATATCGAGCGGGTCTTTGTCGTCGCAATACGTTTGGGGGATGAAACCGTAGGCGGCCGGGTAGTGCACGGCCGAGAACAGCACGCGGTCGAGCTTCAGCAGCCCGCTTTCCTTATCAAGCTCGTATTTGCCTTTGCTGCCTTTGGGGATTTCGATGATGGACTGGACGACTTCGGGGTTATTGTCGCCGCGCGACACGTCGTGCCAGGGGTTAAAATGGGTCATTTCTGGGTGATGAGGTAATAGGGTGATGAGGCTTGCGCGCAAGGTTTCGCAAGGTTGAAAGAAGTTTCGCAAGGGAATATCCTGGGGGGAAACTTTGCGAAACTTCCTCCAACCTCGCGAAACCTTGCGCGAATGTTGGATTGGGTTTTACTTTAGCACTTCTACCAGTGGAACACCGGTGCAGCCGCTGGGTTCCTGCAGGTGCAGGAAGCGCGCCAGGGTGGCCGCAATGTCGACGACCTGCACGGGCGCTACCGACTCGCCGTGCTTTACGTGCCAGCCCCAGAAAAGTAGCGGCACGTGCGTGTCGTAGGCCCACGATTCGCCGTGGGTCGTGCCCTTGGCCGGGAAGCTGTAGGCCTCGTACCAGCCGGGCTCCAGCACCACCAGCACGTCGCCGCAGCGCTTGGGGTAGTAGCCGTTTTCGAGGTACATGAGCGTACCGCTCTCCCAGTGCGATTTCTGGATGTCTTCGGCGGTGAGGGCGCGGCTCACGCCAGGCAGCTGCACCATCACCTGCACCACTTCCTCGGCCAGGTCGGCGAGCTTGATTTTCTTGTCGTTGGCCAGCGTGCGGTTGAGGTACACCTGCTGGTTTTCGTAGCTCAGCACCCAGTTGCCGGCCCCGTGGCGGCGCACGAGGCGGTTTTGCAAGGTGTCGCGCATCACGCTGGCCCCCACGGCGCCGGCCGGCAGGCTGTGGGCGCGCAGAAACTCGGGCGAGTGCGCCGCGCCGTGGTCGGCCGTGAGAAACACCAGCGCCTGGCCCTTGCCCACGGTCTGGTCGAGGTACTGAAACAGGCGGGCCAAATCCTGGTCGAGGCGCAGGTAGGTGTCCTCCACCTCAATGGAGTTGGGCCCGAACTGGTGGCCCACGTAGTCGGTGCTGCTGTAGCTCAGGGCCAGAAAATCAGTGATGCCGCGCTGGCCCAGCTGCTCGGCGCGGATGGCTTCCAGGGCCAGGTCGGTGGTGATGTTGTTGCCGAAGGGCGTGCTGGACAGCAGGCCCAGGTTGGGGGTGGCGGCGTTGGCGGGCGTGGCGCCGGCCTTGGGCGTGGCTGAGGCCTTCTGGCCGTCGGCGGCCGTCTGGCTGGCGGGGCCGGGCAGGTTGTCTTTGAGGGCCACGGCGGCCGGCACGCCGCTGATAGCGGGCAGGTTGTGCGGGAACACGGGCGCGGCTTCGCCCTTAAATGCCGCTTCCCACACCACGTTATCGGGCGAGCTTTCGGTGTACTCAGCAATGGGCCGCAACGTGTTCCAGGGGCGCGAAAGGTACTTGGCAGGCAGCCCGCGCTGGTTGAACTTCACCACCCAGTCGGGCAGGGTTTTCTGGTAAAAGGTGCTGGTGATAAAGGAGCCGTTGCCGCCGTCGTACCAATAGGCGGCGGTGGCGGCGTGGCCGGCGGGCAGGATGCTGCCCCGGTCCTTGATGCACACGCCAATGACTTTGCTCTGGAAATTGGTGGCCAGCCGCAGCTCGTCGGTGATGGTGGTGGTGAGCATGTGGCGGGGGCTCTGCTGGCCGGCCGCGCCGCTGCTGCCCACGCCCTGCACGGTCTTGTCCTCGGTCACGTAGGTGTTGTGGCCGGTTTCGCGCTCGTACCAGTTGTTGCCCACGATGCCGTTCACCGACGGCGTGGCCCCGGTGTAGATGCTGGCGTGGCCCGGCCCGGTGTAGGTGGGCACGTAGTTATAATGGCAGCTCTCGAAACTGAAGCCCTCCCCTAGCAAGCGCCGGAAACCGCCGTTGCCAAACTTGCTCCAGTAGCGGTAGATGTAGTCGTAGCGCATTTGGTCGACCACGATGCCCACCACCAGCCTGGGGCGCGCCAGGGCACCTGAAGGAGCCGTTTTAGCCGCGCTGCCGGCTTTTGATGGGAGGGTGCGCTTGGGGGTTTGGGCAGCGGCCGGGGCGGCTACCGCCGCCGCCAGCACGAAAGCAAGTATCTTTTTCAACGGAAAATGGGTAAGACTACGCAGCCACAAAGATACCCCGCGCCGTGCGCCAGCCGCGCACTTTCCCTTCTCTACTCGCATTACGTTCTCATTACGTGAAACCTGCCCTCATCTTCGACATGGACGGCGTGCTCGTCGACAACACGGCCTACCAGGCCCGCGCCTTCCAGCTGCTGTTCCGCGACCTCGGCCTGACCACCAACGCCCGCCAGCTCCTCAAGCGCCTGAACGGCATGCCCGCCCCGGACATCCTCAAGACCGTATTCCGCCACCCCGTGCCCAAAAAGCAGCTGGAGGAATATGCCGCACAGCGCGAGTTTCTCTACCGCACCCTCTACTGGAGCAAGCGGCGCGAATTGCCCGGCCTCACGGCCTTTCTGCGGGCGGCCCGCGCTGCGGGCCACCCCATCGGCTTGGGCACCGGCTCGGGTACGGAAACCATCAGCTACATCGTGGACCACCTCAGGCTGCGCCCGTTTTTCGATGTTATCGTGGGTAAAGACGACGTGGATAAGGGCAAACCCCACCCCGACACCTACCTCGCCACCGCCGCTAAGCTGGGTGTGAAGCCCGAAAACTGCATCGTTTTCGAGGACGCCGTACTGGGCGAGCAGGCCGCCTACCGGGCTGGTATGCGCTGCGTAGGCGTGGCTACTAGTCTTTCAGCACCCGACTTCCAAGCCCCGCTCACGGTTATCAAGGATTTCACTGACCTCATGCCTGCCCATTTGCTGGAGCTACTGGAGCAACAGCCTGAAGCGCCGAAGTCCGCCGGCCGAGTGCGCCGTTAGCTACTCCACCTTCAGCGGGCGGGCCACTCGCTGGTCGCCAGCCTGCACCTGTACCCGATACAGGCCGGGGGTGCGGCCCAGCAGCGGCACCTCGGCCGTGCCGCCAGCCTCGGTCAGGCTCACCGGCTGCTCAAATACGACCGTGCCCTGCGCATCAGTGAGAGTGATGGTGGCCCGCGTGGCACCCGCCACCGCTGGTACCTGCACCGTAGCGCGAATGTGGGCCGGATTGGGGTAAACACTCACCTCAGCCAACGGGGGCGGTTCTTGCGCGTGGGCAGCTGGTCCGGTCAGGACAACGGAAATAGCCATGCCTAGTAGCCAACCTATTCGGGAGATAACGACCAAGCTTTTCATTGTAAACCGGGAGAAAGCCGAGATGCAGCATAAAAAAGGCCCCCTTCCAACGGAAGCGGGCCTTTCAAATTGCATTCACTGCGAAGAATTACCCCGCCGCCAACGCCTCGGCCCCGCCCACGATTTCGAGAATCTCGGTCGTGATGGCCGCCTGACGCGTGCGGTTGTAGGTCAGCTTCAGCTCCTTCAGCAGCTCACCGGCATTGTCGGTAGCTTTGTCCATGGCCGTCATGCGGGCACCATGCTCCGAAGCGTTGCTTTCCAGCACCGCTTTGTAGAGCTGGATTTTGATGGACTGCGGAATCAGCGTCTGCACGATGTCTTCTTTCGAAGGCTCGAACAGGTAATCCACATTAGCCGTGAGGGCAGCCCCGGCGGGAGCCTCAATTTGCACCAGCGGCAGCAGCTGCTCGGTGCGGATAATCTGCGTAGCCACGTTGCGGAATTCGTTGAACACCATCACCACCTCATCGTAGGTGCCGGCCCGGAAGCCGTCCATGGCCACTTCCGCCGCCTCGCGCACCGTCTCGAACGACAGCTTGGCGAAAACGTGCGTGTAGTTGCCCACGATGTTGCCCTTGCGGGTGTAGTAGTCGTGCGCCTTCTTGCCAATGGCCATCACCGAAATGCTGGTGGCCGGCAGGTTGGCATAACGTCCGGCAATCAGCGCGTTCACGCCCTTGAACACGTTCGAATTGAACGCGCCGGCCAGGCCCCGGTCCGAAGTAACGGCAATAACCAGCACTTTATGCACCTCCCGCGCCACGCCGAAGTCGCTCACGATGTCGTCGTCGGCATTACGCGTCAGGTTCGCCAGAATGGTATTCAGCCGCTGCGCATAGGGCCGCATCCGGATAATGTTGTCCTGAGCGCGGCGCAGCTTAGCCGCCGCCACCATTTTCATGGCTTTGGTAATCTGCTGCGTGCTGCTCACCGACTGAATGCGGTTGCGGACTTCTTTTAAGCTTGCCATATTGAGGATAATCGAACGTCATGCTGAGCTTGCCGAAGCATCTCTACCGCAGTAGTAATCATTGCTGATTCAACGAAGCGGGAGAGATGCTTCGGCAAGCTCAGCATGACGTTCCTCTTATTAACTTGGTTCTTACTTCACCGCGTAGTTCGCCGAAACGTCCTTGGCTACCTCACGGATGGCCTTGGTGCCGGCGTCCTCCAGCTTGCCGGCTTTCAGGGCCTTCAGCACGTCGGGGTAGCGCGAGTTCATCACCTGGCCAAACTCCTTCTCGAACTCCCGCACGCGGTTCACGGGTACGGTGTCGAGCAGGCCGTTGGTGGCGGCGTAAATGATGGCCACCTGGTCTTCCACCTTCACGGGCGAAAACTGGGGCTGCTTCAAAATCTCCAGGTTGCGACGGCCACGCTCGATGGTGAGCTTGGTCGAGGCATCGAGGTCGGAGCCGAACTTGGCGAAAGCTTCCAGCTCGCGAAACTGGGCCTGGTCGAGTTTCAGCGTACCAGCCACTTTCTTCATCGACTTAATCTGGGCGTTACCCCCCACGCGCGATACCGAGATACCCACGTTGATAGCCGGCCGCACCCCCGAGTTGAACAGGTTGGTCTCAAGGAAAATCTGGCCGTCCGTAATCGAAATCACGTTGGTCGGGATATACGCCGATACGTCACCGGCCTGCGTCTCAATCAGGGGCAAAGCCGTGAGCGAGCCGCCGCCTTTCACCAAATGCTTGATGCTATCAGGCAGGTCGTTCATGTTCCGGGCGATTTCGTCCGAAGCGTTGATTTTAGCGGCCCGCTCCAGCAAGCGGCTGTGCAGATAGAATACGTCGCCGGGGTAAGCCTCACGTCCGGGAGGACGACGGAGCAGCAGCGACACCTCACGGTAAGCCACGGCCTGCTTGCTCAAGTCATCATACACCACGAGCGCGGGACGACCCGTGTCGCGGAAATACTCGCCGATGGCAGCACCGGTGAAAGGCGCGTAGAACTGCAGCGGCGCGGGGTCAGCCGCCGAAGCCGCTACCACCACCGTGTAGTCCATGGCACCGCCTTTGGTCAGCGACTGCACCACCTGGGCCACCGTCGAGGCCTTCTGGCCGATAGCGACATAGATGCAGAACACGGGCTCGCCGCGCTCGAAGAACTCGCGCTGGTTCAGGATGGTATCGATGGCCACAGCCGACTTGCCGGTCTGACGGTCACCGATAATCAGCTCGCGCTGACCACGGCCAATCGGAATCATCGCGTCAATCGACTTGATGCCGGTCTGCATCGGCTCAGTTACGGGCTGACGGTAGATTACACCGGGAGCCTTGCGCTCCAGGGGCATCTCATACAGCTCGCCGGTGATGGGACCGCGGCCGTCGATGGGGTTACCCAGCGTGTTTACCACGCGGCCCACGATGCCCTCGCCCACCTTGATAGAGGCAATTTTCTTGGTGCGCTTCACCGTGGCACCTTCCTGAATACCGGAGTAGTCGCCCAGCATTACGGCACCCACGTTGTCTTCTTCCAGGTTGAGCACGAGGGCCTGCAGGCCATTCTCGAACTCAATCAGCTCGCCCGCCTGGGCTTTGCCCAGTCCGTAGATACGGGCCACGCCGTCGCCCACCTGCAATACGGTGCCGACTTCTTCCAGCTCGGCTTCGGACTTGAAATTGGACAGTTGCTGCCGCAGGATTGCGGAGACTTCATCCGGACGTACTTCTGCCATTTGTTTGGGAATCTAAGTGATGAGGTGATGGAGGTGATGAAGGCAAAAAAGGTGGCCAACCAATGAACGTCATGCTGAGCTTGCCGAAGCATCTCGCGTGTGGTAGCAATTCAATCGTTCAACGGTGCGAGCGAGATGCTTCGACAAGCTCAGCATGACGCCCTCTTGGCTCCGTCACTTCATCACTAGTTATTTGAATAAGTATTTTCCTGCAAAGAGGTACGCAGCTTGCGAAGGCTGGTGCGCACCGAATCGTCAATCTGCTGGTCGCCCACCCGCAGCACGAAACCGCCGATGAGGCTGGCGTCCACCTTTTCGGTAAGCTTCACTTGCGTGAGGCCGGTCTGCTTGATTACCAGCTGCTCCAGCTCGGCCCGCGAGGCGGGCGTGAGCGGCGTGGCCGACGTGACTTCGGCGGTCTGAATGCCCTGCATCACGTTGTACTGCGCCTGAAACTCTGTGCCCATGCTTTCGAGCGCGGACTCCCGGTTTTTCTGGGTCAGGATGGTGAAAAACTGCATGGTCACGTCCGACACCTTGCCCTTGAAAATGGCGGTGAGGATGGCCAGCTTTTTATCGTGCTTCACAATCGGGTTGCGCAGCAAGAGGCGTAAATCGCGGTTTTCGGCCACGGTCTTACCCAGCAGGTCCATGTCCTGCTTCACCGTTTCCAGCGTGCCCATCTCCTTGCCCAAGTCGAGGAGCGACTTGGCGTAGCGGGCGGCTACTCGTTGGTCAGCCATATTATTTGGAGTTTGTCATGCTGAGCTTGCGAAGCATCTTATCAGGTCCGCAGTGCTCGGTAAGCTAAATCTGACGAAAGCAGCTGCGATAAGATGCTTCCTTCGTCAGCATGACAGACAGTTAGTTAAGCTTAACGTCTTTCAAATACGAATCCACCAGCTGCGTTTGGGCAGTGGGGTCAGTGAGCTCGCGGCGCAGGATGCGCTCGGCGATGTCGACCGACAGCTTGGCGGCGGTGTTCTTCACTTCAGCCAAGGCAATGTTCTTCTCCTGCTGAATGGCTTCGCGGGCCTGCTGGATAATGCGGTTGGCTTCTTCCGTGGCGCGGGCCTTTTCGGCGTCGCGGTGCTGGTTGGCCATCACGGTAGCTTCCTGCATCATGCGGTCGCGCTCGAGGCGGGCATCGGTCAGCAACTTCTCGTTGCCGGCTTTCAGCTGCTGCATCTCGATTTTGGCCTGGTCGGCCATGCGCAGGGCACCTTCGATGTTGTCTTCACGCTCTTTGAGCGCCAACAGAATCGGCTTCCAGGCAAACTTGCCCAGCAGAAACAGCACCAGCAGGAAAATAACCAGTTGCCAGAAAATCAGGCCGAGTTCAGGGGATAAAAAAGCTGGCAGCATTGATACGGTATAGTAAGGGGAAATCGAAAAATCCGACTAATCAACTATGCAGATTAGGAGCAGGTAAGCCCGCCGCGCCAACTGCATAGGCAGCAGCGGGCGGCGGGCTTCCAACTACTTCCGGGCACGGGGCCCGGCAGAATATCCTAGAGTTTGGTCCAGATAAGTACGCAGACTACGACTGCGAACAAGCCCAGGCCTTCAATCAGAGCGGCGGCGATAATCATAGCCGTCTGGATTTTGCCCGAAGCTTCCGGCTGACGGCCGATTGCATCCATGGCGCTGCCGCCGATGCGGCCAATGCCCAGGCCTACGCCCAAAGCCACCAAACCAGCACCGATACCGGCACCCATTACTGCCAAACCGGGACCGTAATTAGCTGCCATGGCAGCAACTTGCATCAACAAAGAAAGAAGCATAAAAAAAAGAAAAAGGGGAAAAGGGAAAAATTAGCCAGACCCGCTGCGGGGGGGGGGGATTGCAAGGGTCTGACTGAAACAATCAGAACATCGGGACGGCTGCGGGAGCCGTCCGACGGAAAGTCAAAAGAGGATTAGTGGGCAACGTGCGTCGAGGCCGAACCGTCGTCGTAGCCCATCTGCATGTCGGCATCGTGGTGGTCCTCCACCGCGCCGCCGATGTACATGGCGGTGAGCAGCGTGAAGATGAAAGCCTGCAGAATGGCCACCAGCAGTTCCAGTACGTTAATGAACAGACCGAAGGCGATAGTGACGGGAGCCACGGCCCACGACTTGAAGATGAACACCAGGCTAATGAAGCTCAACACCACGATGTGGCCCGCCGTGATGTTGGCGAACAGACGAATCATGAGCGAGAAGGGCTTGGTGAAGATGCCCAGAAACTCGACGATAATCATGATGGGCAACAGCGGCTTCGGCACGCCGGGCGTGGCGAAGATGTGGGCCCAGTAGTATTTGTTGCTGGAAGCCAGCGTGATAATCAAGGTAAGTGCTGCCAGCACCATGGTCACGGCGATGTTGCCGCTCAGGTTGGCCGCGCCGGGCATGAGGCCCAGCAGGTTGTTGAACCAGATGAAGAAGAAAGCCGTGAGCAAATAGGGCATGTAGCGCTCGTACTTGGGGCCGATGTTCTTCTTGGCCACTTCATCGCGGATGAAGATGATAACCGGCTCGAAGAACGACTGCATGCCTTTGGGAGCACGGCCGTGGTTGCGGCTGTAGCCCCGCGCTACGGCGGTGAAAACCAGCAGCATGAGCACGGCGCTAATCAGCAGCGAGGCGGTGTTTTTGGTAATTGAGAAGTCGTATACCTTGCTGCCGTCGAGGGCGACGAGCTTGTCTTCCTCCAGTTTGAGGCCGTTGTGGCTCTGGCCGTGGGCCAGCTTGCTGCCCGAGAACGTGCTCAGGCCCGCGCCGGGCTGGTAGGCGATGATGGGCAGCGGGATGCTGATGTGGTTGGCATGTTCGCCGGCTCCCAGGGTGGCCAGATGCCACTCGTGAGAATCACCGATATGCTCCAAAATCATTTCGCCGGGATTGAAGCCTTCCCCCTTGGCGGCCTCATTGGCGGGTTCGTTAGCGAAAACGGACAGGGATACGAAGCAAAGAAGAATCGAGAGTAAACGCTTCATTCAAAGTTAGTTAATGAGGAATTTCGGGCTAACGCGCTATCATTGCGCCACTTGCTTTCCTGAAATCGGCCGCAAGTTACTCAAAGTAGCCCAGATTTCAAACCCAGCCCACGAAAAGTACAGGATGAAGAAGGCGCCGAGGAAGGTCCAAACGCCCCGCGGCTCGCGCGCAATTCCGCTTGCCAGCAGCCATGTGACGAGGCCCAGCGACACCAGCAGCCGCACCGTCATGCCGATGAGGTAGCCAATGCCAAGGTTGTCGGGCGAGCGGGCTACAAGGCGCGCCGTAAGGCTGTAGGCAAACCAGGTAAGGCCCGCCATCACCACAAAAATGAGCCCCGTGCGCGGGTGCACTACGGCCGGCCCGTACACGAGGTGCAGCCCAAAAATCAGGAGGGCCAGCCCACCGCCAAAAATCAAAAACTGGCGCAGGAACTGCATCATAGTAGTACTCTTTAGTAGGAAGAAGGCCGCCGTTTACTCCACGTCTTTGGTGAGGCTGCGGATAACCTGGAACAGCGCGACCAGCACCCCAAGCAGCATGAGCCCGATGGTGAACCAGGGATTGCGCGACTGGTACCGCTCATCAAGCCATGTGCCCAGCCAGGTGCTGCCACCGATGATGGCCAGCATTTGGAAGGCTAGGCCCGAATACTTGGCGAAGGCGCGGAGACGGTTGGAACCGGGCGGCGGGGACTCGGGCAGGGTGGGCATGATGGATGGCGGAAAAGCGGCCCGGCAAAGTTACGCCGGGCGCGGGGCTACGTTTGCCCCGGGAAAAACGTAATTTTACCCGTTCGGCTTCGTTATCTGACTGGGCCGACGAACATTTTCGGCTGCTTTGGACGTTCCGGCTGCTCTGGTCCGTCCTTTCCTTCGCTCTTGACTTTGACACATCAACTGCTGACTACCCGCTGGGCAACGCTGCTCCTGGCCCTGCTGGGGCTGGGCGCGGCGGGCTGTGCATCGGACAAAAACCTGGTGGCGCACGCGTTCAACAACGTGGCGGCCCGGGACAATGCCTACTTCCTGGCCCGCGAAAAGCTGCACGCCGTTGAGGACAAGCTCTACGGCAGCCGGGTGAACGACTACAACCAGACGCTACCGCTGTTCCCGACCCTGGACAGCACCAGCGTGCGCGCCAACCGGGCCGAGCTGAACGACATTATCAAGAAGGCTTCGATGCCGATTCAGCACCGGGCGGGCTCCGACTGGACCGATGATGCCTACGTACTGGTGGGCTGGTCGCGGTTTTATCAGATGCAGTTTGATGACGCGGCGCTCACGTTTAAGTACGTGAACTCGACCAGCAAGGACGCCAATGCCAAGCACGAAGCGCTGATTGGGCTGATGCGCACCTTCGTGGCGCAGGGCGAGCTGGAGAGCGCCAAGGCGGTGTCGGACCTGCTGGACAAGGAAACCGGCTTGCCGCAGGATGCGCGCCAGCTGTTTCTGACCCGCGCCGACTACTACATCCGCACGGGCGAGCCGGCCAGGGCTATTCCGCAGCTGGAAAAGGCCATTCCGCTGATTGATTTCAAGAACGAACGGTCGCGGACGCGCTACGTGCTGGCGCAGCTGTATCAGGAAGCGAGCGAGAACAAGAAGGCCTACGAGCAGCTCGGCCTGATTTTGAAGCGCAACCCGCCGTACGAGCTGGACTTTCAGTCGAAGCTGATGCTGGCCCAGGTTTCGGAGCTGAGCCCGGCCGACCGGCTGAAGCTGGACAAGAACTTCGCGGGCCTGCTGAAAGACCTCAAGAACAAGGACTACCGCGACAAGATTTACTACGAGATGGCGCGGCTCAACTACCGCGAACAGAACTACCCGGCGGCGCTGAAGCTGCTGCGCCAGTCCATCGCGGCCACCACCACCAACCGCCTGCAAAAGAGCTACACCTACCTGCTGGCGGGCCGCATCTACTACGAAAACCTGCAGAAGTACCGCCTGGCCGCCGCTTACTACGACAGCACGGTGCAGAGCCTGGCCCCGGAGGCCCGCACCTACGCGGCCATCAAGGAGCGGAGCGACATTCTCAAGGAATTCGCCAAGCAGTACACCATTATCGAAACGCAGGACAGCCTGCAGGCCCTGGCCCGCCTGGGAAGCGACGACCTCACGCAGCGCCTCAACCAGTATGCCGACGCCGAAATACTGGCGAAGCAGAAGGAAGCGGCCCGCCTGGCAGCGATTCAGAAGACCCAGGACCGGGCCGCTGAAATTGCCTCGCGCACCAGCAGCAGCGGCAGTTCCTTGGGCTCGTCGCTGCCCGGCGGTGCCCCGGCCCCCGACCTGACGGCTTTCGACCCCACCGCGGCGGGCACGGGGGCTAAGTGGTACTTCGACAACCCCGCCACGCTGGGCACGGCCCGCGCCGACTTCCTGCGGAAATACGGCGACCGGCAGCTGCAGGACAACTGGCGAACCAGCCGGCAGGCCAGCAGCTCGCCCAACACCCCGGCCAACGGGGGGGCTCCGGTATCGATGACCGGCAACAGCGATACCCGCGTGAACGGAGGTACTGATAACGAGCTGGTGGCAACGGCCGCCGTCGCCAACCCCGACGCGGAAAAGCAGACGCTGGTGACGCAGTATCGCAAAGACCTGCCCCTCACGCCCCAAATGCTGCAAGTATCAGACAAGCAGGTGGAGGCGGCGCTGTATGAGCTGGGCGGCATCTACAAAGAGCAGCTGAAGGAGCGCGACAAGGGCATCGAAACCTACGAGAAGCAGGTGACCCGCTACGAGCGCGGCGAACACGCGCCCGATGCCTACTACCTTCTGTATCTGCACTATAAGGATAAGCCCGACGCGGCTAAGATGGCGCAGTACGCGGCGGCCCTGCAACGGGAATTTCCGACTTCGCTCTATGCCAGACTGATTGCCGACCCCTTGTACCGTGAGCATCAGCTGGCCTTGCACAACGCCGTGGCCAGCCGCGTCGATTCGGCTTTTACCTACTACAAAAACCAGGAGTTTCGCAAGGCGACCGCCGTGCTGGCCCGCACCGATAAGACCTACCCGAAGAGCGACCTGAGCGACCGGGTGGCCTACCTGAAAACCCTGCTCATCATCCGCACCCAGCCGCCGCTCACGGCCCGTACTTCGGTAGAGAAGTTTTACAAGGACTTTCCCGACAGCCCGCTGGTGCCGCAGGCGCAGGCGCTGGCCCAGGCGTATATGCGCCGCGAAACGGGCGAGATTGCCGGGGCCCTGGCCTCGACGGAGAAACCCGTGGTATCCATCTTCCGGCCCGGCGAGATTGATAACCGCATGCGCATCGTGTACCGCGCTGACGAAAGCCCGGCCAAGGCCATTCCGGCTGCCCCGGCCCCGGCGGCCACTAAAGCAGCCTCGGCGACAACCCCGACCCCGGCCGCCAAAACCCCGCTGCCAGCCCCCAGCGGCTCGGCCGGCCCGGCACCGGTGGGCGCTCCGCAGCCGGCCCCGGCAGCAGCCCCCGCGCAGAAACTGCCGGCTCCCCCGGTTTCGGCGCCGGCAAACCTGCCGGCCACGCCAGCCCCAGCCACTAGCGCGCCGGTTACTGGTGCCAGCCCGGCTCCGGCCGTGCCCACGGCTCCGGCCACGGCTTACACCACGCAGCTGAGCGGGGCGCACGCCGTGGTGCTGGTGTTCCCGAAAGCAACGCCCGCTGCCGCCGACCTGCCCACTCAGCTGGGAACGTATAACAACCGCTTCTTCCGGGCCAATAACCTGCAGGTGGCGGCCCAGCCCCTTGGCACCGACCAGGACCTGGTGGTGGTGCGGGCCCTGCCGGGGTCCAAAGTGGCCCAGAGCTACGCCACCAAGCTGCGCGGGCCGCAGTCGCCGCTGGCGCGCCTGCGCGGGGCCGGCTACCAGGCCGTGGTTATCAGCCTCGAAAACCTGACGCTGCTGCAAGCTACCGGCGATTTGGCCGGGTATCTGGCCTTTTACCAGCGCGTATATAAATGAGTTAAAAGGCAGGAATTATGAGTTATGAGTTCGCAGTTGGACCTTTGCGCGGTGGTTAGGTCTGCTTGAGTTTTAACTCCTGACTTTTAACTCCCAACTCTTAACTCTAACGGATGCCCCCCTCCTCGCCTGCCCGTCGCCCCAAGCCTTTAGCCCCCAAACCAGCGCGTTCGGGGCGGTTCACGGCGTTCACGCGCACCATGTGGCTACTGTTTGGCGCGGGTGTGGTGGGCCTGGGCCTGTTTGTGCTGGCCGTGAGCGGCAACTTTCTGAACCTGTTTGGGCGCATGCCCAACCTCAAAACCCTGGAAAACCCGCGCTCTGAGCTGGCCTCCGAAATTTATTCGGCCGATGGGGTGCTGCTGGGCAAGTACTTCCGCGAGAACCGCACGCCCGCCGAATTCAAGGACCTGCCCCAGAACCTGGTTGATGCCCTCATCGCCACCGAAGACGTGCGGTTTGAGCAGCATTCGGGCATCGATATGAAGAGCATCATGCGGGCCGTGGCCGGCGTGGCCACGTTCAACCGCAACGGCGGCGGCTCCACCCTCACCCAGCAGGTGGCCAAGGTGCTGTTCAAAACCCGCCCCGGCGAGCAAAGCAACCTCAATGATGGCTCGCTCAACGGCAGCGGCAAGGTGGGCCTGCTCATCACCAAGGCCAAGGAATGGATTCTGGCCATCCGGCTGGAGCGCAACTACACCAAGCGCGAAATCCTGCGCATGTACCTCAACACCGTGGAGTACGGCTCGAACTCGTTCGGCATCAACACCGCCGCCAAAACGTTCTTCAACAAAAAGCCCAAGGACCTGACCACGCCCGAGGCCGCCACGCTGGTAGGCATCGTGAACGCGCCCGGCCGCTTCAGCCCCATTGCCCACCCGGTGCGCTCGCGGCTACGCCGCAACTGGGTGCTGCGCCAGATGGCCAAGTCCAACTACATCACCGATGCCGAGCTGGCCGCCGATACGGCCCGGCCCATCGTGCTGCACTACTCCGTGGAGAATCCCACCAAGGGCCTGGCCCCCTACTTCCGGTCCGAAGTGGCCAAATCCCTCATCGCCTGGGCCAGGGAAACCGACCACGACCTCTACGCCGATGGCCTGAAAATCTATACCACCATCGACTCGCGGATGCAAACCTACGCCGAGAAATCGGTGGCCGAGCACCTGGCCTTGCAGCAGAAATGGTTCACCGCCCACTGGAAGGGCCAGCTGCCCTGGCGTGACGAAAACGGCAAGGTTATCCCCGAATTCCTGAACAAGGCCATGCGCCGCACCCAGCGCTACAAGTCGCTGATGAACATCCACGACGGGAACCGCGACTCGGTGAACTTCTACCTGCGTAAGAAGTACAAGATGCAGGTGTTCACCTGGCAGGGCGAGAAGGAAATGTACCTCTCGCCGCTCGATTCGCTGGCCTACTACAAGCGCTACCTGCAAGCCGGGTTCATGGCCATGAACCCGCTCAACGGCCAGATTAAGGCCTGGGTGGGCGGCCCCAACTACAAGTTCTTCAAGTTCGACCACGTGCGCCAGGGCAAGCGCCAGCCGGGCTCCACGTTCAAGCCCATCGTGTACGTGGCGGCCATCGACCAGAACTACTCGCCCTGCTACCCCCGGCCCGACGTGGCGACCACGTTCCCGGCCGTGGCCGGCCGCGCTGCCTACACGCCCCGCAACTTTGAGGGCGTCTTCACGGGGCGCACTTTCACGCTGCGCCAGGCCCTGGCCCGCTCCATGAACTCCATCACGGCCTGGCTGGTGATGAAGCTCACGCCCGAAACCATCGTGAGCTACGCCAAGCGCCTGGGCATCACTTCGCCCATCGAGGCGGTACCGTCCATGGGCTTCGGCACGTCCGATTGCAGCATCTACGAGCTGTGCGGGGCGTACTCCACGTTCGTCAACAAGGGCGTCTGGACCTCCCCCACCATGGTCACGCGCATCGAGGACAAGAACGGCAACGTACTGCGCGAGTTCGTGCCCCAGACCAAGGAAGTGCTCAGCGAAGAAACCGCTTACATCATGACCAACATGCTGCAAGCCAGCACCACCGAGCCCGGCGGCACCAGCACTATCCTGCACACCGGCTTCAAGTTTCCGTACGAAATCGGGGCCAAAACCGGCACCACCAGCAACTACTCCGACGGCTGGTTCATGGGCATCACCCCCGACCTGGTCTGCGGCATGTGGATTGGCGGCGAGGACCGCAGCATCCACTTCCGCACCGGCACCTACGGCCAGGGCGCGCGCCTGGCCCTGCCCCTCTACGGCCTGTTTATGCAGAAGGTATACAAGGACAAAAGTATCGGCATCAGCACCGCGCCCTTCCCCAGGCCCGCGGCCCCGCTCGGCATCGAAATCGACTGCTCGAAGTACTACGGCGGCCAGCGCGACACCATTCCCGACGCCCAGAAAATGCAGGTGCCCAACGCCGGCGACCTGGACGACCAGGACATCTAAATCACAGACTACCGCTGATTAACCGTGATTTCGCTGATTTTTTTCGGTGAAATTGGTTGAGCAACGGTTTTAAAAAATGACCGGCGACTTTTGCTGGTCATTTTTTGTTACGGGTAGCGTCTTCCGAGTTGGGTTTTCAACCCTAGCCGACACCTTCTTCCACTTCGTCCAATACGCCGCCTAAATCAGCGTAATCACGGTTAATCAGCGACAATCTGCGATTTATGGCAGCCAATCCCGAGCTACAAGCCCTCATCAATGCCCTGCCCCACAAGCCCGGCGTGTACAAGTACTTCGACGACGAGGGCATCATCTACGTGGGCAAGGCCATCGACCTGCGCAAGCGCGTGAGCAGCTACTTCACCAAGCAGGACCATAATAAGAAAACCCAACAGCTGGTCCGCAACATCAAGCGCCTGGAATTCACGATTGTCGATTCCGAATCCGACGCGTTTCTGCTCGAGAATAACCTCATCAAGCAGCACCAGCCCAAGTATAATATCCTGCTGAAGGACGGCAAAACCTACCCCTTCCTCTGCCTCACCAACGAGCGGTTCCCCCGCCTCATCCCCACCCGCAACAAGATTAACGACGGCTCGCGCTACTACGGCCCCTACGCCAACGGCACCGCCCTCAACGTGCTGCTGGAACTCATCCGCGCCCTGTATCCGCTCCGCACCTGCAACTACAACCTGAGCGCCGCCAACGTCGAGGCCGGCAAGTTCAAGCCCTGCCTGGAGCTGCAAATCGGCAACTGCAACGCCCCCTGCATTGCCCGCGAAGACGAGGCCACCTACAACGCCTACATCCAGCAAATCCGCAACATCCTCAACGGCGACCTGCGCATTCCCAAGCAGTATTTCCGCGAGCGCATGAGCGCTGCCGCCCAGGACATGCAGTACGAGCTGGCCCACCAGTTCAAGCAGAAGCTCGATAAGCTCGAAGACTTCCAGGCGAAGTCCACCATCGTGAGCGACACGCTCACCAACATCGACGTATTTGCCATCGCCAGCAACGAGAAATCCGGCTTCATCACGTATTTAAAGGTGATGAACGGCAGCATCATCCTCACCCAATCCCTCGAAGTCACCAAAAAGCTGGACGAGGACGATGCCGAAATCCTGGCCCCGCTCATCATGCAGCTGCGCCAGGAATTTGAAAGCGAGTCGAAGGAAATACTTACCAACGTGGCCGTCGAGCTCCCCCTGCCCGGCACCACCCTCACCGTCCCCCAAATCGGCGACAAGCGCAAGCTGCTCGAACTGGCCATCAAAAACGTGCTCTACGCCCGCAAGGAGAAGGAAAGCATGAACGAAAAGAGCAAGGACAGCAACGAGGTGCGCATCATGGAAACCATCAAGAAGGACCTGCGCCTCACCGAGCTCCCCAAGCACATCGAATGCTTCGACAACTCCAACTTCCAGGGCGATAACCCCGTGGCCGCCATGGTCTGCTTCCGCAATTCCAAACCCAGCAAGCGCGACTACCGCCACTACCACATCAAAACCGTTATCGGCCCCAACGACTTCGACTCCATGTACGAAGTCGTGTCGCGCCGCTACCGCCGCCTCGTCGATGAAGGGGCCAGCCTCCCGCAACTCGTCATCGTCGATGGCGGCAAGGGCCAGCTCAGCATGGCCGTCAAGGCCCTGAAAGACCTCAACCTCTGGGGCCAGATTGCCGTCATCGGCATCGCCAAGCGCCTCGAAGAAATCTACGTTCCTAATGACCCGCTGCCTATCTACATCGACAAACGGAGCGAGTCCCTCCGCCTCTTCCAGCGCATGCGCGACGAAGTCCACCGTTTCGGTATCACCTTCCACCGCTCGCTCCGCGATGCCGGCACCCTCAAAACCGAGCTCACCGATGTCAAAGGCCTCGGCCCCGTCACCGCCGACAAGCTCCTCAACAAGTTCAAATCCGTCAAAAAAATCCGCGAGCTCACCGAAGCCGAGCTAATCACCGAAGTCGGCAAAGCCAAAGCCAAAATCCTCCAGACCTACTTTGCCGAGCACCAAGCCCCCTCCCACCCCATGCCCGCCCGCCAGCTCCCCAGCTAACCGCATAGCACATAATGTCTCGTCCGGCTATATGTTGACAGGAATAAGGCAAGGGCCCTGCTCGGATTTTCCGGCGGGGCTTTTTCCTTGCAAATGGACTTGATTGGGGGTTAAGTAATTCAGGGCCAGGTGGGGCCGTTC
>NZ_BAABDI010000024.1:0-74008 GCF_039539545.1 Hymenobacter antarcticus | reverse complement strand
GTAAAAGGGTCGTAGTTTTGGCGATGAGGCACTGCTTCACGGGGCGCGATGGACTTTGGAGTGTAGGAACTACAAAGGTCGGAACGCCCCGTTTTTATGCCCCAATTTTAGTAGGGTAGAGTGGGCCGCGCCTACCCCGGTTCAACTCGCTGTTGCCGAAGCGACGAATGAGGCGGATGAACCGTCGGGCCGGCCGATGAATGGTTGTGGTGAAACGCCGTGGGCCGGCAGGCAGCTTTAGATTTGCTCTATGGCAGCCCTGGACAGCATCCCCCGAAAAAACCCGGATTAAACTTCCTGGTTCTCACTCACGCACTCCTGCCATTTCGCGCTGTCCACGCCCTTCACCAGCAGCCACAAACACCAGGATAATTCGCCCACCAGGCACGGCAGCAGCGCGGCGGGCAGGAGTTTGCCGGCCAGGACCGGGGCAAAAAGCGCCGCCCAGCAGGCCACCAGGTAACACGCGCCCGCCGCTTGCATCAGCACCCCTATAACCCTGGGGAAATAACCCGACTTAAAGAGCAGATACCCATTCACCAGGCAGGTGAAGCCAAAAAACAGCAGGGCAATATTGAAGGAAATCTCGTGCGACTTCAGCGCGAGGTTCGCCAGCATCGGCACCTGCTGGGGCCCAAATACGTGCTGGTACTGGGCACTTTCCAACGTGGGCAGCACCAGCAGCAGAAACACTTTGCTCACGGCCTCCACCGCCAGGGAAACCAGATTGAAGAACAAGGCCAGCAACACCAGATTTTTGCTCACGGGCCGGAGCAGCAGGTACTCAATCCACAGCAGGGGAACGGCACACAGCACGACAAGCACATTGCCCGCGACCCCGACCTGCCAGAGCATTGGCGAGGCCAGAATATTGCGCGCCGTGGCGGCCGCGTTGCCCCCCACGATAAGCTTGTTGATGATAAACCCCTCCGCAAAAGCCCCAGACAGGATAATGACGAGGTAGAGCGCGCCGCCGAGGCGGGCGTAGCCCAGGGGCGCGGTTTCAATCGAACGAATAGCCATTGCAGAATAGCGCTGCCTGAATACCAACGCCGGACGAATGTAGCGCGCTTATCCTCCGCCGCATCACCCGCGGTTGAGGGCTGATTTTTTTGGGAACCAGGCTTCGGATTGTAATTAGCAGCTATAGATGTTGGACCGCGCTTTTACCCAAAGCCCTGACCTGAATAACGGTAACTGCCATCCCCTACTTTGCGTACTTGCGCGAGGCCGAAAAAGCACGAACTTTGCCGGCCAGCGCCCACAAGCCCTTCCCTACCCAGCCTTCATCACGGCTTCACCCCTAGCCGCCAGTTTTGCGTCAATACTCTTCCTACATGGCTGATTCCCCTGCTTCCATCGATTACCAGGCCCTGTTTCAGGCCCTGCCGGGTGCCTACCTCCTGCTGGCTCCCGATGGCACCATCCTCAACAATTCCGACCAGCACGTGGCCGTGTCGCTGCTGCCCCGCGAGCAGGCGGTGGGCCGCTACATTTTCGATGCCTTCCCCGGCGACCCCCAAAGCCAGGCCAACCTGCTGGACTCGCACGACGCGGTGCGGCGCACCCTGCGGGCCCACGTGATGCCGCTGCTGCGCTACGACATTGCGCGGCCCGCCGCGCTGGGCGGCGGCACCGAGGAGCGGTACTGGCAGATTACGCACCAACCCCAGCTCGACGCCCGCGGCGAGCTTCAGTACATCCTGCAAATGTCGGAGGACGTGACCGAAGCCACGCTGGCCGCCCGGCACGCCGCCGAGGTGCAGCGCGCCCTCAACGAGGCCAACGAGCGCAACCGCTTTATCCTCCAAAGCCTGCCCCTGATGGTGTGGACGACCCGCCCCGACGGCTGGGCCGACTCCTTCAACAACCGCTGGACCGACTTCACCGGCCGCTCCCTGGCCGATACCCTGGGCGGGGGCTGGGTGGCCGACCTGCACCCCGACGACGTGGCTCCCACCACCGCCCGCTGGGAAGCCGCCCGCCAGCACAGCACTTCCTACCAGGCCGAGTACCGCATGCGGCGGCACGATGGCAGCTACCGCTGGCACCTGGCCACGGGCGTACCGCGCCTCGGCCCCGACGGCCAGATTCAGATGTGGGTGGGCTGCAATGCCGACATTCACGAGCAGAAGCTCATGGTAGAAGAGCTGCTGGAAGCCAACGAGCAGCAGGCCCTGCTCTCGGACCAGGCCTACGAACAGTACCAGCGGGCCCAGCAGCAGCGCCAACTCCTGCTGGACCTTTTTGCCGACGCCCCGGCCATGATTAGCGTGGTGCGCGGCCCCGAACACCGCTATGAGTTTGCCAACACCCGCTTCCGGGAGTCGGTGGGCCAGCAAGACCTGGTGGGTAAAACCGTGGCCGAGGTGTTTCCCGAAGTCGTGAGCCAGGGCATCATCGCGATTCTCGACGGCGTGTTTCGCACCGGTGAGCCCATGATGGGTAACGAGCTGTTGGTACAGCTGGCCGGCCCCGACGGCCAGCTGCGCGACTGCTACTTCAACTTCTCCTACCAGCGCTTCGAGGAAAACGGCCAGCCGGCCGGCATCACGGCCTACGCCTACGACGTGACGGAGCTGGTGCTCACCCGCCAGACCCTGGAGCAGCTTCGCGGCCGGCCCACCAACGCCCCCGACAGCAGCCTGGCTTCCTGAGCAAAGCGTACCTTCGCTTCCCTATCTACCCTGCTTTTTGTAGTTCCCGGCATGCCTCTCTCCCCTTTCGACTTTCAGCAGGCCCGCGTGAAACAGGTGCTCTTCAAGTCGCGGCTGCGCTCGGTGCTTTACGGGGTGCGCGAGGCCGAGCCGGCCCTGTTTGCCTACGCCGAAAACCCGCTGGCCCAGTGGATACAAACGGTGCTGAAACCCGAGTTCGGCACCCTGGCCACGGTGCGCGAGCTGGAAAGTACGCTTCAGCAAATGCTGCGTACCGGCCAGGACCTGGCCACCCGCTACCAGCGCGGCCTTATTGAGGAAGCCCGCGCCGGCCTCGACCAAATCAATGCCTTTGCCGACCAGATTGAGCGTCAACTACTTGCCCTGGAAAGCAGCTTGTAATGTAGCGCGGACTTTGTAGTCCGCGTCCCCACGCCCGTGGATGGCTTTGACGGCGCAGGGACGCGGACTCCAAAGTCCGCGCTACATCGCCAGCGTCGCCGGAACGAAGGCCCTGGGTAACGGCACCCTACAAGTTAAACAGCGCGGCGGCGTTGCGCGTCGTGGCCTCGGCTACTTCGGCCGCGTCTTTGCCCAGCAGCTCGGCCACGCGGCGAAGTATCAGGGGCAGGTAGGCTGGCTCATTGCGCTTGCCCCGGTGCGGCACGGGGGCCAGGTAGGGGCAGTCGGTTTCCAGCAGCAAATGCTCCAGCCCGATGCCGGGCAACACCTTATCGGCCCCGCCATTTTTGAAGGTAGCCACGCCGCCAATTCCCAGCATAAACCCCAGCTTGATGGCCTGCTCGGCCTCCGCCGGCGTGCCCGAAAAGCAGTGGAATACCCCGCGCAGCTTGCCATCCTGCGCGGCTTCCACCAGGGCCACCGTTTCGGCAAAGGCCTCGCGGGTGTGCAGCACAATGGGCAGCTGGTGCTTCTTGGCCATTTCCAGCTGAATTTTCAGGGCTTCCTGCTGCTCGCCCAGCAGGGTTTTGTTCCAGTGCAAGTCGAGGCCGGCCTCGCCCACGGCGGCAAAGGGGCGGCGGCCCAGCCAGGTTTCCACCTCGTACAAATCCTGCTCGAAGCTGCGCGTGACTGAGCACGGGTGCAGGCCCATCATCGCAAAGCAGGTTTCCGGAGCTGCCGCTTCCAATTCCAGCATCGCATCGATGGAAGAATGGTCCACGTTGGGCATCACGATGGTGCGCACGCCCGCTTCCTGGGCCCGGCGCAGGGCATCGAGCCGGTCGGGCTTGAATTGTTCAGAGTAGAGATGGGCGTGGGAATCGGTAATGTGCATTTTCAGTTAACAGTTAGCAGTGAACAGCGAGTAGTTAGTCATCGGAAAATAGTAGAACGACGAGCTGGAACGAGCTGGCCGCAGTTTAGCGCGCAGCGCGTAACTGCTGGCCGATACGTAACGTGAGTCTGTGACTCACGGCAGTGCAGCCGCCACCTACGCCTGCTTCGCTCACCAGATTACCGCTACCCATTAGCGAGTTACAAACTCGCATTACGGGGTAGCCAGCAGTTACGCGCAGACGCGCGCCAGCCTTACTTTTATTCATAGCGCCGCCCTTTCCAAACCACGGCCCCACCAAACAGCTGGAACCCCAGAATGGCTCCGGTGAGCGCCAGCGTGTAGAGCTCGAACAGCGGCAGCAGCCACCAACGCAGCCGCAGCCCCGCCCGGCGATGCGCGAAATGCGCCAGCACGCCCTGCACCACCATTTTCGCCCCCCACACGCCCAGCGCAGCCCCTGCCCCGGCCACCCACCCCACGCCCAGCAGCGCCGGCCAGAAACCACTGAAAAACAGCAGCTCCAGCCGCAGGCGCAACGGCAGCCCCGCCACCCCGCGCAGCCACCGCTGGCGCTGGCGCAGCAAGGCCGCCCAGGTAGGCATCGGCAGCGAATCAGCCCGGATTTCCGCCGCAAACACCTGTCGGAACCCGAACCCTGCCGCCAGCACAGCTTGGAACAGGGCGAAATCCTCGGTCACGGAAAACGGCAGCGCCTCGTAACCGCCAGTGGCCTCGTAGGCAGCGCGAGTCACGAGCATGTTGTTGCCCATGGCCGTCACGGGCCGGCCCAGGTCGCTCACCACCTGCACCATGCTCAGCGACAGCAGCCAGTCGATACCCTGCAGCTGATGAAACAGCCGTGGCCCCCGCACCGCCGTAATGCCCGTGACCGTGCCCACACCCGGCGCGGCGTGCGCCAGCAAACCCGCAATCCAGGTTCGGGGCAAGCTGATGTCGGCATCAGTGATAAAGAAAAAACCGGTGGTCGCCTGCCGGGTCAGGTGGGCCAGTACGTTGGCTTTGCCCCGCGCCTGCCCCCGCGTCTCGGTGATGGCAATAACCCGAAACTGCCCCGCGAAGCCCTGCATGGCCGCCACGGCCATGGCGGCGGTGCGGTCGGTACTACCATCATCGCCGACGAGGATTTCCAGTAATTCTTCCGGGTAATCGAGGTTCCGCAGGCTGGCCAGGCAGCGCGGCAGCGCCGTTTCTTCGTCGCGCGCCGCGATGAGGATGCTCACGCGGGGCAGCGGCGCAGGAAGCGGCCGGCCCGGCGCGGTGCCGCGCTGGCTACCAAAGCGCCAGGCCGTGTAGGCCATGCCCAACAGCCACAGCACCAGGTAAATTCCGAATAAAATCAGCCCCAGCCCACTCACAGCGTTGCGAATTGATACCCTTGTTCGGTCAGGTGCGCCAGCAGGCGCGGCAACACGAAGCGCAGCCGGGCGCTGGCCTTCTGGCTGTCGTGAAACACCAGCACATCGCCGGGCCGCACTGTGGCCAGGGCGTAGCGCAGGCAGCTTTCGGGGCTGAGACGGGGGTCGTAGTCGCGCGTCAGCACCGACCACATAATGATGCGATACTCGGCCCGCAAATCCCGCAGCAATGGCCAGGTGAGCCGGCCGTAGGGCGGACGAAAAAGGGGCCGCGGGGAACCGGAATCAACCGTCCCTTCCAACCCGGTTATTATCGCCTGGCACTCGGCTATATCGGCCAGGTAGCTGGCGCGGCCCGTGGCCCAGGCGCTGCGGTGGTGGTGGGTATGGTTGCCGAGGCGGTGGCCAGCCGCCAGGGCGGCGCGGGCAATGTCGGGGTAGCGCTCCAGGTTCTGGCCCACGCAGAAGAACGTGGCTTTGGCCTCAAATAAAGCCAGCTGCTCCAGCACCCAGGGCGTTTCGTCGGGGATGGGGCCGTCGTCGAAGGTCAGGTAGATGATGGGCGCACCGGTAGGGGCCTGGCGTGGGCCGGTCCATTCGCAGCCGGGCAGCATGGGGTGCAGCAGCCGGGGCGGGCGGGTCAGCACGGCCGCTTCGAGCCAGGCACGCATGGGCATTAAGTAGTCGTTCAATAGCGAATAGGTTGTCAGTTGCTCGTTGTCAGTTGTCTGTCCGTTTATTATTCCAAGCCCGACAACCGACAACTACTTCCCAACAACTTTTTAGGAGCGCACGATGCGCATAAACGGCACGCTGGTATCGGGCAGCGGCCCGAGCACGGTAGCCAGCGCTTCGAGGAAGGCCTCCGCCGTATTGGGGCGGCCACCGGCGGGGCCCCGGCCCAGGTGGCGGTGCACCTCGCCGGCCCACTCGCCTACCACGGTGGGCGTGCCGGCCGGGCCGCTCAGGCCCAGCGTGGCCTCCAGGGTGAAGTAGCGGGGGCGTAGTTCCTCGGCCTCGGTTTCGGCGGGCTCGTCTTCCTCCTCATACACCAAAGCCGAAAAATGGGCTTCCATCGTAGCCTGAGGGGCCGGCAGATGGAACAGCGCCGTGACGCGGCCGGCCACTTCGTGCCAACTCAGGCGCAGGCCTTTGGGGGCTACTTTATCCGCCGCGTGGATGTTTTCGGCGGCTTTGTCCCACACATAGTGCAGCAGCTCACGGGCCAGCGCCGGGTCACTCAGCTCGCGCCGCACCGACGATGGCCGCCGCCAGGCCAGCTGCGGCAGCAGCACGTGCGTAAAATTGTAGGGATGCAAGCGAGCCATAACGAAGTGCAAAAGTAACGCCGGGACGCCATGCTTTAATGAGAAGTGAGGAAGTTTGAGCCAAGCCAGCTAATCCCTCATTCCTCGTTTTTGACCATGGCTTTCGAAATGGCCTGCCACAACACCCCGGCGCTCTGGGCCCACGAAAAGCGGCGCAGGTTCTCGTGGCCCTGCGCCACCAGCGCCTGGCGTAGGGCAGCTTCGTTCCACAGCCGGGCCAGGCCCGCGGCAATGCTGTCGACGCTCCGCGGGTCTACCAACAGCGCGCCGCCCGCCCCGGCTACCTCCGGCATCGAGCTGACATTGGAGGTGAGCACCGGGCAGCCGCTGGCCTGCGCTTCTACTATCGGAATGCCAAATCCCTCGAAATAAGGCACGTACACCGTAGCGCGGGCCGCCGCGTAGAGGCCGGCCAACTCAGCATCGGCCACGCGACCCGTGAAATGCACCGCCGTTTGGTGGCGCATCTGCTGGTAGGCAGTGAGGATGGGACCGGCTTTCCAGGCCTTGCGGCCCACGATGAGCAGCTGGGCCGCGGCTACATCTGCTCCGCCGGCGGTTTTGAAAGCATCGAACGCCCGCAGCAGATTGCCCAGGTTTTTGCGCGGCTGCAAAGCTCCGACGAACAAAAAATACGGCTGCCCGTGACTGAACTGACGCCGGATTTCGCGCTGCCTTTCTGGCGACTGCGGCTGAAATAAATCAGCCGGCGCATTATAGGCCACGCTGATTTTGTCGGGCGTGATGCCGTAGGTCTGCACGATATCGGCCTTGGTGGCTTCCGACACCGCCACTAGCTGGGCCGAAGCGCGGGCGAAGCGCGGCATGAAAAAGTGGTAGTATTTGCGTTGCAGCAGGCCCACATCCAGCGGAAAATGCTCGAAGGCCAGGTCGTGCATCACCGTCACGCGGGGTACGCTGGTGTTGAGGGTCGTGAAGCCGTCGGGGCTGAGGAAGACCGACGGGCGGTGCCGGGCCAGCCACCGCGCCACCGCGCCCTCAAACCAGGCCACGAACAGGAGCGGGTGCCGCGCCGGGGGCTGCAGCACGTGCGGCACCACGTTGGGCCCCAACAGGTAGCGCGGGTCATACGCCCGGTCGAAGAGGAAGTGGAAGGTCACCTCCGGGTGCTGGGCCACCAGCCGCAGCAGCGTCTCATAGGTGAAGCGGCCAATGCCTTCGAGGTGGTCGCCGGGCAGCAGGAAACGGGTATTGACGGCAACGTGCATGGGCGAAAGTGCAGGCATTAAAATAAGCTAAACGTCATGCTGAGCGTAGTCGAAGCATCTCCACCTCAATAGCAATTCATTTACTTGCGCAGTAGAGATGCTTCGACTACGCTCAGCATGACGTTCTTTTTGGGTTGTTAACTCCCCTTCCTTCCCGGCAATAGCTGGGTGATTTCGCTACGGCGCACCAGGCCCGTGCCCAGCACAATCAGCCCAAACACCCCGGCCATGATGCCCGCTTCGAGCCACCAGCTCAGGTAGAGGCCGTATTGCAGGCCGTACCACGCGCCGCACAGCAGCCCGAAGGCCAGCAGCAGCCGCGCCAGCAGACGGCCGGGCACGCCCACGCCGGTGCGCCGCGCCACCAGCACCAGGTAACCAACGGATACGGCCGCCGCGCAAATCAGCGTATCAACCGACGCCGCCACGGCTCCGAATTTGGGCAAAAACACCAGGTTCAGGCCGATATTGAGGGAAATGCTGAGCGCCACCAGCCAGCTCACGGCGCGCTCGTGCGTGGTGCTGGTGAGCAAGGTGCTGTAGATGGCGAAGAAGGCGTGCACCAGCACGTTGACGAACAATATCTTCAAACACAGCGTCATACGGGCTACTTCGGCCGGGCTGCTGTGGCTGAACTGCCAGAACACCACCTCGCCCCGAAAAAAGATGAAGGCTACGATGAACAGCAGCGGCAGCGTCACCACCCGCTGCCCGAACCGGAGCAGCTCGCGCTGGGCGGCGGCATCGCGGGGCACGCTGGCGAATTTGGCAAAAAACAGCGGCAGTACCGTCCAGGCGTACATCATCACGGCATCGACCCAGCGGTAGGCCCCGGCGTAGTAGCCGGCCTCGGTGGGCGAAGCCAGGCGTTCGAGCATCACCATATCGATGCGCTCATTCACGCCATAGAGCAAGGTCATGAGGGCAAACGGCAGGCTGGCGCGCAGGGCCGTGCGGGCCACGGGGCCCCGCCAACGGTACTTCACGCGGCCAAACAGCCGCGTCATCAGCCCATATAATAGCACCGTGGTGAAAACGGCCGCGCCCAGCCGTGCGCCCACGTAGCGCGGCAGCGTGAGGCCCACTGGCAGGAGCACGAGCACGGCCCCGAGCAGCAGGAATTTCTCCACCACCGAGAGCACGGCATCGGTGTTGAATTTTTGGTGCGCCTGGAGGGTACCGCGCAAAAACTGCCCGTACTGGGCCAGCAGCAGCGCCGCGCCCACGGCCATGAGCAGCAGCAGCTCGGAATCGCGGTAGCCCAGCGCCCAGCCCACTATCAGCATGGCCGCCAGGGCCACGAAGTTGAGGGCCCCGCGCAGGGGCAGCAGCGTGGGAAAGGTGTCGGCCATGAAGCCGGGCTGGGCGGCCACGCGCTGCACGGAGTAGGGCGTGAGGCCCAAATCGGAGAGGGCGGCCACCACCAGGGTGAGTGCCGAGAGGGCCGTGATGAGGCCAAACGTGGCGTGTCCGAGCCGGTCCTGCACCAGGTTTTCGACCACCACCCAGCCGGGTTTCACCAGCAGGTTGAGCAGGACGACGAAGCTGATATTGCCAAAAAACCGTTTGATGCTGCCGAGGGGGATAAATCAGAATACAAAAATCCGGGCCGCGCCCCGGATTCGCAAAGCTACGCACCGCGCCGGGGCAGTGGCTACGGCAGCGGTATCGGGCCATTTTCCGGCTATCTTTGCCCGCTGCCTTCCCGCGTTCCACCCCCGATTAATGCGTGCGGGCTTGGGCAGCCTTCCTCTTTGTATGTCTGCACCTTCTTTCTCGCTGGTGGGCCTGGGGCCCATTATCAACCGCTGGAAATATTTCGTGGCCGGGGCCGTTGCCTTAGCTGCCATCGTGAGTATCATCGTGGCGCTGCTGCTGCCCAACGTGTATCGCTCCACCGCTATTTTCATCCCCACCAACCCGCAAACGGCTGACCCTGACCGGTTACTGGAAGCAGGCACCCAGCCCGGCAGCAAGCTGGAGCTGGGTGGCCGGGCCGAGGATTTGGACCGCGTCATCACCATTGGCGAGTCGCAGCCGGTGGCCGAGATTATCATCAAGCAGTTCGACCTGTATAAGCACTACAAGGCCGGTGCGCCGGGCGATGATGCCACCGATAACTTCGTGCTGAGCGAGTTCAGCAGCAACCTCGGCATTGTGCACAACGAGCGCGACGCCATCGAGCTGACGTTTACCGACAAGGACAAGAAGCTGGCCGCCGCCGTGGCCAACGCCCTGGTCCACGCCATCGACTCGGTGAACCAGCAGCTGACGCTGGAAAACCGCCGCACCGTGCTCGACCTCTACCGTCAGCGGTACGAGTACCTCAGCACCAGCTTCGAGCGCAGCCGCCGCGAGCTCATTGGCGCCCGCAATCGGTACGGCATCTTCGGCCTCGAAATGCAGGGCCGCTACATGGTGAAGCAGCTCATTGAAACCGAGGCGGCCCTGCGCAAGGCCGAGGCCAGCGGCGGCGACGTGGCCGGCCTCAAGCGCAGCCTGCGCGGCCTGACCCGCGCCGACGGCGGCAACCTCATCAACCTGGAAAACTACGTGCGCGGCACCGACTCGCTGGCCATGTTCACGACCCGCGTGGCCGACCTGCAAACGCGCCTCATCTCGGCCCGCGGCGCCTACGAAACGGCCGAGCTAAGCATCAAGGGCCGGATTTCGAGCGTGTATCTGGTGCAGAAAGCGTACCCGGCCACCAAGAAGTTCAAGCCCGTGCGCTCGCTCATCGTGCTGGGTTCGGTGCTGCTCACCCTGGCGCTGTCGGTGGTGTTCATCGCCCTGCTGGAGCTGTACCGCCACAACCGGCCCGGGGCCGTGCGCCCGGCGTGAACCCGCCCGTAACCGACCGGCTCCAACGCCTCCTGCGTGGCTTCGATGGCCCGCAGCTCCTGTTTATGGGGTTTGTGGGGCTGTTGCTAATTGGCGGAGCCGCGGCGGCCCTCACCCAGCTGCCGGCCCTGCTGCTGCCGGGCCTGCTGGCCGTGGGGGTGCTGGTGGCGGTGATAGAATGGCGCTGGCTCTACTACCTGCTGTTTTTCCTGCTGCCTTTCACCGAAGAAATCAGCCTGTTTGGCGGGCTGAGCATGGATGTGCCCTCCGAGCCGCTCATGCTGGCCCTCACCGCCTGCGTGGCCGGCACCCTGATGCTGGGCGCGGGCCGCCTGCCGCGCCGCGAGTGGCTACACCCACTGGTAATAGTGCTGGGTCTGATGCTGCTCTGGACGGCCGTGGACTCCGCTTTTTCAGTTGATACCACCAAGTCTATCAAGTTCTTACTAGCGAAGGCCTGGTACATCACGCCGTTTTTGCTTGGTACGCTGCTAATCGTGCGCCGGCCCAATGACACCTGGCGATTTGCGGCTTTTTATACCGTAGGAGCTTGCTTGAGCGTGCTGTACGTGGCCAGCCGCCACGCCACTAAGGGCTTTAGCTTCGAGCAGATTAACTGGGCGCTGCACCCGTTTTTTCGCAACCACGTTATTTATGCTACCATGCTGGCGCTGCTGGTGCCGTTTGCGTGGTTCGCGATGAAGGCTACCCGTAATATGGGCGCTCGCCTGGCGTGGCGGGTGGCGCTGGGGCTGCTGTTGTTTGGGCTGCTCACGTCCTACACGCGGGCTTCCATCGTGTCGCTGCCGCTGGCGGGCCTGTTTTACCTGGCCATGCGCCTGCGCCTCACCAAAGCGCTGCTGCTGACCGTGGCGCTGGGCACCACCCTGGCCGTGACCTACGAGGTGAGCGGCGACAACTACATGGAGTTGGCCCCCAACTACGAGCGCACGGTTTTCAACGGCAAGAACTTCGAGAAGCACCTCGAAGCCACCTACAAAATGCAGGACGTATCGGGCATGGAGCGGGTGTACCGCTGGGTAGCCGCCGCCCGCATGATAGCCGAAAAGCCGCTGGTGGGCAGCGGCGCGGCCACCTTCTACCCCGAATACAAGCGCTACACGCTCAAGAGCTTCCGCACCTACGTGAGCGACAACCCGGAGAAATCAACCACCCACAACTACTTTTTGCTGCAATTGGCCGAACAGGGCATTCCCGGTTTTCTGCTGTTCGTGAGTCTGATTGCCACGACTCTGCTGCTGGCCGAACGCCTCTATCACCGCTCCCAACAGCGGCCGGAGGTGCGGCGCGTGGTGCTGGCGGCCACGCTGTCCTTCGTGGTCATCGTGTTTCACCTCACGCTCAATGAGCTGGTGGAAGTTGATAAAATCGGGCCGGTGTTTTTCATCTGCCTGGCCCTGTTGGTGCGGGCTGAGTCGTGGCTAGCGGAGGAACCAGTGAGCAGTGAGCAGTGAGCAGTGAGCAGTGAGCAGAAGAACGTCATGCTGAGCGCAGCCGAAGCATCTCTACCTCAATAGTAAATAGTTAGTATTGAGGCAGAGATGCTTCGGCTGCGCTCAGCATGACAAATAGCGCGGTAGAGATGCTTCGGCGGGCTCAGCATGACGTTCTATTTCGTTCGCCTTCGCCTCCCCTACTTAAACCGGCAGCTGAGAATCGTTACATCATCCGCAAACTGCTCGTTGTGGTCACTGAAGGCGTTGATGCTGCTCATGAGCTCCTGGTGCAGCTTGGGCAGCGGCAGGTAGCGGCTGCGCTGCAACACGCTCAGCACGCCTTCTTCGCCGAACTCGTTACTGTCGGCATCAAACACCTCGGTCAGGCCGTCGGTGTAGAGCAGCAGCAGGGACCGCGGCGAAATTTCGACCCGCCCCACGCGCAGCAGCGGCAGGTCTTCCATGATGCCGAGCATCACGGTGCCGTCTTTCAGGGGCTGCACCGTGCCGTTGTCGGCCAGCAGCAGCGGGTCGTTGTGGCCGGCATTCACGTAGTGGAGCACGCGGGTGCGCCGGTCGTAAATGCCCAGGAAAGCGGTGATAAATTTCTCTCCGCCTGAGTTGCGGAACAGCAGGTGGTTGAGCTCGGGCACGATGGTGGCCAGCTCCACGCCTTGGCGCAGCAGCGTGCGCAGCCCGGCCTGGAAGTTCGACATCAGCAGCGAGGCGGGCACGCCTTTGCCGCTCACATCGGCCACGCACAGCAGCAGGCGGTCGTCGTCGATGTCGACCACGTCGTAGTAGTCGCCGCCGATTTCGGTGTGGGGCACGTAGGTGCGCTCCATGGCCAGGTGGGCGTCGTTGGGCAGCTTGCGCGGGAAAAGCATGGCCTGCACTTCCTGGGCAATTTCGATTTCCTTGCGCACGGCGGCATCAGCCACGCGCTGGGCCTGGAGGCGGCGGTTTTCCACGGCTCCCACCAGCGTGTTGGCCAGCGAGCTGAGGAAGGGAATGAGCTGCTGCCGGTCGAAATCGCTGCGCAGCCCGCCCACAAATACGTAGGCCGCCACCTGCTTTTGGCGCAGAATGGGGATGACCAGCTCGTACCGGTCCCAGCCCGGGTCGAGGTGCAGGTCTTCCACGGCCTGGGGCTGGGTTACACCGCCTTCCAGCAGCAGCGGGGTCATGACCAGCTTTTCGGCCTGGGCCAGGTCGGTGCCCAGCGCCAGGCGGGCTCGAAACTCATTGCCTTCGCGGGCCACCAGCAACAGCTGCACCACGTTGCGCTGGCCCTGCAGGGTGAGGCGCAGCATGTGGTAGAGCTCGTCCACGGAATGGTCGCGGGCCGTCATGTCGTGGGCCATGCCCAGCACGGTATCCAGCTCGAACTGCTTGAGCAGCAGCTGCCGCTTGAGCAGTTTAATCTGCTCGTCGCGCACGGTTACCGGCTCGCCGGCGGGCTCGACTACGGACTCGGCAGAAAATTGAGGGACGGCGTATGCCATATAGCAAGATACAAATTATCGTGCAGACGCGCACGGGGCGTTGCAAACTTAACCCATCACGGGGGTTTTGGGGTCGTAGGCGTCGCGCAAGCCGTTGCCGAGCAGATTAAAGCTGAGCACGAGCAGCGAAATGGCAATACCCGGCAGCAGTGTGAGCCACAGGCCGGCCTCGGTGCCGAGCAGGTCGTAGCCTTCCTTCACCATCAGGCCCCAGCTGGGCGCGGGCGGCTGCACGCCCAGCCCCAGGAAGCTCAAACCGGCTTCGAGCAGAATAGCGGCGGCAAAATTGCTGGTGGCCAGCACGATGAGCGGGCCGCGCATATTGGGCAGCAGGTGCCGGGCAATGAGGCGGGCGGTGGGCAGCCCCAGCACCCGGCCGGCCTCCACGAAGGTGGCCGAGCGCAGGCTGAGCATCTGGCCGCGCACCACCCGGGCCACATCGACCCACATGGTAAGGCCCACGGCTACGAAGCTGACCCACACGCCTTTGCTATCCAGCGCCAGCGAAATGGCAATGACTAACATGATGCCCGGAATGCTCCACACCACGGTCATCACCCCAAGCAAGACCGAATCGACCCAACCACCGAAATAGCCGGCCACGGCCCCCACGGCCATGCCCAGCACCACCGAAATGAGCACCGCCACCAGCCCAATGCCCAGCGAAATGCGCGTGCCCAGCAGAAGCCGGCTCAGCTCGTCGCGTCCGGCCTTGTCGGTACCCAGGAGGTAGGAACGGTTGACGAGGTGCTCGTCGCGCACCAGGCGCTGTAGCTCGGCGCGGGGGCCGGAGTGGCCTACCACGGTGGTCAGGGCCAGTCGCCGCAGCCGGCCGGCCTCGGCCGAGTGCTCGCCCAAGGGCTTGAGGATGATGGAATCACCGGCAAACTGGTAGCCGCCGATGGGCGTTTCCTGCACGGCGGGCTCGCGGCCGCGCAGCCAAGTGGTCAGCAGGTTATCGGCAGCCATGCCAAAACGGGCCGAATCCGGCAGCGGCTGGCGCAGCAGCAGCACGCGCAGGCCGGGCCGCTCCTTCTGAATCTGCACGAAGCCGTGGTTGGCGTTGGGCGAATTATCTGGCAGCACCCAGTAGCCCAGCAGTGCAATCAGCGTGCAGAGGGCGATAAAGGCCAGGCCGGCCACGGCGGGCCGGTTTTGCCACAGGCGCTGGCGCACGTAGTAGCCGGGCGGGCGGGCGGCCGCACTCACGGGGCCTGGGGCTATCGGCGCGGCGCTCGAAACTGCCGTGGCCACCGTTAGCGGGTGTTGTGCTGCAACAGGCCTTCCTTGGAAGCCAGGTAGGAGGCATCGCGGGCAATGGCCCCGAAGGAGGTAGTTTCGTAGGCCAGCTCGGTGTCCGGGTCGGGCCAGTAGCTGCGGATGAGGCCCTGCTCCAGCAAGGTGCGGAGCTGGTTTTCCAGCTCGGGCGCGGGCAGGCCGGTTTTCTGGAGCAGCGCGCGAAACGGGGTAACGAAGTACAGCTCGTCGAGCAGGTCGAATTCGGGGTCAGTCACGGGGGGAAGTTGGGCGTGAGGAGGTAGTGCGGCAAATGTAAGCCGGGGAGCGGCTTTACCCCCAGCAACTGGAAGAACTGCAAAATTTGGCGGTGGTCCAAAGAAGGGTGGAATGTTAATTTAAGCAGGTTATACTTAGCTGTTAATGACTATTGGTTAATAACTTGCAAAGAAATTTAATTTGTTTGACCAATTGCTTGTTACCCTACTTTGGACCACCGCCTCGGCGATATCTAATCCGTTACCCCCGCACCGCCCGCCCCTTCCACTCGTAGCCGCCACGCCAACCCGCCGCCCCCACCGCTAGCGCATACGGCGCGTACAGCAACTGTAGCGGCACCAGCCCCAACAGCCACTTTCGCTGCCCGAAGAAGTCCAGCACCGGCCCCAGAAACCAGGCATCCGCGCCGAGCTTAATGACCCAGGAAGCTGCAACCCAAGGCCAGAGGCCGGGCCAAAACAAGGCCGCCGCAACACCCGCTGCCAGCGCTACGTTGGCTCCCAGCACCAGCAGGGCCAGGCGGCGCGGGGCGGGGCTGTGGTAGTGCCGCCACTTGCTGGCCCAGCGCACCCGCTGCCGCAGCAGCGCCCGCAGCGTGGGGGGCGCGGCCGTGCGGGCAATGGCCGCCGCATCGGCCAGGAAATGCGCCGTGCCGGGGAAGGCCGCGTGGATTTTATGCAGCAGAAACTCGTCGTCGCCGCTGGCGAGGTGAGCGTTGTCGGCGTAGCCCCCCACGGCCTCGAAGGAGGCGCGGCGGTAGGCCAGGTTGGCCCCGTTGCACATGGTGGGCTGCTGGTGGGCCAGGCAGGCCGCGCCCACTCCAACCAGGCCCGCAAACTCCAGGCCCATGAGCGTGGTGAAAAACGTATTAGGGCCGGTAAGCAGCACCGGGCCGCTGATGAAATTGGCCTGCGGCTGCCGGGCCAAGTGCGCCGCGTAGGCGGCCAGCCAGCCGGGGCCGAGGCGGCAATCGGCGTCGGTGCATACCAGCCAGGGGGCGCGGGCGGCTTGCAGGGCGGCTTGCAGGGCGGCTTTCTTGCCGGTTTGGTCGGCGGAAAGGGAAATCAGGCGGAGGGCGAAACCGGTTTCTGCAGCTGCCGCCGCTACTACAGCGGCGGTGGTGTCGGTGGAGTGGTCGTCGGCGATGAGGACTTCAAAGCGGGCGGCGGGCAACGTTTGGGCGGCGAGGTCGCGCAAGAGCTGGGGCAGGCTTTCGGCTTCGTTGCGGGCGGCGATGAGGACGGAGAAGAGGGGAACGTCTTTCAACGTAACCTCACCCCCCCAGCCCCCCTCTCCCGCGGAGAGGGGGGAGCTAGTTACTGGTTTTAGCTTTTTTTCCCTGCTTGAGATATTGCTAATTGTAGAACTGGCTCCCCCCTCTCCGCGGGAGAGGGGGGCTGGGGGGGTGAGGTTACGTTGCGCCAGCCAGCCCATTACAACCGCGTACAGCAGCGGGAACACCAGCAACCCAATTCCTGCGCCCATCATCGACCGCTCCGTTTCTCGCGCAGCACGCGCAGCCCTGGCACCAGCAGCAGCCCCGCCGCACTGGGCAGCGCGATGTTAATAACCCACAAGCTTAGGCTGGCGCTGAGCACCGGCAGCGCTGGCTGGCCCAGCAGCCCAAACAGGTGCGTGGCCGATAGCTCCCGCACGCCCACATCGGCCAGGGCGTTGAGCGAGGGCACCAAGGATTTCAGGAAAAACGTGCCCGCCACGGCGGCCAGCCCCGGACCCAGTGGCCCGCCCACACCATACGCCGCCAGCAGCAGCATAAACTGCACGCAAAACACCGCGTAGCGCAGTCCCGAAATGGCCAACACCGCATGCAGCGCCCGGGCCGGATACGTGGGCATGATGGCCAGCGCCGGCCGGAACCGCCGCAGTGGCCGCCACACGCCCAGCGCCGCCAGCAGCAGCTGCGAGCGGTAGAGGGGCACCAGCACCAGCCCGCTCAGCAGCAAGGCCGAGGCGGTCACGCCCACCCCGGCGGCCGGGTAGCCTTTCAAATAAAACTTCAGCAGGAAGTAGAGCAGGCCCATCACTCCCGCCAGTACGGTGGCCACCAGCTGGCAGTAGCGGCCCAGAAAAACGGCCCCCAGCGCACTCACGCGGCGGCTTTTAAGCTCGATGATGCGGCCGGCGTAGTCACCCACGCGGTTGGGCGTGGCGAAGCCCAGGGTGAGGCCCACCAGCACTGCCCGGAAGCTGCGCCCGAACGTGACGGGCTCCAGGTGCCGGGCCAAGCGGTACCATTTCCAGGCTTCGAGGCCCCAATTGGCGGGCACCAAGGCTAAGGCCAGCAGCACGGGGCCGCGCCCGGCCCCGCTGAGCGTGGTGCTGAGCAGCTGCCGCCAGGCCGCCGCCGTATCGGGCGCGGCGAAAATGGAGTTGTAGAGCAGGCCCAGCGTGAGCAGCGTGACGCCAATCTTGCCCCAGAACACCAGCCGGCGCCACTGCCGGGCCCGGCGGTTTTCCAGTTCGGGCGGAACTGAATTTTGGCCGGAACCGGGTGCGCTGGTTTCGGCCGAAACCAACGCTTCTGCGGCAGCGGCCTTGCCGGGGTCGTAGCTTTGTGCCAGATGCCCGCTCCCCTTCGCCCCCGCCCCGCTCCCGCCGTCGAGCTGCTGCCCAAAATCATCATGGGCGTCGACCCCGGCACCCAGATTATGGGCTACGCTCTGATTGAGGTGCGCGGCCAGCGGGTCGACGTGCTGTGCTACGACGTTATCAATATGAAGGCCTTGGGGTCGAATCACGCCGTAAAGCTAAAGCGGATTTTCGACCGCATGCTGGAACTGATTGACGAGTACCTGCCCGATGAGCTGGCCATCGAAGCGCCATTCTTTGGCGTCAACGTACAGAGCATGCTCAAGCTGGGCCGGGCCCAGGGCGTAGCCATTGCCGCCGCGCTCAGCCGCCAGATTCCGTACGTGGAGTACGCGCCCACCAAAGTAAAACAGTCCGTAACCGGCTCGGGCTCGGCCACCAAGGAGCAGGTGGCCCACATGCTGCGTCAGACGCTCACGCTGCCGCCCATCGCCGAGGCATCTAAGTTTCTGGATGCGACTGATGCGCTGTCCGTGGCACTGTGCCATCATTACCAGAAGGGTAACAACGCCACCGTCAGCGGCGGCAAAAGCTGGGGCAAGTTCCTGGCCGATAATCCCGAGCGACTTGGGGCTAGTACGGGCAAGAAGAAAGCGCCTGCGAAATCGTAGGCACGGGATGGATAGCAATCGGATTCTGTATTCCAGTAGAAACTGAAATTGCAGCAGAGTTTAATGCAGAAATTAAAATACCACGGTACGGTCCTTCACTGTCTAGCAGCTTTCAATTTAGTGTTGATTCTATCCTTAATCTCAACCGCTTCTGTCATATCTACACCGCCAATTATTGGGATTGTCTCGTACCCATAGCCGATGACGACTTTAATTCTATCGGCAATTTTAAGAAGCTGAAGCATTGCCAAAGGACCTTCAGAAACTACTTCATTTTTCACCCCCACTAATCCGACGTCTGACAGCCTGTAGACTTTATTTTTCGCTAGTACTGAAGCTATAGAATTAACGGTTAGTGTGCTGTTGCTAATAGTTATTTTGGTTCTTCCTTTTGCTTGCCATATAATGCCTTTAACTGTGAAATAAAGCACTGTCAGGGAAAATGCCGCCATTATAATCCTGCCTGTTGCCGGCATTGTCTCATCAGAAAAGATGACGCTAAATAGCCCAAGCGAGAACTGCAGTGTTAAAATTGACAGCAATATTATAACCACCCAACTCTTCTTTTTGGGAGTAGTAATTATGAGCTCAGTGTCTGTTTCAACAATTGTTGAAGACATAGGCCTTGGTTGCTCCATGTGCATTCTCAATTAATTATGCTATGGTATTCGATTTTTTCCTATTTTATTTAAAATACAAGCAGTGGCGAATTGCTAGCAACTCGCAATCTAGAAACGAAAAGTTACACAACTCTTTCACGTGGCAAATACTAAGTGTTTACCAGCAACTCCCCCGCCGCATACGTCACGGCATAACCGCTGATATTCACCCGGTCGCCTTCGCGCAGCTGGCACCATAAGTCGCCGCCGCGGGGTGAAATCTGGCGGGCGCGTAGCTCGGCTTTGCCCAGCTTGGCGGCCCAAAACGGGATGAGCGTGCTGTGGGCCGAGCCGGTGACGGGGTCTTCGGGCACGCCCACGCGGGGGGCGAAAAAGCGAGATACGAAGTCGATGCCATCGGTGCCGGGCGCGGTGGCGATGACGCCCACGTATTCGAGGGCGGCAATGCGGGCGTAGTCGGGTTTCAGGGCCCGGATTTCGGCTTCGGTATTGAATACGACCAGCAGGTCGCGGGCGGCCAGCACGTGCAGTGGCGTGGCGCGCAGGGCATCCGTCAGGCCGGTGGGGTGCGTGGTGAGCTCCTGCGGCGGGCGCGAGGGAAAATCGAGGGTGAGGCGGCCGTCGGGCTCGCGCGAAACCCGCAGCGGGCCGCTCTGGCTGTGAAACGTGACCGCATCACCCTGAAAATTGAGGTGCTGGAACAGGACGTGGGCCGAAGCCAGCGTGGCGTGGCCGCACAGGTCAATTTCCACGGCGGGCGTGAACCAGCGGATGTCGTACTCGCCCGACGTGCCGGGGCGGGGCACGATGAAGGCGGTTTCGGCCAGGTTGTTTTCGGCCGCGATTTGCTGCATGAGGGCGGCGGGCAGGGCGGTTTCGAGCGGGCACACGCCGGCGGGGTTGCCGGCAAAGGGTGTTTGGGTGAAGGCGTCGACGTGGAAGTAGGGTATCACGGCTGGGGCGGGCTGGGGATGAAGGCGCGGATTGGCAGGGCAAGAATACGACTTTGTGGCGTGATGGTAGGTGCGGCGTACCTATTTTCAAAATAACTTTGGGCCCGTGCAACCCGGCGGGGTGGCTGCCGGTCAAGGCAGCACGAAGCGGGTCGTGTACAGTCCGCTTTTCTCATTCTTCTTTCTGCATGCCGCCTCCCACTGCTCCGGTTGACGAGGCCTTGCTGGCGGCGTGCCGGCGGGGCGAATCCGCGGCCCAGTACCGGCTCTACCAAAAGCTCTCCTATCTGCTGATGGGCGTGTGCCTGCGCTATTGTCCCAACCGGGCCGAAGCGGAAGACGCCCTGCAAAACACGTTCGTTAAAATATTCACCCGCCTCGACCAATTCCGGGGGCAGGGGCCGTTCGAGGCCTGGGCGCGGCGCATTGCCGTCACTACCTCGCTGCACGCTCTGGAGCAGCACCGCCTGCGCCACCCCGGCCCCAGCGTGGACCTCGACGGGGAAGCTACCGAACAGCCCAGCACCGCGCCTTCGGCCCTGGATAACCTGGCCACGGCCGACCTGCTGGCCCTGCTGGCCACACTGCCGCCGGGCTACCGCACCGTGCTTAACCTCTACGCCGTGGAGGGCTACTCGCACCAGGAAATCGGCGAGCTGCTGGGCATCGCCGAAGGCACTTCCAAATCGCAGCTGGCGCGGGCCCGCCGGCTGCTCGAAACCCGCCTGACGGCCCAGCACCACCCGCAACTGCCATGACCGACCGCAACCCCGACGACCTGTACGATGCCCTGCGCGACCGCCTGGCCGACTACGGCCAGGAGCCACCCGCGCCGCTCTGGGCCAACATTCGGGCGCAGCTGCCGCCACCGGTAGCCACGCCCCAGCTGCGCCGCCGCCGTCGCTGGAGCCCCGTGCTGCTGCTGGGCCTACTGGTGGCCGTGGTGGGCAGCACCTACTGGCTCTGGCGGCACAACGCGGCCACCAGTCCGCTTGCCCACCGCACGACTACACCAGGCGCTCCGGACACACGGCGTAATACACCGAATGAAGTCGGAGTAGGGCCAACTACCCCTACCTTGCCTGACGCCGGCCGCAATACCGAACTACAGGCCACAGCTTCCTCAGCAAGTGGTACGCCAGCAACCACAGCCCCAAGCACCGTCTCAACTGATACATACGCTGCCAATACGACTCCGATAACGGTTTCTGCCGGCGCAGCTGCCACGCCTGCTGGGGCCAGTATCGCCAATGGTGAACAGGGCGTTCGGGCAAGGCGCAGCCACCCGGTACCTAGTTTGTTGGCTGGTCAGCTTGGCACCAGGGCCGAAAAGCCGGGCTTCGGAACCATTGCAGCAGCCAATAGGCCGAAGCAAGCCCCAAACACTCACTCCATGGGAAATGGAGCGGTTGAGAGTGCCGCATCTACTTTGAACACCGATGCCAAGAACCGCACCCGGCGCCGGGCAGCGCAAACGGCTGTGGTAGCTTCCACCACACCTACTGGTTCGCCCGCAACCCGGTCGGCACTTTCCGGCGCGGGCATGGTTGCCAAGGGCACACCCGATGTGGAGTCAGCGGGAATGGTTGACCGGAATAAAGCCACGGAAACGACAGCAGCACCGCGCGTTGCTTCAGCCGCACCAGTTTCCCTGGCTACGGATAGGCCACTACCCGCAGCGGCTGGTTCCTCCGTTGAAACTTCGGTTCAAGCTACTAGTATGTTGGCTGTAGGCCGGGTAGAATTTTTGCCGGTGGGCCTACAACTCTCCGCTGTGCCGGCCCCGCTCCTGCGTTCGCAGCCAGATTCGGCGCACCTGCCGAAGCTGCTGGCGCGGCACTGGGCGCTACTGGTGCTGGCCGGCCCGGCCCTCACGCATCGCCGTTTGGGGAGCAGCAACATGGACCAGGCGCTTACTCCAACGCCCATTGTTGGAGCAGGACTACCCACTACGCGGCCGGATAGTATGCCCCACCGGCTGGCGCAACGGGAGCGCCAAAGCACTGGTTTCGGGGTGCAGGTGCAAGTAAGCCGGGTGCTCAATGGCCGCTGGACCCTGAGCGCGGGCCTTGGCTATCAGGAATATGCGAGTACGGTTGAAACCACCCAAACAGCTTTTGACCGGTTTTTGTCGTCTTCGACTACTACCATTACCCACCGCGACACCTACCGCTTTCTGACGGTGCCCGTGCAGGCGCACTACGCACTGGGCCAGCTGGGCAAACGCCTGCGCTACGGTGTAATGGCCGGAGCTGAAGCCGCTATTTACCTAAGCGGCAGCAACCTGCAGCCCAACGGCACCATCAAAGACTGGAATGCCAGCAACAGCCCCTACCGCTCGCTCAGTCTCGCCCTGAGCACGGGGCTGGACGTCCGCTACCGCCTCGCCCCGCGCCTGGAAGTGGTGGTGCAGCCCACAGCCACGTACTTCCTGAATCCGCTGGCGCGGCCCGCAACTGGCCTCCCGCCGCGCTACCTCTGGGGCGGCAGTGCCCTAATGGGCCTCTCCTACCACCTGCGCTAGAGCGTGAGGACAATTATCCTCGAAGGCCGTCATGCTGAGCTTGTCGAAGCATCTCTACCGCTTCGTTGCATCACAATGTTCGGTAGAGATGCTTCGACAAGCTCAGCATGACCGTTTTTACGGCTGCAAAAGACCGTTTCGGCTAATTGTCCTCACGCTCTAGCGGGTCCGCTACCATTCCCTGCCGCCGATAAAGACGTCGCGCACCGGGTTTTCGCCCAGCCAGTAGGGGATTTCGGCCACGCTGGGCACGTGCAGCACCAGTAGGTCGGCGCGCTTACCGGGCTCCAGGCTGCCGCAGTCGTGCTGCTGGCCGATGGCCCAGGCGGCGTTGAGGGTGGCGGCGGCCAGGGCTTCTTTGGGGGTGAAACCCATTTTGAGGCAGGCCACCGACTGCGCCAGCCACAGGTTTTTGCTGGGGCACGAGCCGGGGTTGAAATCGGTACTCAGGGCCACGGGCAAGCCGTTATCAATGAATTCCCGGGCCGGCGCATACACTTCCTGGCGCAGAAACAGCGGCACCAGCGGCAGCAGCACGGCCACGGTGCGGCCTTGGGTGTGCTGCGCGATGCGAGCGGCGGCGGCGGGCGTGAGGTAGTCGCAATGGTCGATGCTGGTAGCGCCCAGCGCGGCGGCCATCTCGCAGCCGCCGAGGTCGTGCAGCTGCTCGGCGTGGATTTTCAGCCCGAAGCCCATTTTGTGGGCCTGCTCCAGGTAATATCGGGCCACATCAAGTGGAAACGCGCCTTCCTCACAGAAAACATCCACGAACGCGGCCTCCCCTTTCAAATCCGAAAGCACCTCGCGCAGCATGAAATCGACATAAGCCCGCGGGCCGGCGGCCTTGAACTCGGGCGGCACGACGTGCGCCCCCAGAAAGGTGGGCACCACGCGCACCGGCTGGCGCTGGCCGGCCTCGCGGGCCACGCGCACCAGGCGTAGCTCGGTGTCGCGGTCGAGGCCGTAGCCGCTTTTGGCCTCCAGCGTGGTGATGCCGTAGCGCCGGAAGCCGGCGAGGTGATGCAGGGCGTTGGCCAGCAGCTCGGCCTCGGAGGCGGCGCGGGTGGCGCGCACGGTGCTCAGGATGCCCCCGCCGCTAGCCAGGATATCGAGGTAGGTTTCGCCGCGCAGCTTGCGCTCGAACTCGTGGGCGCGGTTGCCGCCAAACACCAGGTGCGTGTGGCATTCCACCAGGCCCGGCATCAGCACGCAGCCTGTGGCCTCGACTATGCGGGTAGCCGGGCCAATGCGGGCCGCATCCAGCCCGGCCATCGGCCCCACGGCCACAATTTTATCATCGACGCAGGCCACGAAGCCGTTCTCAATGATGGTCCAGGCCCCCAGGTCGGAGCCGGCCAGGGGGCGGTCGGGGGGGCCACCGACCATTGTGAGCACCTGGGCGGCGTGCTGAATCAGGAGCGAGTACGGGGCGGAATCGGGCATGGGCAGGCGGGCGGGGGTGGGCCGGCAAATTACGGCCAGCGCGTCCGGCTTTGCGTACGCACTCGCACTGCCTTCCCCTAATTCATGCCTGATTCCGAAGCGCCCCTCATCCTCAGCCTGACGCTCGACGACGCGGCTCAAACCTATTGCAACGCCTTGCGCCGGCAGCATTTCCCGGCCCGCATCAACTATCTGGCCGCGCACCTCACCCTGTTTCACCACCTGCCCGGGACTGAGCAGGAGGCGGTGTGCGCCCAACTGCACGAGCTGTGCCACGCTCAGGCCCCGCTGCCATTAGCCGTCACGGGCCTGCGCTCGCTGGGCCGGGGCGTGGCTTTCACCCTCGAAAACGACCAGCTGCGCGCCTTGCACCGCACGTTGCAGGCGGCGTTTGGCCCCTGGCTCACCCCGCAGGACCAACAAAAGCTCCAGCCGCACGTCACTATTCAAAACAAGGTGGAGCCCGCCGAGGCCCAGCAGCTGCTGACCGATTTGCAGGCCGATTTCGCCCCGTTTGGGGCGGTGGGCACCGGCCTGCACCTGTGGGCTTACCGCCAGGGGCCGTGGGAAAGCCTGGCAGCGTTTCCGTTTGGCAACAAAGGCTAACGCACCGCTTCGGCGAGAAGTATAGCAACCCAGCAGCACCCCCAACAACCATCCCTACCTACGCATATGCTTTCCGCTCTGAAGACCCTCGGCGCTGGTGCCCGGGCGGCGCAAGGACTTTACAGGCCAGCCGGTAGCTGCACCAGCCGCAGGTAATCGCCCAGCCCGGCGGGCTTCTGAAACACGTGGATAAAGAGGATGTGCTCCTCACTGCGGCTGCGCCAGATTTCGGCGTAAAACCCCTCCACCGCATACAAGGTCAGGTCGAAGCTGTCTTCCGGGCGCTCGGCCAGGCGGGTGCCGTGCCGGGCGAGATGCTCGGCCTGCTGGCGTTGGTGCAGGGCTTTGAAGGTGGTGATGGTCACGGAAGGCGGAACGGGGTTTTTGCAAAGTTCGTGCGCCGCCGCCCTACTTTGCGCCATGAATCGTTTCCGTTTTCCGCACCCGTTGGTGCTTATTGTTGGCTTTATTATCCTGGCCGCCGCGCTGAGCTACGTGCTGCCGGCCGGCGAATTTGTCCGCCACCTCGACCCGGCCACCGGCCGGCAGGTGGTGGTGGCCGGCTCCTACCACGCCGTGCCCGCCGCGCCCGTGGGCCCGCTCGATGTGCTGGTGAACGTGCCCAAAGGCCTGGCCGACGCGGCGGCCGTGGTGTTCCTGATTTTCCTGGCCGGCGGGGCCTTCACGGTAGTCGACCAGACCGGGGCGCTGCGCTTTGGCGTGGACTGGCTGCTGCGCCGGGCCCAGGGCCGCGAGGTGCTCGTGATACCGCTGGTGGGCGTGCTTTTTGCCACCATGGGGGCCCTGGAGAACATGGGCGAGGAGATTATTCCGCTGGTGCCGGTGCTGCTCGTGCTCATGCGCCGGCTGGGCTACCCGGTACTCACGGCGGTGGCGGCCAGCGTGGGGGCGGCGTTCGTGGGGGCGGCCTTCAGCCCGATAAACCCGTTTCAGGTGGGCATTGCCCAGAAGCTGGCGCAGCTGCCGCTGCTCTCGGGCGGGGCCTACCGCATGGGGTTTCTGGTGGTGGCGGTGGCGGGCTGGCTGTGGGCCACCACGCGCCACGCCGTGCGCCACCGCCTGGCCCCCGACCTGACGGCCGATGCCGCCGAAACCGAGGCGGGCCCGGTGGCCAGGGGCGGGCGGCCCGGCCTGGTGCTGCTGCTGATGCTGGCGGCGTTTGGCCTCTTTGCCTACGGCGTGGTGCAGCTGCACTGGGAGTTCGAGCAGATGTCGGCGCTGTTTCTGGGGCTGGGCGTGGTGGCCGGGCTGGTGGGCGGCCGGGGCCTCACGGGCACGGCCGAGGGCTTCATCGCGGGCTTCCGCGACATTGCCTTTTCGGCGCTGCTCATTGGCTTTGCGCGGGCCATTTTCGTGGTGCTGGAGCAGGGCCGCATCGTGGATACCATCGTGCACGGCCTGGCCGAACCGCTGGGCCACCTGCCCGTGGCCCTGGCCGCCCTGGGCATGATGGGCGTGCAAACCCTGCTGCACGTACCGGTGCCCAGCGGCAGCGGGCAGGCCACGCTCACCATGCCGCTGCTGGTGCCGCTATCCGATATTCTGGGGCTGTCGCGCCAGGTGACGGTGCTGGCGTTTCAGTACGGGGCGGGTCTTTGTGAGCTCATCACGCCCACCAACGGCACGCTGATGGCCATGCTGGCGGCAACCGGCGTACGGTTTGAGCAGTGGATAAGGTTTGCCGCGCCGCTGTGGGGGGCGCTGTTCGCGTTGGGGGCGGTGGCGGTGGTAATCGGTATTGCCGTGGGCGTGTAGCGTAAGCAAGAACGTCATGCTGAGTGCAGCCGAAGCATCTCTACTGCAAGCAGCAAATCCTCTCGATTGGATTAGCTACGTGGTAGAGATGCTTCGACTGCGCTCAGCATGACGGTCTACACAAGAGCTTAATCGGCCCGCAACTCGGCGGCGGCGAACACGCGCGGCAGCTTGCGTCGGCGCTCCACAATCTGAAAGGTGGCCGTGTCGGTGGCTTCATCCCAGAACACGTCGGAGATGAGGCCGAAGTGGCGGTACTGGCCGGGCGCGGGCGTTACTTCCTCCACCGAATCGCCGAAGCTGAACTTGGGCTTGTGGTAGATTTCCTTGAACAGCTCGGGCCGCACCAGAAACTGCTGCTCGTCGTAGCGGATGGTGGCCCACTCGCCTTCGTCGTCTTCGGAAATCTTCTCAAATAGCTTGCCCACGGGCTCCAGCAGCTCAAACGAGCGGCGGTTGGCGGGGTGAATGTAGCGGAAGCCGTAGTCGGGCGACCAGCCGTAAAGGCCAAAAACAACGGGTTTGGGACGGCGCATGAGGAGCAGTAAAGCGAAGGCAAAGATTGCCTCCAAAACCTGAATCACCCGGCTAAAGTTGTCCCAGACGGCTTTTCGGCTCGCTTCAGAAGCCCTCGGTACCGCTCAGCGCTGTGAGCCAGCAGGGGCTGACGTTGCGGAGATATCCATGCCCGAATAGCGGCATAATTTGGTGTTTGCAGGTCAACGCCGAGTATGTTATTTGTCTGGATGCCAACCCTTATAACGCCGAAGCGCGGCGCTTTTGGCCAAAAATTCAGGATTTTCGTACGCTGAGACTACCCAACGTTCAACATCAGCCGCATTTTCGGCTGCCCGGGCGGCGGGCAGTCTGCTTTCGATGCCTTACTCTTCCGCTTCCAAACCCGCTTCCCGCGCTCAGTCAGCCCCTAAAGCACCCGCCAAAACCGCCCCGGCCCCCACCGGCCCCGCGCCGCAGCCCGGCATGGGAGCCGTGCCGCACGCCGCCGGCACTACCTTCCGGGTCTGGGCCCCGCACGCCGATGAAGTGTCCGTAATCGGCACGTTCAACGACTGGGACGCCCAGAAAAACCCGCTGCACCACGAAGCCGATGGCTATTGGGCCGTTGACGTGCCCGCGGCCAGGGCCGGCGACGAGTACAAGTTTCACCTCACCAACGGGAAGCAGCAGTTTGACCGCAACGACCCCTACGCCCGCGAAATGACCAACTCGGCCGGCTCGTCGGTGGTGCACGACCCAGCCTTTGACTGGGGCGACGACCATTTTGAGATGCCCGCCTGGAACGACCTCGTGATTTACGAGCTGCACGTGGGCACCTTCAACGCCCCCGACCAGGAGAGCGTGGGCACCTTTCTCAGCGTGGCCGAAAAGCTGCCGTATCTGCGCGATTTGGGCATCAACTGCATCGAGCTGCTGCCGGCGGCCGAGTTTCCGGGCAGCCGCTCGTGGGGCTACAACCCGGCCAACCCGTTTGCGCTCGAAAGCGACTACGGCGGACCGGTGGCCTTCAAGGAAATGGTGAAGCAGGCTCACCAGCACGGCATTGCCGTGGTGCTGGATGTGGTGTACAACCACTTCGGCCCCGGCGACCTCGACCTCTGGCAGTTTGACGGCTGGAGCGAAAACGACGGCGGCGGCATTTATTTCTACAACGACTGGCGCGCCAAAACGCCCTGGGGCGACAACCGCCCCGACTTCGGCCGCCCCGAAGTGCGCCAGTACATCCGCGACAATGCCCTGATGTGGCTGGAGGAGTACCGCTGCGATGGCCTGCGCATGGATGCCATTGCCTTCATCCGCAACGTGAACGGCGAGGAAGACCCCAGCGCCAACCTCGCCGACGGCCAGAGCCTAATGGCCTGGATTAACGCCGAAATCGACCAGACCATGCCCTGGAAAATCACCATCGCCGAAGACCTGCGCGGCAACGAAAGCATCACTGAAACGGTGGAAAAAGGCGGCCAGGGCTTCAACTCGCAGTGGGACAGCGCCTTCGTGTACCCCATGCGGGAGGCCCTCACTACCCAAAACGATGCCGACCGCGACCTGAACGCCGTGGCCGAAGCCCTGACGAAAACGTACAACGACGATGCTTTCCGCCGCGTTATCTACACCGAAAGTCACGACGAAGTAGCCAACGGCAAGAGCCGCGTGCCCGAGGAAATCATGCCCGGCGACGCCGCCCACTGGTTTCCGAAAAAGCGCGCCACCCTGGGCGCGGCCCTGGTGCTCACGGCCCCCGGCATCCCCATGCTGTTTCAGGGTCAGGAGTTTCTGGCCGATGGCTCGTTTGTGGATACTGAGCCCCTGAACTGGCAGCACGCCGAGGAGCGCAAGGGCCTGGTGCACCTCTACCGCGACCTGATTGCCCTGCGCCGCAACCTGGCCGGCCACACGCCGGGCCTGGGCGGGCAGCACATCCACGTATTTCACCTCAACAACGAGGCGAAGGTCATTGCCTTTGCCCGCTGGGATACGGGCAGCGAGGCCAGCCAGGCCACCATCGTACTGGCCAACTTCGCCAACCAGGCGCAGGAGGCCTACACCATCGGCCTGCCCGAGGCGGGCCACTGGAAGGTGCGCTTCAACAGCGACTGGCGCGGCTACGACGGCGAGTTCGGCGATTTCGACAGCTTCGGCATGGAGGCCAAAGCCGGCGCGCGGGACGGCTACGCGTGGCAGGGCAGCATTCCGCTGGCCCCCTACTCCACCCTGATTTTATCGCGGGAAGGGTAAGTTGCCACGTCCCAACCTCAGATTCAGTCGCCTCTATACCTACGCAGAAACGTCATACTCATCTGGCGGCCGCACCCATTACGCCCGCAAGGGCGTTTGTGTGCCCTTTTACTAGCAGCCCATGCAGACTCCCCCGACTTCTATCAACTCTCCGGCGTCAGAGCTGCGCAATGCCATTTTCATCGTTGCCGGGGTTTTTTCGGCGGCATTTGGGCTGAAAGGGTTCCTGCTTTACAGCCACTTCATTGATGGCGGGGTGACGGGGGTGTCCATGCTGCTGGCGGCGGCGTTCAACCTGCCGCTGGCGGCACTCATTCTCCTCATCAACCTGCCCTTCGTGGCCTTAGGCTACCGGCAAATGGGCCGCCGCTTTGCCGTGCGTAGCGCGCTGGGCATTGGCGGGCTGGCGCTGGTGCTGGCCGTGGTGCCCTTCCCCGACGTGACACCCGATAAGCTGCTCACGGCCGTATTTGGCGGCGTGTTCATCGGGGCGGGCATTGGGCTGGCTATGCGCGGCGGGGCGGTGCTCGACGGCACCGAAATTGCCGCCCTGCTCGCCAGCCGGCACTTGTTGCTGCTCAAAGTCAGCGACATCATTCTGATTTTGAACCTGATAATATTCATGGGCGCCGTATTCATTCTTGGTACTGAGCCGGCGCTGTACTCCATGCTCACGTATTTCGCCGCCGCCCGCGTCATGGAGTTTGTACTCAACGGCATCGAGCAATACACGGGCGTCACCATCGTGTCGGAGCAGAGTGAGGCTATTCGGCTGGCCATCACCGAGGGCCTGGGCCGGGGCGTGACCCTCTATCAAGGCAAGGCCGGCTACGGTAAGCGCAGCGACCAGCTCAGCGAGCGCGACATCATCTTCACCGTCGTCACGCGCCTGGAACTGCCCCAGCTCCGAGCCGAGGTGCAGCGCATCGACCCGTACGCGTTTATCGTGCAATACGGCATCGACGATGCCCAGGGCGGCATTATTAAGAAGCGGCCACTGCACGGGTAGCACAGCGGCCGCTTTTTGGTTAAAAATCCGCAAACCGACGCTCACAAGTCAACTTTTGTTCAAAAGTTTGAACGCGTGCGTCTACTGGTTACTGATGTTACGCAGTAGGATGTAGCGCGGACTTTGTAGTCCGCGCTACATCCCCCGAGGCGCTTTAACAAGGAGCGTGCGTAACAGCAGCTGGTTACTGCGGAAGGCGGAGATGCACCCAGGAATTACACCGGGGCCTGGTCGTACCGCTCGCCCTCGGGCATGGGCCAGCTGCCTTCAAACAGGAACTCGGCCAGCGGTTTGCGCACGCGGGGGGCGGTTTCCTTTTCGCGCAGGCCGTCGGGCAGGCTGGCCGGGTCGCCGGGGTAGCCCAGCGTGAATACAGCCACGGGCTCGTAGCCGGCCGGAATGTTGAAGGCTTCGCGAATCTTATCGGGCGAGAAACCGGCCATCTGATGGATTTGCAGGCCCAGCACGGTGGCCTGAATGGCGAGGGTGGCCGTGGCCTGGCCTACGTCGTGCCGGGCCCAGGCATTGGGGTTGGCATCGTGCGAAAAATGTAGCTTGGCAATGCTCACGCCCAGCACGGGCGCCTTATTGGCCCACACTTGGTTGAACTCGCCCATGCTGGCGAGGATGCTGTCGTAGGCGGCGGGCTGCTCGGCCCGCGAGCCCACCAGGTAGCGCCAGGGCTGCTCGCCAAAGCACGACGCGGCCGACGAAGCCGCGGCGAATACCTGATGCAGAGCTTCGGTGGGCACGGGCGTTTCGGCGTAGGCGCGGGGGCTGCGGCGCTGGGTCAGCACGGGCAGAATAGGGTGTTCGAGGGTGAGAACGTTGGTGGTATCAGCCATGATGGAATCGGTGAGATGGAACTTGCCGCCGCCCGCAATAGCGCCGCGGCAGTGGCAGGGCGGGTAACCGTACGAGCCGTGCGAAGTTTCCGGACGGTCAATGATAGGGATTTCAGCGGCCAGGCAAAAATATGCCGCCGCCAATGGCAACTGAATCGCAGGCGGCTTACCTTTCGGCCGCTCCCCAATTCCCGCTCCCCGCCTATGCAGCCCACGCCCCACGCCCCCGATGCCCTTTTCCCCGATGCCCTGCTGGTGGAAGTGGCCTGGGAAGTCTGCAACCAGGTAGGCGGCATCTACACGGTTATCCGCAGCAAGGTGCCGGCCACCATGCCGGCCTGGGGCGACCGGTACTGCCTGCTGGGGCCCTACTTCCCCAACCAGGCGCAGGGCGAGTTTGAGCCCGTGGACGAGCTGGCCCTGCACACCGCCTCCGACCCCTACGCCGCCGCCGTGCGCGCCATGCGCGCCCAGGGCTACGATGTGCAGTTGGGCACCTGGCTGGTAACTGGCCGGCCCCGCACGGTGCTCATCAACCCGTTTCAGGCCTACCCGCAGCTCGGCCAGCTCAAAACCGACCTCTGGGCCCGCCACGGCATTCCGGCCCCCGATACTGACGATTTACTGCACCAGGTTATTGCCTTTGGGCATCTTACCACGGTTTTCTTTCAGCACGTCGCGCAGCAGGTAGTGGCCGGGCAGCGTCTGCTGGGCCATTTCCACGAGTGGATGACCGGCGTGGCCATTCCGGAGCTGCGCCGCCTGCAGGTGCCCGCGCACTTGCTCTTCACCACCCACGCCACGCTGCTGGGCCGCTACCTGGCCATGAACGACGCCAATTTCTATGACCACCTGATGTGGGTGGACTGGGAAACCGAGGCCAAAAAATTCAACATCGAGCCGGCCGTGCGCATGGAGCGCGCCGCCGCCCACGGCAGCCACGTATTTACCACGGTGAGCGAGCTGACCGTGCGCGAGTGTATCTATCTACTGGATAGAATTCCGGACGCGGTGCTGCCCAACGGCCTCAATATTGAGCGGTTTGTGGCCCTGCACGAGTTCCAGAACCTGCACCAGCAGTACAAGGCCAAGATTCACGAGTTTGTGATGGCCCACTTCTTCCAGTCGTATTCTTTCGACCTGGATAAGACGCTGTATTTCTTCACCTCGGGCCGCTACGAGTACCACAACAAGGGCTTCGATTTGACCCTTGAAGCCTTGGCCCGCCTCAACCACCGCCTCCAGGAAAGTGGGCTGGAAGGCCAGGTGGTGATGTTTTTCATTACCAAGCGGCCCTTCACCAGCATCAACCCGCAGGTGCTGGAGCGCCGCGCCATGCTGAACGAGGTGCAGGAAACCTGCCGCGCCATCGAGCACCAGGTGGGCGAACGGCTGTTCTACGCCGCCGCCGCCAGCCAAGACCACAAGCTGCCCGAGCTGGGCGCGATGGTGGACGACTACTGGAAGCTGCGCTACCGCCGCACGCTGCAAAGCTGGAAAACCAATGCCCTGCCGCCCGTCATCACCCACAACCTGGTGAACGATGGCGACGACGACATCCTGGCCTTTATGCGCCGGGCCGACCTGCTGAACCACCGCCACGACCGGGTGAAAATGGTGTACCACCCCGATTTCGTGTCGCCCTCCTCGCCCCTGCTGGGCATGGAATACGGCCAGTTTGTGCGCGGCTGCCACATGGGCGTGTTCCCAAGCTACTACGAGCCCTGGGGCTACACCCCGCTCGAATGCGTGGCCCGCGGCGTGCCCGCCATCACCTCCGACCTCTCGGGCTTTGGCGACTACGTGCTCCAGACCATCCCCGACCCCGAGCAGAAAGGCATTTTCGTGGTCCACCGCCAGGAAAAATCCTTCGACGAGTCGGCCGAGGAGCTGTGCGACATGCTCTGGCAGTTCGTGCAGCTCAGCCGCCGCGAGCGCATCATGCAGCGCAACGCCGTGGAGAGCTCGGCCGAGCTCTTCGACTGGAAAAACCTGCGCGTGCACTACGACCGGGCGTATGCGCTGGCCCTGGAACGGCAGTAAAATCGCAGCGAACCTCAGCGGGGCTGGCGCGCGTCACAAACGCGCGCCAGCTCGTTGGTATGTAACAGCAGGCATGAACAATATTATGAAAAAGCTTTTCGTAGCCATTCTCCTCGTCTCAACCTCCGCCGCGCTCGCCCACGAGTTCTGGCTGGAAGCCCCGCGCTTTCGCCTGCAACCGGGCCAGACGGTGAGCGTGCGCCCGCTGGTGGGCGAAAACTTCCACGGCGAGCCCTGGACCACCAAAGCCGCGAAAATCCAGCGCCTGGTGCGCTACGGCCCTGCTGCGGGTGACAGTACGGACCTCACGCCCGCCCCCGGCTTCGCCCCCACCGACACGTTCCGCACGGCCTTCACCTTCGCGCAGCCCGGTACCCACGTCGTGCTGCTGCGCTCCACCAACTCGTTCATCGAGCTGCCCGCCGACAAGTTCACGGCCTACCTGCGCGAAGAAGGCCTCGACTACGCCCTGAAGCTGCGCCAGGAAAACGACCAGACCGCCCAGCCCGGCCGCGAAACCTACCGCCGCTGTGCCAAAACCCTGGTGCAGGTGGGCGATGCCGCCGCCACCTCGCCCGCTACCGACAGCGCTTGCCGCCGGATTTATGGTTTGCCGCTGGAATTAGTGCCCGAGCAAAACCCCTACCGCCTGACCGCCGATAAAGCCCTGACGCTGCGCGTACTGCGCAATGGCAAACCCGCTTTTGGGGCAGCCGTGCAGGTGTGGCAGCGCCAGCCCAAGGGCCTGCCGACCACCCATTATACCACCCGCGCCAACCAAAACGGCCGTGTGCTGTTACGCTTGTCCGGCCCGGGGCCTTACCTGGTGGCCGCGGTGGATATGAGCGCGGCCCCGACCAAGTTGCGTGACCGCGCCGACTGGCAATCAACCTGGGCGTCGCTCACCTTTGCCGGGCCGCCCGCCGCCACTTCGCGGCTCCCCACAAAACATTAGCCAACTTCACCCCAGATTTTAGGTTTTTTCTTTACCTTCGCTGTTCTCTTAGTCTCCTTGCCCTACGCTGTATGAAGTACACGATTGATAAAAAAGAAAGCTACACCATCATTACCATTGAGGAAAAGAAGCTCGACACCACCGTCGCGCCCGACCTCAAATCGGAATTCGTGAAGCTGAACGCCGAAGGCATCAACAACCTGATATTGGACCTCACGAACGTGAAATACACGGATTCGTCGGGCCTCAGCTCTATTCTTATTGCCAACCGTTTGTGCAATTCCACGGGCGGACTGCTGGTGCTCACCGGCTTGCAGGACCATGTGCTTAAGCTTATCACCATCAGCAAGCTCGAGTCGGTGCTGCACATTCTGCCCACCGTGGAGGAAGGCATCGACCGCGTATTTCTGCATGCCATCGAGCGCGACCTGACGGATAAAGAGTAGGGCTTTTTAGTTGTCAGTAGTTGGTTGCCGGTTGTCAGTTATTGAACTTGGCAATCGGCAACCATTTTTTTGTTTCCGGCCCATTTCCCTCCTGCCTCTCGCGCACCTAACCATTATTTGCCTTGACTTTTGAGCTGAAGATTTTGGGGTCGGCTTCGGCCACGCCGGTGCAGGCCCGCCATCCCACGGCGCAGGTCCTCACGGCCGGTGCCAGCAACTACCTCATCGACTGCGGCGAGGGCACCCAGTGGCGGATGCTCGAGCACCGGGTGCGCCCGCACCACCTGCGGGTCATTTTCATCTCACACCTGCACGGCGACCATTATTTTGGCCTGTTTGGCCTGCTCGGCACCATGCACTTGCAGGGCCGCACCCAGCCGCTCACCATCATCGGCCCGCCCGGCCTCGATGAGGTGTTACTGGTGCAGGCCCGGGTGTCGGGTATGCAGCTGGGCTTCGCCATGGAATTTGTGCCGGTGAATACTGAAGTTCACGCCGTGGTGTACGAAGACGAGCACCTGAGCGTGGCCACGCTGCCCATGCGGCACCGCATCCCCTGCGCCGGGTATCTTTTCTCAGAGAAGCCGCGCCGTGCCAACTTACTGAAAGACAAGCTGCCCGCTGGCCTCACGCCGCAGCAGCTGGCCCGCTTGGCCCAGGGCGACGACCTGCCCGCCGACGACCAGCAACCCGGCCTGCGCCACGCCGACGTGGCCGGCCCCGCCCCCATTCCGCGCCGCTACGCCTTCTTCTCCGATACGCTCTACACGCCCGCGCTGGCCGAGCTCATTCGCGGGGCCGACCTGCTGTATCACGAGGCCACCTTCCTGGAGGACATGCGCGACCGGGCGGCCCAAACCCACCACAGCACCGCCCGCCAGGCCGCCCAGATTGCCGAGGCCGCCGGCGTGAAGCGCCTGCTGCTGGGCCACTTCTCCAGCCGCTACAAGTCGCTGGAGCCGCTGCTGCACGAGGCCCAGGCCGTGTTCGAAACCGCCGAGCTCGCCAACGAAGGGCTGGTCGTGAGCCTGTGAACATCCCATCTGTCATCCCTGGTAAGCTCAGGATGACACGACAATCAATATCGAATTAAATGTCCCGCTTCGCGCTCAAAAAACAGCAACTGTACCTCGTTCTCAGTGGCATCTTTTTGGTGAATGCCCTGCTCGCTGAAATAATCGGGGTCAAGATTTTTTCGGCTGATAAACTCATGGGCCTGCCCGGCAACCTGACGGCCGGCGTGCTCATCTGGCCGGTGGTGTTTGTGACTACCGACATTATCAACGAATATTTCGGCAAGGCCGGCGTATTGCGCATCAGCTACCTCACGGTGGTGCTTATTCTGTTTGCGTTTGGGGTTATCTACCTCACCACCAAGCTACCCCCGGCCGATTTCTGGCTCGATGTGAACAAGACGGACAACGAAGGCCGGCCATTCAACATCGACTTCGCCTACCAGAGCATTTTTCGGCAGGGCCTGGGCATCATCACCGGTTCCATCGTGGCGTTTGGCGTGGGGCAGGTGCTCGATGCCACCATTTTCGCGGCCATTCGCAAGGCCACGGGCGGCCGGTATATCTGGCTGCGGGCCACCGGCTCCACGCTGATTTCGCAGCTCGTTGATTCGTTCGTGGTGCTCTACGTAGCATTTTACGTGTTCGGCAACTGGACCATGAACCAGGTTATTGCGGTGGCTAATACCAACTACTGGTACAAATTCGCGGCGGCCATTCTGCTCACGCCGGTGCTGTACCTGGCGCATTTTCTGATTGACCGCTACCTGGGCCAGGAGGAAACGGAGGAAATGCAGGTGGAAGCGGCGGAGAACGTGAGTGTATAGCGACCCATCAGCCACTATTTTTGCCGACCCAGATGCGCTTATTCTCGTTTTTGCTGATGATAGCGGCGCTGCTGCTACCCGCAAGGGCGCAGGCCCAGTTCACTTTTGCGCCCGGCACCTATCAATTAGCCAACGGCACAAAGGGTACCGCTTCGCTGAAGCTGGTACTGGCCGAAGGCGGCCGCCCCACGGTGGTAGTGGGCAGCAAGAACAGCCGTGAGCGTACTTTTCGCCCCGCCGACCTGCCGGCTTTCACCATTGACACGCATCGTTTTATTAAGGTGAACGACTTTCGTTTCCTCAGCGGTACCGATGCGGAATTTCCGGGCGCTGCCTGGCTGGAAACGCTTGAAACAGGCCCGGTGGAGCTATTTTACTACCATTACCAAGTGGAGATGGGCCCCAACTTCAAGGCTCACGCGAAGCTGCCGATACTGCGTAAAGCCGGCACGACTACGTTCTTTGCGTACGCGCCCGGCCGCACGCCGGGCTTCGACCAGAAGCTGGCCCCTGGTGGTTTCGTGGCGGCCCTCTTCCCGGCCGACCCCGTGCTCCAGCGGCAGTTTGCCACCAACAGCGTCAGCCGGGCCCAGCTCGCGGCCGTGGTGCGCGCCTACAACCAGGGCGTGCGCTTAACTCCTTAATCAACCATATGTCCCGCATTCTCACCGGCATCCAAAGCACCGGCCGCCCCCACCTCGGCAACCTGCTCGGGGCCATCCTGCCCGCCATCGAGCTGTCGAAAAACCCAGCCAACGACTCGCTCTATTTCATCGCCGATTTGCACTCGCTCACCACCGTGCGCGACCCGGAGCTGTTGCGGGCCAACACCTACGCCGTGGCCGCCGCCTGGCTGGCCTGCGGCTTCGACACCGAAAAAAACCTGTTTTACCGGCAGTCCGACGTGCCGCAGGTGACCGAGCTGACCTGGTACCTGAGCTGCTTCACGCCCTACCCGATGCTGGCCAACGCCCACTCGTTCAAGGACAAGAGCGACAAGCTCTCGGACGTGAACGCCGGCCTCTTCACCTATCCGGTGCTCATGGCGGCCGATATTCTGCTCTACGACGCGGAAATCGTGCCCGTGGGCAAAGACCAGATTCAGCACCTTGAGATTGCCCGCGACATTGCCAGCGCGTTCAACGCCCGCTACGGCGACACGCTGGTGCTGCCTGAGGCCCGCGTCGATGCCCAGCTGATGACCATCCCCGGCACCGACGGGGCCAAGATGAGCAAGAGCTACGGCAATATCATCGACATTTTCCTGCCCGAAAAAGACCTGCTCAAGGCCATCAAAACCATTATTTCGGACAGCACCGACCTGGCCGACCCTAAAAACCCGGACACCGACACCACCTTCAAGCTTTACTCGCTGCTGGCCACGCCGGCCGAAACCGAAACCATGCGCGCCAACTACCTGGCTGGCGGCTACGGCTATGGCCACGCCAAAAAGGAGCTCTACGAGCTGATTCTGCGCCGCTTCGCGAACGAGCGAAAACTATTCAATTTTTACATGAATAACATACCTGCGCTGGAGGCTAAGCTCATAACTGGCGCAATAAAAGCGAGAGCAATAGCGAACAGAAATCTAGCAAAGGTTCGCGAAAAAGTTGGCTATGGTTTCAATGGCCCCGTTCGAAATCCCAATGGCACTTATAAATCATATATCTCCAGAACAGATATAAATTCAAATGACTATTCGGACTTACCATTTTGAGCTTAGCCCAACCAAATAACTATTCCGACCATTTTGGACATCATTTCGCAGACTCGTAACAAAGGTCAATATTAAATTTTCATATATGTACTTGACCGTTATCGACTCTTGGCTATACTTTTCTGATTTCTTTTTCAATTTATTTAATATGGCGATTTTACGCAGTTCATTGAACTGCGGTAATCCTATCGGGCCATATTGAATCATCTTACCATCTTCATCATGTACAACAGTTAGCCAGCCTTTGGCACTTTGCCCAACTGTGCTATTGGGTTTGTAGGCCCACGTTAGAAAAGTGGCATCATCTTTTGTCTCGTTACTGTAAACTTCCCAACCTCGTTCGCTTAGATATATATCACTCTCTTCTTCGGTTGAGTTGTATACTTTCTTAAGTTGGTTCAAGGTTAGAGTCTGAGCATTAATTGTACTGGCTTTTAAAAGCAGCAGGAAGATTAGTGTTTTCATGATTTGGTCAAAGAATTGTTTTTTGTTTGATGATACATTGGGATGTAAAATATTTTTTTACATCCCAATGTATCACGTACATGGCCATTTAAAACTGTGAATCCTGCTCGTTCGAGAAACTGAAACCTACTTTACTACCACGACTAACCTGCTGATTCTCCAGCTTCTGCTTGACGCTGATTTTTTGAATTTCGGCTAGGCCCGGGGCGATGAGGTCGTTGTTGACGGCCGCAATCATGGCGCTTTCCACGAACAGGCGCATGGCCTCGGGCGTCACCGCGTTGTCGGCCATGTCGTTGTCGGGCAGCTCCAGCTGCTGCACGCCTTCGAGGAAATAGTGGTTGTCGATGTTGACCAGCAGGCGGCCCACCAGGTAGCCCGGGTCGTTCATTCGCTGGTACTTGATGCTGTCGGCCATGAAGTTGTAGGCCATGATGTGGCCGAAAAAGCGGCGGCGGAAATCGCCGGCCACGTAAGCGCTGGGCATGGGGCCGTAATCGTCGGGGAAGGTGACGACGTTGGAGTGCATCACGAAAATGAGCAAATCGCCCGAAAACCGGATGTGAAACTCCATATCATTGATGGACCGGTACTCAATCACCACGGTCGAATCGAGCGGCGTCAGCTTGCGGGTAAGCTCCACCACCAGCTCCTGCGACACCAGGCGCAGGCAGTCGAACGCCGCTAACGCATTGCGGAAAATAGCCTGTTTTGCCGCTGACTTCTGCTTGAGGCCATCGAAAATCTGATTCAGGCGGTCGGCCGGGGCCTGGGTGGGTGAGCCGGCGGCGGCAGTGGGCTGATTATTGGTGGCAGTGGCCCCGCTGTGGACGGATTCGGGCGCGCTGGCCGTGGCCCCGCCGGACGGCGTGGCCACGGCAGTTTTGCGCGCCTGGCCGGCGCGCGCGGGCTTTTTGCGGGGCGCGGCGGGCGGCAAGGGCGGCGGCAGCTCGGCGGGCACCGGGGGCGTATCGGTGGTGAACAGCGCGGGGTCGACGGACTTTTTGGTGGGTGATTTGGCCATGAGAGGAGGGAATTACGCCCGAAAACTGGCGGCGGGGGAAAAGTATAAGCAGCCCGGCCGACTATGGCCGCCGCAACGGCGGCGCGGTCAGCCCACGGGAGGTACGCAAGGAAGCACGGCTGTAGTTTCACTTTCTGCTGGAGGCCGGACGGAAAAAGCCGCCGTTTCGGCCGTGCCCACGGCTGGCGGCTCACTCAATTGGGGCATCACGGCCCACTCCGAGCTGCGAAACGCCACCGTGCGCAGCCCTGCCCCGGGGCCATCGGCAGCCGGCAGCAGCATGGGCTGCGCCGAGGGCTGACGCAGAGCCTCCCCCACCGAGCGCACGGCCCCGGCCGGCACGGCGCGGCGCTCCAGCTCGGCCAGCAGGGCGTCGCCATCCACGGCGGCAATGCGGGCGGTGAGCTGGGCTTCCAGCTCGGCGCGATGGGTGACGCGGGCGGCGTTGGTGGCAAAACGGCTATCGGTGGGCCAGGCGGGCTGGTGCAAAGCGGCGCACAGCTGCCGAAACTGGGCATCGGAACCCACGGCCAGCACCAGCGGGCGGCCATCGGCGGCGCGGTACACCGTGCCGTAGGGCACGATGCTGGGGTGGCCCGAACCCAGCGGCTGCGGGTCGTGCCCGGTTACTAAATAGGTGGCGGCCTGGTTTGCCAGAGATGCTAAAGCACTGTCCAGCAGGCTGACTTGCACCAGCGCCCCCCGCCCGGTGCGCTCCCGCTGAAACAGGGCGGTGAGCAGGCCTTCTTTCAGCTGGTGCGCGGCCAGCAGGTCGACCATGGCCACGGGCATTTTCTGGGGTGGCTGGCCGGGGCCGGCGGCGTTGAGGTGCATGAACCCGGCTTCGGCCTGCAGCACGGCATCGTAGCCGGCGCGGGCGTGGTCGGGGCCGTAGCCAGTGAGGTGGCCGTAAATCAGGCGCGGGTTTTCCTGGGCCAGCGTGGCGTAGTCGGCGTGCAGCTTTTCGGCGTCGCCGGGCTTGTAGCTGGTTAGCACGATATCGGCCTGGGCGGCCAGGCGGTGCAGAGTGGTTTGGCCGGCGGCGGTAGTCAGGTCCAGCACCAGGGACTTTTTTCCCCAATTGGAAGCCGCGAAATAAGCAGAAACCGAAGCATCGGCCGGCGCGGAGGAAGCACTTGTTTCAGAGGCTGTTTTCCAGGTGCGGGTGACATCGCCGGCCGGGCTTTCAATCTTGAGCACTTCGGCCCCCAGCTCGGCAAAGAACTGGCCCACCTGCGGGCCGGCCAGCACGGAGGCGAGTTCGAGGACGCGGAGGTGAGCGAAGGGCGGATGATTCATGCCGCAAATAACATCAACTACACCCGCCCGGCGCGAACAAATACCGGGAACGTGATTTGCCGCTCGCCCGCGCCCCACCACCGCGTCAGCTCCTCGGCAATTAGTGCCACGGCATCCTCGCCCCGCTCCTGCTGGTACCTGGCCACGCTCGACCAGGTGCGCAGGTACTGCAAAAACCACGCGGCCGACCACTGCCGCCGCACCGCGAAATGCGCCCGCCGCACCCCGGCAAACGGAAACGGAATACGGGCATACTCGTCGTCGATGTGCCAGCGGTTCGCGTCCCAGTACGGACCTATCGTGTGGCGGTAGAAATGCCGGATGAACGGGTCAATTTCCGGGCTGATTTCAATCAGGCCGTAGCCCCATTCGGCCAGCACCGCGCCGAACCGGGCCACGCGGCGCACTTCGGCGTGGTAGGCGTCCGGCTCGAACCAATGCACAGACTGGGCCACGGTGATGAGGTCGAAACGCCCGGCGGGAAACGACGTGTGCTCGGCGCGGGCCGCTTGGTAGTGGATATTGGGGCGCGGCGCGGCTTGAGCCAGCTGGCTGGCACTGAGGTCGGTGGCATCCACCCGCACGAAACTTTCGGCCAGCACGGCGGCCACTTGCCCGTTGCCGGTGGCGCAGTCCCAGGCCCGCTCGCGGCCCGCTACCTGAGGCAACAGCCAGGCGTAGAGGTCGGCGGGGTAGTCGATGCGGTAGCGGGCATAGTCGGCGGCCTGGGCGGAGAAACGGTCGAGAGCGGGCATGGGGCAGGGTTATCGATAGCCATAAAGAACGTCATGCCGAGCCTGGCCGAGGCATCTTGCGTGCCACCACTAATCCATAAAGCGGCCACGATTGAGTTACTCCCACACGCGAGATGCCTCGGTCTCTGCTTGATGCGCAGAATGCTCGGCATGACGTTCCTTTTCAACCTATTCTCACCCATCGCTCAACACTCATCTCCCGCCGTATCTTTACTTCAAATCAAGCGGTTTGCTGGCCCACGAATCAAGGTCAGCCCAATAATTCACTCCAAATAAGCTGAACCTTGACGTTTCACGAATTCAACCTCCACGACGACCTGCTGGCTGGCATCGACGCCATGAATTACAAGCAGGCCACCCCCGTTCAGGAACAGGCCATCCCCAAGATTCTCGAAGGCAAAGACCTGATTGCCTGCGCCCAAACCGGCACCGGCAAAACTGCCGCCTACCTGCTGCCGCTGCTCGACAAGATTTCGCACGCCAAGCATGGCCATACCACCACCCTCATCCTGGTGCCCACCCGCGAGCTGGCCACCCAGATTGACGAGCAGGTGATGGGTTTCGGCTACTACGTGGAAGCCAGCAGCATTGCCATCTACGGCGGCGGCAAAAGCGAGGGCTGGGAGCAGCAGAAGCGCGCCCTCACCTCGGGGGCCGACATCATCATCGCCACGCCCGGCCGCCTCATCGCCCACTTGCAAATGGGCTACGTGAAGTTCGACCAAATCAAGTACTTAGTGCTCGATGAGGCCGACAAGATGATGGATATGGGCTTCTCGGATGACATCTTCAACATCGTGCGCCAGCTCCCCACCAACCGGCAGACGCTGCTGTTTTCGGCCACGATGCCGACTAAAATCCGCGACTTCTCGCAGCAGATTCTCAAGAACCCCGAGGAGATTCGCCTGGCTGTGTCCAAGCCCGCCGCCGGCATCGACCAGCAGCTCTACATGGCGTTTGACCGCCAGAAAATCTACGTCCTCGAGCACATCATCAAAACCCAGGATGTGCAGAGCATGGTGCTCTTCACCAGTCAGAAAGCGGCCGTGGGCGGCATCGTGAAAGCGGTGAATAAGCTGGGCATCGAAGCCCGGGGCATCAGCTCCGACCGCACCCAGGAAGAGCGCGAGGAAATCATGCGCGCCTTCAAAAACAAGCAGTTCCCCATCCTGGTGGCCACCGACGTGCTCAGCCGGGGCATCGACATCGACTCGCTGAGCCACGTCGTGAACTACGACATTCCCCGCGCCGCCGAGGACTACGTGCACCGCATCGGCCGCACCGCCCGCGCCGCTACCAAAGGCACCGCCATCACCTTCATCTCGGACCAGGACCAGGACCGGGTTTTGAAAATAGAAAAGCTCATCGAGCGCGACCTCGAAAAGCGCGCCATCACCGAGGAGCTGGGCCTGGGCCCGGCCCCGGAATTCGACCCCAAGCGCTTCGCCGGCCTGGGTGGTAAAATCGGCGGCCGCCCGGCTCGTGGTGGCCACGGCGGTGGCGAACGTGACCGCGGCCCCCGCCCCGAAGGCGACCGTGGCCCCCGCCGCGAAGGTGGCGGTGGTGGCGGCCGCGATGGAGCCCGCGACGGTGGCCGCCCGCCCCGCCGCGACGCCCCCGACCCCAAAGACCCCAGGCACCTGGAGCGCCTGGCCAACGCCAAAAACGCCCTCGCCGCCCTCGATGCCGGCCACGCCCCGGCCGTGCCCTATCAGCGCCCCCCGCGCCCCGAAGGCGAAGAGCGCCGCGACCGTGGCCCCCGCCCCGAGCGCGCCCCACGCCCGGAGGGTGAGGCCCGCCCACCCCGCGAGCCCCGCGCCCCGCGACCGGAAGGCGAGCCGCGTGAGCCGCGTGCTGAAGGCGAAAGCCGGCCGCCCCGCGAGCCCCGGCCCGAAGGCGAAACCCGCGAGCCGCGTGCCGAGGGCGAACGCCGGGGCAACCGTGGCGGCCGCAACCGGGGCGGCCGTGGCCCCCGGCCCGAAGGCTCCGCCGCCCCAGCGGCTGGCGAAACTCCAGCTGCTCCGGCCGCTGAATAGGTTGCCAACCGAGCAGTATCGACATAAAAAGAGCGACCTACAAGCCGCTTTTTTTATGTCGATACTTTAAGTACTTGTGCAAAAATAACCGTATTCGAGTCGGGCCTGCCGGTCTGACCGCTCTAGGCGGTCTGACCGGTTGAAGCAACAACGATTTCGGTCCAACGACAACCGGTCAGACCGCCTAGGGCGGTCAGACCGGGGCATACGCTTACTTCTGCACGAGTACTTAGTACAATCAGGTAGTTGCTACGCCGAAACTGCCCTGAATCATGGTGGCGAAATCAGCCTCGCTCATGCCGGCTTTGGCGGTTAGCAGGCCCTGGGCATCGGTGCCGGCAATGTAGCGGAGCTGTGACGCGCCATCGGTGGCGGCGGTATAGATGACCTCGGCAATCTGCTCGGGGGCGCTGGCCGCGCCGCCGTGCTCGTTGAAGGCGGCCAGCACGCTGCGCACCTGGCCGGCGTAGGGGTTGGTATCGTCGTTGGGGTCGACGGTCATTTTGAGTGAGCGAGTGGCGAAGTCGGTGGCCACGCCGCCGGGAGCCACTACTTTGACGTGGATACCGAACGGAGCCAGCTCGTACCACAGCGACTCGGAAAAGCCATCGAGGCCAAACTTGGTGGCGTGGTAGAGCGAGTTCATTGGAAAGGCCGTGCGCCCGCCCACTGAGGTAATATTGATGATAACGCCGGATTTCTGCGCCCGCAAAATCGGCAGGGCCGCCCGCGTTACGGCAAATACCCCGAACACATTCGTAGCAAACTGCGCCTGAATCTGCTCATCGGTAGCCGACTCGAACGGGCCAACTAAGCCGTAGCCCGCGTTGTTGATGAGCACATCGAGGCCACCGAAGTCGGTGTGCGCCTGTTCGATGGCGCGGGACGCGGCAGCGGTATCGGTTACGTCGAGGGCGTAGACGCGCACATTGGGCAGGTCGCCAAATTTGGCGTCGGCGGGGTTGCGCATGGTGGCGGCCACCTGCCAGCCATGCTGGGCAAACAGACGCACGGCGGCCGCGCCGATGCCAGTGGAAGTGCCGGTGATAAAGACGGTTTTAGACATGGCTGGGAGCAATAGTACGGTGAGTATATTACCATAGACGCACGCCCCGGCGCTATGCTTTACCGCCCCCGCTCACCTGAAATAGCTGGGCTACCAACGGGGTGGCGGTAACCTGGTCGGCTTCCGCATCGGGGCCATATTGCCGCTCCTTGATGTGGGCCAGGCCGAACCAACGCGCAAACCGGAAAAATACCCGGCCATTGTAGTAGTTACGAATTTGCGCTTCGCGGGTCATGTACTCAACCTCCTGCACCGAGTTGATGATGAAGGGAAACGCCAGCAGGTATTTATCGGCGTAGAACTCCATGAGTCGGGGGTCGGAGCCAAACCGGGCCAGCAGGTAGATGGAATAGGCCCAGGCCAACTGCCCGGCCGGGGATTCGTCGTTGCCATACACGTCGAAATAGCCCCAGTTGAACTTGCTGGTGAATACCTCCAGCAGCAGCCGCAGCAGCTGGGACCGTTGCGCAGGCGGCTGGAGCAGCTGCCCTTTTTTGGTAACGGTGAGCTTGCCGTGTATTTTTTTCACGAGCCCGGCCCCCGTGGCGATGATGTGCACGGTGTGCAAAAACGACGAGTCGATTTCCCGGTTAATCTTCACGAAGCCGCTCTCAACGAATTCGTCCGGCAGAATGCCGTGGCCGTACAGCTCGTGCAGATACTTGCGGGGCAGCGCGCCACCGGCCGTCAGCTTGATGTGGCCCTCGCGCTGCACCAGCCGCAGCAACTCTTCGGTGACCCGTAGCAGCGGCACCTGGTCGAGCACGGCCGCGGGTAGCTCGGCCCGGAGCCGTACCGGCGAGGCCGCACCCAGCGGGTCGTACATCAGGTGGTGCATCTGCTCGGGGCTAAGGCCGCTGAACGATGCCAGGGGCGCATTGTTATAGCGCTGGAAATGCGCGTTTATCTCGGCAACCTGGGTGGGGCTCATAGTGGCAGGCAAAAAACGGGATGGGGTTTCGCATCACCAAGATACCCGTCTTTCTCTTACCCCACCACCTGCCCCAGGCCGAACAGCACCGTGAATACCAGCGTACTCAGGGCCATCTGCTTCAGCAGCGGGTCGAGCTGCATGGAATCCTGCCGCTGCCACACCTGGATGGCGTTGAAGGCAAACAGCGGCGCGGCCAGCGCAAACAGCCACTGCCAGGGCGAATGATACGTGAGGGCCACAAACACCGTGGCGCAGCCCAGCCCGAACACCAGCAGCAGCCAGTGGTAGCGCCGCGCATGTACCGGCCCCAGCCGCACCGGAATCGTGATTTTACCCGCCAATACATCCGACTTGATATCGCGGATATTGTTCACGTTCAGCACGGCCGTGGCGAAGCAGCCGAGGGCAGCGGCGGGCAGCAGCACGGGCAGCGGCAGCGTCCGGCTTTGGAGAAAATACGTGCCGCATACGCCCACTATGCCGAAAAACAGGAACACCGAGATATCGCCCAGCCCGGCGTAGCCATACGGGTTTTTGCCCGCCGTGTAATTCACCGCCGCCCAGATAGCCGCCAGCCCCAGCGCCAGAAACGCCAGGAACAGCCCCAGCCCCGCCGCGCCCAGTGCCACCCACAGCAGCCCCAGGCCACTGCCCAGCGCCAACAAACCACAAATCCACATGCCGCGCTTCATCTGGGCGGGGGTGATGGCGCCGCTCTGCACGGCGCGCTGCGGGCCTTCGCGGTGGATGCTGTCGGCCCCGTTCTGGGAGTCTCCGTAGTCGTTAGCGAGGTTGCTGAGGACCTGGAGCAGAATGGTGGTGAGGGCCGCTAACGCCACTACCGGGCCATTGAACTGACCGGCGGCAGCGGCTAAAAATGCTCCCGTGAGGATGCTGGCCAGGGCCAATGGCAGCGTACGCGGGCGGAAAGCGGAAATCCAGGGCGACATGGGTAGCAGGGAAAATTAAACAGCAAAAAAGAACGTCATGCTGAGCGCAGCCGAAGCATCTTTACCGCGCAACCAAGCCAAATAAGTGGATTAGTTACGCGGTAGAGATGCTTCGGCTGCGCTCAGCATGACGTTCTGCCTATGACATTAACTAACAGGAAAACTACTTCGTGATATCGGCCACCAGCTCGGGGCTCAGCGGCGTCACTTTAGAGCCGTAAAATTTCACGACCTGGCCCTTTTCGTTCACCAGGTACTTGCAGAAATTCCAGTTCGGCGCGTCGCTCACGCTGCCATTCTTGGTCTTATCGGCCAGGTACTTGTAGAGCGGGGTAGCATCGTTGCCCTTCACGGCCACGGTTTCGAAGAGTGGGAACGTCACGCCGTAGTTTTTCTCGCAGAACGAGGCTACTTCCGAGTTCGAGGCCAGCTCCTGGTTGAAGCTATTCGACGGAAAGCCCAGCACGGTCACTTTGTTGCCGTATTTCTTCGACAGCTCTTCCAGCTCCTTGTACTGCGGGGTGTAGCCGCACTTGGAGGCGGTGTTCACAATCAGCAGCTTCTTGCCCTTGTACTGGCTCAGCTTCACGGCCTTGCCGTCGATGGATTTCACGGTGAAATCGTACACGGAGGCGGGCGCGGCAGTGGTTTCGGCGGGTGTGGTCATGGCGGTGGGGGCGGCTGGTTTGGCAGCGATGAAGACTACTCCCGTGGCGGCAGTGGCCAGGGTGAGGAGAAGGTAATTTTTCATGAATTGAAGGTAAGAGTTGCGCAAGTGAGTGCGTAACCAAACGAAGGTCAGGAGGGTTTTAGGAAGTAGCGCGGTCGTACCCGGCAGGGACTTTGTAGTCCGCGAGTCAAACGTTCAGACTCGCGGACTACAAAGTCCCTGCCGGGTATGACCGCGCTACAATCAGGTAGTGGGCAGCGTGAGCCACTTCTCCAGCTGCACGGGCTGGTAGGCCGCCATCTGCGCCAGCAGGTCCTCCGGGTCGGCCGATTGCAGGAGCTGGTCGCGGTTTTCGGCGCGGAGCAGCTGGTCGTCGCGCATGCGGTCGAGGGCCAGCAGCAGGTGGTCGTAGTAGCCATCCACGTTCAGCAGGGCCACCGGCTTCTGGTGCAGGCCGAGCTGGCCCCAGGTCAGGACTTCAAACAGCTCTTCGAGGGTGCCGTAGCCGCCGGGCATGGCGATGAAGCCATCGGCGCGGTCGGCCATCATCAGCTTACGCTCGTGCATGGAGCGTACCACGTGCAGCTCGGTGCAGCCTTTGTGGGCCAGCTCTTTGGCATCCAGAAAATCGGGAATCACGCCGATAACCTGGCCGCCCAGCGCCAGCACGGCATCGGCGATGGTGCCCATCAGGCCCACGCGGCCGCCACCGTACACCAGGGTGAGGTTTTGGGCGACCATGGCAGCGGCCAGGGCTCGGGCCTGGGTAATATAAGTCGGGTTGATTCCGGCGCTGGAACCACAGTAAACGGCAATACTTTTCATAGAAGGATGTAGCGCGAAGCGGTGCTTCGCGTATCGCCGGGAAGCGGCGAAAGGATGTTAACGCAAAATCGCACGGTTTAAAAATAAGTTGAGCGGATGGCAGCATTCGCCACTTCGCGGCGATACGCGAAGCACCGCTTCGCGCTACATGCGCTCGGGCACCTGCATGCCCAGCAGGCCCAGCGACTGCTTAATCTGCTCGCCCACCCGGGCCGAGAGCGCCACCCGCAGGCTGCGCTTGGCCACGTCGGTTTCCTGGAAAATCGAGACTTCCGCATAGAACCGATTGTAGGCTTTAGCCAAATCGTAGGCGTATTGCGCGATGACGGCCGGCGAGAGGTTGCGGGCGGCTTCCGTAACCACCGAGGCGTAGCGGGCCAGCTCCTGCACCAGCTCGCGCTCGGTGCCTTCGAGGCTGGTGATGCTGCTCCAATCAGCCGTTTCAGCAATGCCCAGCTCGGCGGCTTTGCGGCGGATGGCGGCGATGCGGGCGTGCGAATACTGGATGAATGGGCCCGTGTGCCCTTCCAGACTCACCGACTCTTCGGGGTTGAAGAGCATGCGCTTCTTGGGGTCCACTTTCAGCAGGTAATACTTTAGCGCGCCCAGACCCAGCATGTGGTAGAGCTCCTCCAGCTCAGCATCGGCGAGGCCTTCGGTTTTGCCTTTTTCGAGGGTGGCGGCTTTGGCGGCGGCTATTACGTCGCGCACCAGCTCGTCGGCATCGACCACGGTGCCTTCGCGCGATTTCATCTTGCCGGAGGGCAGGTCTACCATGCCGTAGCTGAGGTGGTGGATGGCGTCGGCGTAGGGCTTGCCCAGCTTTTTGAGCGTGGCCTGCAATACCTGCATGTGGTAGTTCTGCTCGTCGGCGATGACGTAAATGCTGCTGTCGTAGCCGAAATCCTGGTATTTCAGCTCGGCCGTGCCCAGGTCCTGGGTGATGTAGACGCTGGTGCCGTCGGCGCGGAGCAGGAGCTTTTCGTCGAGCCCTTCAGCCTGCAAATCGACCCACACCGAGCCGTTTTCCTTCCGGAAGAACACGCCGGTTGAGAGGCCTTCCTCCACCCGCTCCTTGCCCAGCAGGTAGGTTTCGGACTCGTAGTAAAACTGGTCGAAATCGACGCCGATGTTCTTATAGGTAGCGTCGAAGCCTTCGTACACCCAGCCGTTCATCAGGCTCCAGAGGGCCTTTACTTCGGGGTCGCCGGCTTCCCAGGCTTGCAGCATCTGCTGGGCCTCGGTCATGAGGGGGGCGCTTTTCTTGGCGATGTCGGAGGCCACGCCTTCGGCTTCGAGCTGCTTGATTTCTTCGCGGTAGTGCTTCTCAAACAGCACGTAGTACTTGCCGGCGAGGTGGTCGCCCTTCAGGCCGGCGCTGGCGGGGGTTTCGCCGTGGCCGAAGTGCTGGTAGGCAATCATCGACTTGCAGATGTGGATGCCGCGGTCGTTCACCAGGTTGGCTTTGGTGACGGTGGCCCCGGTGGCTTTCAGAATCTCGGCCACTGAGTAGCCCAGGAAGTTGTTGCGCAGGTGGCCCAGGTGCAGGGGCTTGTTGGTGTTGGGCGAGGAGTACTCCACCACCACGTTCTGCGGGCCATCGGTGGCCACGGGCGCGGTGGCGGGCTGGGCGCGCAGCTGCTCAAACACGGCCAGCCACTCCGAATCGGCGATTTCGAGGTTCAGGAAGCCTTTCACCACGTTGTAGCCGCTCACGCGGGGCTCGTGGGCTTTCAGCCACTCGCCCAGGGCCTGGCCGATTTGCTCCGGCCCCTTGCCAAAAGCCTTGGTGAGCGGGAACGTGACGAGGGTGAAGCTGCCGGCAAACTCCTTGCGCGTGGGCTGGAGCGTGAGGCTGGCGGGCGGAATTTCAACGCCGAATACGGCCTGCGCGGCGGTTTGCAGGGCGGTTTTGAGGGAGTTTTCTAACTGTTGCACGGGGCAAAGGTACGGGCTGGCCGGAACCCCACCCCACCAGTACGTCATGCTGAGCGAAGTCGAAGCATCTCTACCGCTTCGCCCTCCCGTCAAACCTCACCCCCGGCCCCGGTTCGCTTAATGCGCGAAGCCAAAAGAGAGGGGAGCCAGGCGAAGCGGTAGAGCTGCTTCGACAAGCGGACGCCAGCTAAGCATGACCGTCAAACGACTTTCCCTAAATGCTCATTAGCCCCCGAAACTGGCAGCAACAAAAAGCCCCGTCAGTGGCTGACTTGTCCTCACCCAAGGGTCATTTTGATAGCGGGAAGAGCATTTATTCTGTTTTTGGTAATTTAATTATACTATATGGAAACCACTGTCTTATCTTTGCCGTTACCAGCGGCATAAACTATGTAATATGATTCACCCAATACAGTAGCTAATTAGAAATGAGAGTAACCGCTAGAAGAAAAATAAGAGAATATGGTGAAGCAAATGCCCAGGCAAAGGAAGAGTTAAACATCTGGTACGCGAAAGCGGAATTAGCTGAATGGAATAACCTGAACGAATTAAAGGCAGACATGCCAGCCACCGATTATATCGGGAATGACCGTTACGTTTTCAATATCAAAGGAAATCATTACCGACTGATAGCCATGCTATTCTTCCAAACTAAACGCATTTACATTCGAGAAATTTTTACTCACGCTGAATACTCCAAACTGACGAAGAAGCAAATTATAAATAGGTAGCCCCAGGCTATGCAGAATGAATCTTTAATACCCGCTATCCCCGTTAAGGCCCTACGTGAAATGAGCAAGTCCACCGAAAAAACAGCAACCAAACCGAAGGGAATTCCCACTGAGCAAGTCGCTACCAAAACAGCGTATTCCTTCGACTTTACCATTACCAGCGACGAACAGCACGAGGCCGCCATCGAGCAGATGCTCGCCTGGGAACAAGCCCCGGACGCAGCTGAAAATAAGGCCCTGGCATTGCTTGCTGATGCCGTAGAAGCCTACGAAACGGCCCAGGGCCACACGCCCGAACCACCAACAACCCTCCGGGGCATCCTTGAAGTGGAAATGTTTAAGCGGCGTATCCGGCAACGGGCACTGGCTGAGCTCCTCGAAGTCTCCGAACCTCGATTGTCCGAACTCATGAAAGGCAAACGGGAGCTGAACATGGATTTCGCCCGCAGGCTTTACACTCGGCTGAAAATTCCAGCCGATGTGATTTTCTCGATTGCCAGCTAATAACGGCGTGATAGACCGCGCCCGTCGGATGAATAGCCCCCCCGAAACTTGAAGCAACAAAAGAGCCCCGCCAGCTACTGGCGGGGCTCTTTGTTCCTGCAGCGGCTTAGGCGGCGGGCTTAGGGGCAGGGCCTTTGGGGCCGCCCCCGCCGAGGACGATGAGCTTGGTGTAGCCTTGGAAGCGCAGCCAGACCTCGTGCTTGGTGGGCGAGCTTTGGTAGGGCTTGAGCTGCACCCGCATATCCTTGATGAGGTTGGCGTTGCGGCGCAGCAGGGCGGTGAGGGTTTTGCGGTCGGTGCTGCCGGCGACGGCGGTGGTGCGCTGGCTGGTGGTTGCTGGCCGCAGTTTAGCGCGCAGCGCGTAACTGCTGGCCGCTGGTAAGGCGAGTTTGCAACTCGCCGTTAGGCCCAAACGGCGCGGCCCCGCCTGGCCGCTCTGCGGCCGTGAGTCGCAGACTCACCTTACCCAGTGGCGCGTAGTTGCGCGCTGCGCGCTAAACTACGGCCAGCGGCCCGTTAAAGCAGTTCTCACGGCGCGGGTCGCGGACTACAAAGTCCGCGCTGCTGCCAAGTCCGGTCGCTACCGACTCACCACCTCATCCAGCCGCAGCCGCTGCTCAATGGCCTCCGTGGCTACTTCCAGAATATCAAAGGCATTCTTGGCCATGGTGTTCTCGCTATCCAGCGTGGGGTTGATTTCGACCATCTCGAAGCACACCACCCGGTCGTTTTCGAGCAGGGCGCGGCACAGGGCCATGGCCTCGGGCACATCGAGGCCCAGCTCCACGGGGGTGCCCGTCCCCTTGCTGAAGCGCGAATCGAGCGAGTCCACATCGAAGGAGATGTACACCATGTCGCAGAAGCGCAGCTGCTCGTAAATCTCGCGGGCCACTTGGCGCGGGCCTTTGGCGCGGAACTCGGGCAGCTTGAAGTTGCGGATGCCCAGCGCGTCGATAATGGCATTTTCCTCTTCCTCGGTGTCGCGCACCACCACGTACACCAGGTGGTCGGGGGTGAGCTTGGGGCCGGGCTCGCCCAGGTCCCGCAGGCGCTTCCAGAAGAAGGTAGTTTCGGGGTCCGGAATGTTGCGCTGGTGGCTCAGGTTGTCCTGGCCCAGGGCGGCGGCCAGGGGCATGCCGTGCATGTTGCCGCTGGGCGTGGTGTAAGGCGAGTGAATATCGGCATGGGCATCAACCCACACCACGCCCAGGGTTTTGTGCGGGTAGGTGGCCTTGATGCCGGCAATGGTGGCGTTGGCGCTGCTGTGGTCGCCGGCCAGCACCAGCGGGAACTCGCCGAAGCGCAGCGTCTGCTCCACGGCGTTGGCAATGCCCTTCTGCACCGTGTAGATACTGTCAATGTGCTTGGCGAAGGGGAAGTGGTTCTTGTCGAACAGCACGTGGTTCAAATCCGGCACCACCACGGAGTTGAAGCGGCGGAAATAGTCGGAGCCTTTGTTGAGGCAGGCCACGCGCAGGGCATCGGGGCCCATGCTCGCGCCGCGCGTGCCAGCCCCCAGCTCGGAGCGTACTTCCAGTAGTTTTATGCGTTTCATCGGGTGGGAATTTAGGTTGGCAGGATGGCGGCATCGTTTTTTAGTGGTTAGTGGTTAGTGGTTACTGGTTAATTTTTTCGGCAACCCGACAATTAACCACTTATCACTAACCGTTAACCACTAGAATCACGCTGCCTTGCGGCAGAAGAATCTGCCGTAGCCAAGTCGCTTACTATTCCATCGTCACGATGCGAGGCCGGACCCCCGGAGAACAATCAGCCGTTCCCCGGTTATTATCCTAACCCCGGCGGTACTTTTGTACTGCCCGCCGCAAAGGTCGGGGATTTCTGTTAGTTGTCAGGTGCTCGTTGTCAGTTGTTGGACATTTTTCTTGTTCAGCAGCCCCAACAGCCCCCAACAACTGACAACAAGCACCTGACAACTACTTATGGATACGTATCACGACCTCATCTCCCAAACTTTCGATTTTCCCACGGCCGATTTCACCGTCCAGGACCACGAGCTCCGCTTCCACGACATCGACCTGATGGCCCTCGTGGAGAAGTACGGCACCCCGCTCCGCCTCACCTACCTCCCCAAAATCAGCTCCCAGATTCAGCGGGCCAAGCAATGGTTTGCCAATGGCATCGCCGAGACCGGCTACACCGGCTCCTATTCCTACGCCTACTGCACCAAGTCGTCGCACTTCAAATTTGTGCTCGAAGAAGCGCTGACCAACGACGTGGACCTCGAAACCTCGTCGTGCTTCGACATCAGCATCATCCGGGCGCTGTTTGCGCAGGGCGCGTTCGAGCGCGATAAGCACATCATCTGCAACGGCTTCAAGACCGAAGACTACAAAAGAGAGGTGGTGGGCCTGCTCAACGATGGCTTCGTCAACTGCATTCCGATTCTGGACTCGCCGAGCGAAATCGACTACTACCTGGCCCACGTGCAGCCCGCGGCCACCAAAACCAAGCTGGGCCTGCGCCTGGCCTCCGACGAGGAGCCGCGCTTCCAGTTCTACACCTCGCGCCTGGGCGTGCGCTACGCCGATGCCATCCCGCTCTACGAGCAGCGCATCAAGGACGACCCGCGCTTCGAGCTCACCATGCTGCACTACTTCATCAGCAGCGGCATCAAGGACACGTCCTATTACTGGACCGAGCTGAGCCGCTTCGTGCACAAGTACTGCGAGCTGCGCAAGGTGTGCCCCACCCTCACCACCATCGACATTGGCGGCGGCCTGCCCATCCAAACCAGCATTCAGCCCGAGTACGACTACCCCTACATGGTGGCCGAAATCCTGCGCACCATCCAGCGCATCTGCGCCGAAGAAGGCGTGCCCGAGCCTAATATCTTCACCGAGTTCGGCATCTTCACGGTGGGCGAAAGCGGCGCTACCATCTACAGCATTCTCGACGAAAAGCTGCAGAACGACAAGGAGCTCTGGTACATGATTGACGGCTCGTTCATCACCAACCTGCCCGATACCTGGGCCCTGAACCAGCGCTTCATCATGCTGGCCCTCAACGGCTGGCAGAAGCAGTACAAGAAGATTCAGCTTGGCGGCCTCACCTGCGACTCGCAGGACTACTACAACTCCGAGAAGCACATCTACCAGACCTTCCTGCCCGAGCGCAAGCCCGCCGATGCGCAGCCGCTCTACGTGGGCTTCTTCCACACCGGCGCGTATCAGGAGAGCCTCAGCGGCTACGGCGGCATCAAGCACTGCCTCATTCCCGCCCCCCAGCACATCATCCTCGACCGCGCCGACGACGGCACCCTCTCCGACCGGGTTTTCGCCCCCGCCCAGGAAGCGGCCAGCATGATGCGCATTCTCGGATACCAATAGTGCAATTTCCGCGTTAAGGAATCGTAGCAGAATATTGGGCTGACTGCTTATCTTTGAAGCCCAACCGCATCATCCCTCACCCGTTTTATAGCTATTATGAAAAAGTTCGTTCTGCTCGCCGCCGGCTTCGCGGCCCTCTCGCTGGGTGCCTGCAACCGCCAGAAGTGCCCCGCCTACAGCAGCACCAAGGAAGCCAACCGCGTTTCCTCGCCGATTACGGCCAGCACGGCCACGACTACGGCGCGCCAGTAGAGCTTTAGGGCTTTGAAAAGAAAAGGCCGGCTTTCCGCAAGGGAGGCCGGCCTTTTATTATGTCAGAACGGTCATGAAAAAGCACGTCATGCTGAGCGCAGCCTAAGCATCTCGCCTGGGGTAGTAAACCAATCGATTGAGTTACTACCCCAGGCGAGATGCCTCGGCTGCGCTCGGCATGACGTGCTTTTTACAATTATTCCGCGCCCAGAATAATATCCGTGGCCGCCCGCAAATCCGCCACGCGGGGCGTGAAATCCACCGCTTCCGTTTCCCCCACCATGATGCCGCGCACGCCGATTTTGGCCCCGGCTTCCATGTCGCGGTACCGGTCGCCCACTATCCAGCACTGGGCGGGGTCGAGGTTGAAGCGGGCCACGGCTTTCTCGAACATGCCCGAATCGGGCTTGCGCAGGATGGAGTCGCTCACGCTGGGGTGGGCTTCGCTGAAATAGAGGGCGTCGAGCAAGTGGCCGCAGGCGTCCTGCAGTTTGGCGTGGCAGGCGTGCACGTCGGCAGCGGTGTAAAGCTTTTTGGCGATGCCGGCCTGGTTGGTCACCACCACGAGGTAATACCCGGCGGCTTTGAGGCGGGTGAGACTCTCGGGCACGCCGGGGCTCACGATGAATTCGTCGAGCTTCCAGACGTAGTCGCCGATTTCGTCGTTCAGCACGCCGTCGCGGTCCAGAAAAATGGCTTTGTTGATTGTTGTCATCGGGAGCAAAGCTACGGGCGAACCGCAGGACGGCGAGGCTAACTTTGTAGCCCACGGCGTTGCGCCGATACAACAATTCGTTGGCGGCGCGGCGACGCGAAGCACCGCTTCGCGCTACAGCTCGCTTCAGCTACAGTATCACTCTATGAAAATTGCCATCATCGGCGGCGGCATCAGCGGCCTCACCCTGGCCTGGTACCTGCAAAAGGCCGGCCTGCCCTACGATTTATTCGAGGCCGACCAGCGCCCCGGTGGCAACCTGCACACCTGGGCCACGCCGGAAGGCTACCTGCTCGAAACCGGCCCCAACTCGCTGCAATTGAGCACCGAGCTGGAAGAGCTGCTGGCCGACCTCAGCCTCACCGACCAGATTCAGGACTCGGCCGCCGTGAGCCAGCACCGCTACGTGCTGCGCGACGGGCGCTACCGCGAGCTGCCCGGCTCGCCCCCCACCCTGCTCACCAACGGCTTTTTCACCCTCAAAGCCAAGTGGCAATTGCTGAAAGAATTCCGCCAGCCCGCCGCGCCCATCGATGTTCACGAAACCGTAGCGCACTTTTTCCGCCGCCGCTTCGGCCCCGAAATCGTGGACTACGCCGTCAATCCTTTCATGGCCGGCATCTACGCCGGCGACCCCGAGAAGCTGCTGCTGCACAAAACCTTTCCGCAGCTGGCCGCGCTGGAGCAGCAGTACGGCTCGGTGCTGCGCGGGCTGATGAAAACCGGCAAGGGAGCGCCGCGCCGCCGCATCGTCACGCTCACGGGCGGGGTGCAGACCATTACCGACACGCTGGCGGCCAAGCTCAGCAGCTACCAGCCCGGCACGACCGTCACGGCCCTTTCCCGAGCCACCGATGGCACCTACCAGCTGGAGCTGCGCGGCCCCCAGGGTCTGGCCGCCGCCCCCGGCTACTCGCACCTGGCCCTGGCCCTGCCCGCCTACGCCGCCGCGCCGCTGCTGGAGCCGCTGTTTGCCGAAGCCGCCGCCGCGCTGGCCGCCGTGCACTACCCGCCCATGAGCGTGGTGTTCTCGGCCTACGACCGCGCCGCCGTAGCGCACCCGCTCAACGGCTTCGGGGCCCTGCACCCCAAGGTGGAAGGCACGTATGCGGCGGGCTCCATCTGGACCAGCAGCATCTATCCGCAGCGGGTGCCGGCGGGGCAGGTGCTGTTCACCACCTTCGTGGGCGGCACGCAGTATGAGGAAGCCGCCGCGCAGCCCGAGGACGTGCAGCAAGCCGCCGTGCACGCCGAACTGAGCAAGTTCTACGGCATCACGGGCGCGCCGCGCTGGCAAGGGCGCTACCTGTGGCCGCGCAGCATTCCGCAGTACGATGCCCGCATTATGGCTGCCCACGCTACCACCGATGCCCTGGCCCGCGAGCACGTAGTGGCCGTGGCCAACTGGCGCGCCGGCGTGAGCGTGCCCGATTGCATCCGCCACGCCCGCCGCACCGCCGAAACATTAGCCGCCAGCTAATCCGATTTTCTAATTCATTTTATATTTTTAGTATCATAATATTTATTATTATTGATATTAACTGACTAAATATTAACGCAGAAGCTTGATTGCTTATGCAGCTTCGTGCGGCAAAACCCTATCTTTGCCCCAATTCTTACCCCATGAGCGAAGGCCTCGTCCTGATTCCTACCTACAACGAGCGCGAAAATGCGGAGCTGATTATCCGCAAGGTGATGTCGCTGCCGCGGGCTTTCGACGTGTTGATTATCGACGACGGCTCGCCCGATGGCACCGCCGCCATTGTGCGCGGCCTGCAAGCCGAGTTTCCGGGCCGCCTTTTTCTGGAAGAGCGCAGCGGCAAGCAGGGCCTGGGCACGGCCTACCTGCACGGCTTCCGCTGGGCGCTGGGCCACGGCTACGAATACGTGTTTGAGATGGACGCCGACTTCTCGCACAACCCCGACGACCTGCTGCGCCTGCACGATGCCTGCGCCCGCGACGGCTTCGACCTGGCCGTGGGCTCGCGCTACATTGAGGGTGTGAACGTGGTGAACTGGCCCATGTCGCGGGTGCTGATGTCGTATTTCGCCTCCTGGTACGTGCGCGTGGTGACGGGTATGCCCATCCGCGACGCCACGGCGGGCTTCAAGTGCTACACGGCGCGGGTGCTGCGGGCTATTGATTTGGCCAACATTCACTTCGTAGGCTACGCGTTTCAGATTGAGATGAAGTGGCTGGCTTACCAGCTGGGCTTCCGCATCAAGGAAGTGCCCATCATCTTCACCGACCGCACCCGGGGTACTTCCAAGATGTCGAAGGGCATTGTGCAGGAAGCTTTCTTCGGGGTGCTTCAGATGAAGGCCAACAGCTGGTTCCGCCCGCTGAAGCGGGTGGTGCGCTAGCGCGCTAAGCTGAACGTTGCGGGCGTTGGCGTGAGGACCAGTTGCGTAGACGCACCTGGACCGCTGTATCTTGGCGCTACGCATGGAAAACACGCCCCTGTTCTGGCTGCTCTTTACGACGTTCGTTATCGGGCTGCTGCTGCTTGATTTATTGGTTTTCAACCGCAATGCCCACGAGATAAAACTGCGTGAAGCTTTGGGGTGGAGTGCCTTTTGGGTGGCGCTGTCGCTGGCGTTCAACTACGTGGTGTACCGCACCATGGGCCCCCAGGCCGGGCTGCAATGGCTGACCGGCTACCTGGTGGAAAAAGCCCTGAGCGTGGACAACTTATTTGTCTTTCTGCTCATTTTCAGCTATTTCAAAGTGCCGGCACAATACCAGCACCGCATCCTGTTCTGGGGCGTGCTGGGCGCGCTGATTCTGCGGGCCGTATTTATTCTGATAGGAGGCGCGCTGCTGGCCAGGTTCCACTTCCTGATTTACCCGCTGGGGGCTTTTCTGATGTACACCGGCATCAAGATGGGCCTGAGCGGCGACGGTCCCGAAATCGACCCCGAGCACAACCCCGTGGTGCGCTTCCTGAGCCGCCATTTGCCCATCACCCGGCAGATTGAGGGGGGCCAATTCTTCGTGCGGCGCGACGGCGTGCGCTTTGCCACGCCGCTCTTCGTGGTGCTGGTGATGGTAGAAACGACCGATGTGGTATTTGCCGCCGACTCTATTCCCGCCATTCTGGCCATCACCCGCGACACGTTTATCGTGTTCACTTCCAACGTATTTGCCCTGCTGGGGCTGCGGGCCATGTACTTCGCCCTGGCCAGCATGATGCGCCTGTTTCACTACCTGCACTACGGCCTCTCGCTCATTCTGGTATTCATCGGGGCCAAAATCCTGCTTGAGAGCTTCATTACCATCCCCATGCCCGTGGCGCTGGGCGTGGTGGGCGGCCTGCTTGTACTGAGCGTGCTGGCCTCGCTGCTCTGGCCCAAAAAAGAAGCGTAGCCTCAGCCGCTTCTGTTATTTTAACTCTCCCTTCGCTTCATTTTTCACCCCCTTTTTCACTGTATTTTTTCGCTTCCTTTCCACCACTACATGAAAATACTTCGACTCGCTATTGCGGGATTGCTGCTGGCTCCGCTTACCCATTTTCAGGCGGCGGCCCAGGTGCTCGACCCCACCTTTGCCTCGCCTACCAGCATTTTCGCCCCGGCCGCGGTGTTTACCATGGGCGACCAGCAGGCCGATGGCAAGCGGCTGCTAAGTGGCACCTTCACACGGGTGAACGGCACGGCATCAGGCCGCCTGGTGCGGCTCGATGCCGCGGGAGCCGTAGATGTACCCTTTGGGCAAAACGTTGGCCTCGGCAGCAACGTGTTTCGCATCAAGAACCTGCCCAACGGCCAGTACCTGCTGGGGGCTAATGGTGGCAGCATCACCGTGGGAACCACGAGCCGGGTCGAGCTGCTGCGCCTGAACGCCAACGGTACTCCCGACAACGGGTTTGACCCCGGCCCCGGCCCGGATTTCACCAACGACTACGGCTACGTGCAGAACTACGACGTGCAGGCCGACGGCAAAGTGGTGGTCGTGGGCTATTTCAACACCTACAGCGGCGCGACGGCCGCCGGGGTGGTGCGCCTCAACGCCGACGGCAGCGTGGATACCGGCTTCAGCGCCGGCAGCGGCATTCTCAGCACCTCCAACCAGTACGCCTCGGCCTACACGGTGGCGGTGCAGCCCAATGGTAAAATCCTGGTGGGCGGCGATTTTGAGACCTTCAACGGCACGCCCGCGCCGGGCATTGTGCGCCTCAACGCCAACGGCAGCATAGATGCCACCTTCGCCCCACTGCTGCTGGCCGGCTCGCAGGTGGAAGGGCTGACGCTACAGCCCGACGGCAAAGTGCTGGTGAATGGCTACCTGGTGAACACGGCCACCCCCGGTTCCGGCCCCGGCCTGGTGCGCCTCCTCACCACCGGGGCTATCGACAATACCTTCGCGGTTTCTTCGTCGCAGTTTCCTGTCGGCAGCATTTCCACTACCTTTTCCGACGCGGCGGTGCGGCTGCAGGCCGATGGCAAGATTGTGGTGGCCGGCTACTTCAGCACGGGCCCGGCCAATGGCCTGGCCCGCCTCACCTCCACCGGGGCCCTCGATAACAGCTTTCAGTTCAACGGCAACCCCAACAGCAACCCCAGCAGCATCAGTCTCGATGCGACTGGCGGCGTGGTAGTGGGCAACTACTTCAACACCCTGCGCAACCAGGAAAACAACCTGTTGCGCCTGACCAGCACCGGCGCATCCGACCCCACGTTTGCCGCCAAGCTGCAAATCCCCGGCAATGTAGTCGCGATGGTGCGGCAGGCCGATGGCAAGCTGGTGGTGGGCGGCAACTTCACGGAAATGAACGGCCAGCCCGTGCACCGGCTGGCCCGCCTGGCCACCAATGGCACGCTCGAAACCAGCTACTCGGCCGCGACGGGCGTGCTGCCCGCCGCCGTTACCTGCCTGGCCCTGCAGCCCGATGGCAAAGTAGTGGCCGGCATGGTGCAAGGCGTGTCCCGGCTTGGCACCACCGGGGCTCCCGACCTGGGCTTTGCTGCCCCGGCCCTGGCCACTTCCAACCTTACGGCCGTAGCCGTGCAGCCCGATGGCCGGATACTGGTGGCCGGGGGCCTCAACGGGGTGGGCGGGGCCGGGCTGGCGCGGCTCACCAGCACCGGGGCTACGGACTTCTCCTTTTCGCGCGCTGTGAGTAGCACCGGCACGGGCAGCCCCAATGGCACCGACGCGCTGCTGGTGCAGGCCGACGGCAAGATTGTAGTAGGTGGCCGCTTCCGCCCCACTGGCCAGCCGAGCGCCGTGGTGCGCGTGGTGCGCTACGAAACCACGGGAGCCCTCGACCCTACGTTCAACAACCTGTCGACTTTCACGGCCACCAATGGCACAACGGCCCCGTCCAACCGCGTTTATGCCCTGGCCCAGCAGCCCGACGGCAAGCTGCTGGTGGGCGGCAACTTCGACGCCGTAGATGGCACCCTGCACTACGGCGTGGCCCGCCTCGACGCGGCCGGCATGGCCGATGCTTCGTTTGCGCCCAACGCGCTGCTTACCGGCAATGTGTTTGCCCTGGCCCAGCAGCCCAATGGCCGGGTACTGCTGGGCGGCAGCTTCACGAATTCGAGCGCGACGACTGGCCAGATTAACCTGGGCCGCATGCTGGCCAATGGCCAGACGGATGCTTCATTCGGCAATACCGCCGTGCCCAATACCACCGTGCGCTCCCTGCTCGTGCAACCCGACGGGGCCATTGTGCTCGCGGGCACTTTTACCACGGTCAATTTCCAGCCTGCCCTGGGCGTGGCCCGCATCACGGCCCCCAACGTGCTGGCCGTGGCCGCTCCGGCGGCCGTGGCCGGGCGCACCGCCGCCTGGCCCGTGCCGGCCCACGGCCTGCTGCACGTGCGCCCCGATGCCAGCGCCCACCCGCGCTCCATCGAGCTGCTCGATGCCCTGGGCCGCCCCGTGCTGGCCCTGCCCGTGGGCACTGCCGCCGAGCTGACCCTGAACATAGAGCGCCTGCCCGCCGGCGTGTACCTGCTGCGCGTGGCCTATGAAAATGGCTCGGTTACGCGCCGCATCGCGGTGCAATAGCTCAGCTGCGCCATAATGTAAAAGGGGGATGCGCCAACGTTGGCGCATCCCCCTTTTGCGTTTCTACTCATCAATAACCGGATTGCGGGCACGAGGTAGAAACGCAATAGTTGGAGTCTCCTCGTTGAACGGCTCGCGTGGGCAACGCCTGGCGATTTCGTTCAACGACGAGACGCAAAATGTTGCGTCTCTACCTATTTGGGCGCTTTCAGCGGCTCCACATCGGGGGCACCTGAGTTCACGCCGGCATCGGGGGCGGCGGCCCCGGTGTTGAGCAGGTCAATCAGGTTGAGGGGCTCAAACTGGCTCGAATCGGCGGCGGCGGTGATGCGGGTGGTGTCGGGCCGGGCCGCGAAGGCCATATACTGGCGGGCCGGGCCATTGAGGCGCAGCGCATACGGCAGGCTTTCGCGGTCGTTGCCGGTGATGAGGCCCCGCGTGGCCATGATATCAGCAATGAGCCGGAAGAAATAGCGGGTGCTGCGGCGCAGGTCGCCGTAGGCATCGAAGGAATAGCGGGCGAATTTCGGCTTCGGGATAATGCTGGCCAGGTACAGGCTTTCGGGCAGGTTGAGCTCGCCGGGGCGCTTGCCGTAGTAGAACAGGGCGGCATCTTTCACGCCATACACGCCGCGCTTGCCACTGGGCCAGCGGTACTTGCTGGGCCCCCACTCGATGATGTTGAGGTAAACCTCAAACATGCGCTGCTTGCTGGCCAGGCGCGTATTCTCCAGCAGCCACACGATGAGGGCTTCCTCCACCTTGCGGGCCACGGTTTTTTGCCGGGTCAGAAACACGTTCTTCACCAGCTGCATCGAAATGGTGCTGCCGCCGCGGGCAAAGCGCCGCTCCTTGATGTTCTGAATGGCCGACTTCACGAACGCCTGCTCCATGAAGCCCCGGTGGGTGAAAAAGCGCGGGTCCTCGGCCGTCGTGATGGCGTGGATAAGGTAGGGCGAAACCTGATTATAGGGCACGAAATCGGGGTTGGGCGGGCCCACGGCGAAAGTGCGTACCGAGTCGCCCCGGTCGTTGTACACCGTGTGGCGGAAGGCCGTGTTGAGCTTGCTCAGGTCGTCGTCGCCCTCGCCCACGCTGGTGAGCTTGAAGTTTTTGCCGCGCAGGCCGGAGTCGAACTTCAGGCTATCGACCCGGGCCAAATCCAGGCTGGCCCGCAAGTGGTAGGCCAGCGTGCCCGTGCCCGTGATGCCGCGCACCTCGTCGAAAATGCCGGTGGGCAGCGAGGCGAAGAAGTCGTTGGCCTCCGTGTCGTCGGAGGTTACGTTGATGCGCACGGCCTGGCTGGGCTTCAATCGCACGCTGATTTCGGGGTGCAGCACGATTTTGTTCACCGTGAGCAGGCTGCCCTTCTCCAGCGCGGCCGTGCCCCGGCCCAGCGTGGCCACAAAGTCCAGCGTCCCGCGCTTCACCTCAATCTCGTTGGCGGCCAGCTTGGGATGGTAGAGGCTGAAGTTGCGGGCGGCCAGCGAGCCGCGCACCGTGAGCCGTCCGCCGGTATCATCGTCGTCGAATTCCTTGCTATCGAGCCGCACCAGCACGGTATCGAAACTCACCAGCGCCCCGAAGCGGCGCGGCACGTAGGGCAGCTGCACCGAGCCGCCTACCCCAAACACCCGCGCCGTGAGGGCGTAGTCGCCCGGCACGATGTGCCCGCTGATGCCCAGCTCGTTCACCACCGAGTCGATGCTGGCCGTGAGGCGGCCCGAAATGTCGCCGTCCTCAATCCGGAGCTCGGGCAGGCGCAGCAGCGCCGTGTGGCGCGGCCCCAGGTAGCTCACGTAAAAATCCTTGAAGCTGGCCTCATCGGGGATGTTGTCGAAGGCGGTTTCGAGCACCTGGTTCAGCAGCAGGCCGTAGTTGGTGCCCTTGGTGGTGTCGCGGGGCACGGTGCTGGCTTTTTGTTTTTTTACCAGAAAGCCGTAGTTGTCGGAAGTGGCCGATTTGCGGGCCGTGAGCCGCGCCGTGATGATTTCGAGCCCGCTAAAAACCGGCCGGCCCGCAAACAGCGAGCGCACGCTCAGGCTGGCCTGCAGGCGCTTGGCAGTGAGCAGCGTATCGGTCGGCGCGGCCCTGGGCACGAGGCTCAGGCCGGCAATTTCCACGGTTTTGAAGCCCGCGAAGCGCGCTGGCCCCAGCGTGAGGATAACCGGATACTTGCGCTCAACCTTGGCCTTCACGGCCTCCAGCGCATAGGTGAGCAGCTGCTGGCGCTTCCACTGAAACACGGCGAATGCCAGCAGAAGCAGCGCAGCCAGGCTGCCCAGAATGCCGAGTAGAAGTCGTTTGGTGGAGGGGGATATTTGCACGGAACTCAGTATGGTGGGCGGCTTAGCCAGCGTCAAAGGTAAGAAAAACGAGGGCGTAGCAGGAATACGGGAGAATAAGGCCAACCGGCCAACTCCCCTCCTTGCCAAGGAGGGGATGTTTCAGCGAAGCTGAAACGGGGGTGGTGAAGTCGTTGAACGACCAACTCCCCTCCTTTTTTAAGGAGGGGATGCTGGCGCGAAGCGTCAGCTGGGGTGGTGGCATTCGTTGAACGATGGCGGAACGACTGGAGCGGCCATCGTTCCGCCATCGTTCAACGAATGCCACCACCCCCGTCCGAGCCTGCGGCTCGAACATCCCCTCCTTAAAAAAGGAGGGGAGTTGGTCGTTCTACCTCCCTTGCGGCTCCCGTACTTTTGCCCCATGCCCAGCCCCCTCCTCGCCCTCTCGCCCCTCGATGGGCGCTACGCCCGCGCCACCGCCCCCCTGGCCGCCCGCTTCTCCGAAATGGCCCTGATACGCTACCGCGTGCTGGTCGAAATCGAATACTTCATTGCCCTGGCCGAGCTGCCGCTGCCCCAGCTGCACGGCGTGTCGCCGGATGCTTTCCCCCAGCTGCGCCAGCTCTACGAAGGCTTCACGGAGGCTGATGCCGAGGCCGTGAAGGCCCACGAAGCCGTGACCAACCACGACGTGAAAGCAGTGGAATACTTCCTGCGCGACCGGTTTACGGCCCTCGGCCTGGGGGCGTTCGTCGAGTTCATTCACTTCGGCCTCACCTCGCAGGACATCAATAACACGGCCATTCCGCTCAGCTTCCGCGATGCGCTGGTGGGCGAGGTGCTGCCCGCCTACGCCGCCGTGCGCAACGCCCTGGCCGCCCGCGCCCAGGAGTGGGCCCCCGTGCCCATGCTGGCCCGCACCCACGGGCAGCCGGCCTCGCCCACCCGGCTGGGCAAGGAAATCGGGGTGTTCGTGGCCCGGCTCGACGCCCAGGTGGCGCTGCTGGCCCAGGTGCCGTTCGGGGCCAAGTTCGGCGGGGCCACCGGCAACTTCAACGCCCACTTCGCGGCCTACCCCGGCATTAGCTGGCACGCCTTCGCCGCCACCTTCGTGAACGAGCGGCTGGGCCTGCATCGCTCCTTCCCCACCACCCAGATTGAGCACTACGACCACTTGGCGGCTCATTGCGACGCGCTCAAGCGCCTCAACACCATCCTGCTCGACCTGGCCCGCGACGTGTGGCAGTACATCTCGCTCGGCTACTTCAAGCAGACCATCAAGGCCGGCGAGGTGGGCTCCTCGGCCATGCCGCACAAGGTGAACCCCATCGATTTTGAGAATGCCGAAGGCAACTTCGGCGTGGCCAACGCTCTGCTCGAACACTTCGCCGCCAAGCTGCCCATCTCCCGCCTCCAGCGCGACCTCACCGACTCCACCGTCCTGCGCAACCTGGGCGTGCCGCTCGGCCACATCCTCATTGCGTTGGGGGCTTTGCAGCGCGGCCTGGGCAAGCTGGCCCTTGATGAATCGGCGTTGCAGCGCGACCTCGAAGCCAACTGGGCCGTGGTGGCCGAAGGCATCCAGACCATTCTCAGGAGAGAGGCCTACCCCGACCCCTACAATGCCCTCAAAGCCCTCACCCGCACGGGAGAGGCCATTTCGGCCGCCAGTATCGGGGCGTTTATCGAGGGGCTGGACGTGAGCGAGGGCGTGAAGGCGGAGCTGCGCGGCATCACGCCGCATAGCTACGTGGGGCGGTAGGCACGTTACATCGATATTCTTCCTTCAACCCACCTCAACCTCCCCGGCCGCCGCCGGGCGCTACTTTTGCCGCATCATTCCCCTTGCCTGCGCCGTGCCCCAGCTCCTCGACACCGTTGTTGTTCACCCCGACTGCCGCCACTTTCGCGGCGACCTCCCCTGCCGTCCCAACAAAACCGACGGCTACGTGTGCGCCGACTGCCCGGTGTATGAGCCGGTCACGCAGCGGATTTTGATTATCAAGCTCGGGGCTATTGGTGATGTGATTCGGACCACGCCCCTGCTGCTGCGGCTGCGCGAGGAGCGGCCCGGCTGCGCCATTACCTGGCTCACGCTCACGCCCGCCATCCTGCCCCAGGCCGAGATTGAGGAGATTCTGAAGTTCGATTTCGCCAGCGCCCTCCAATTGCAGGCCCGGCAGTTCGATGTCGTTATCAACCTCGACAAGGAAAAGGAAGCCTGCGCCCTGCTGAACACCATCGAGGCCAAAGAGAAATTCGGCTACGCCCTGCGCCCGCACGACGGCGTGGCCTGGCCCGTGAATGCGCTGGCCGAGCACAAGTACCTCACCGGCATCTTCGACCAGGTGAGCCAGGCCAACACCAAGCCCTACGTGCAGGAAATCTTCGAGCTCTGCGGCTTCGATTTCCGGGGCGAAGAGTACGTCTTCGACACCCACGACGACAAGGGCTTCGACTGGAGCGCCCTGCCCGCCACGCATCCCCGCATCGGCCTCAACACCGGCTGCGGCGACCGGTGGACCACCCGCCTCTGGAGCACCGAAAAGTGGATTGAGCTGATAACCGGCCTGCAAGCCGCCGGCTACACGCCCGTCCTGCTCGGCGGCGAGGCCGAAGACGCCCGCAACCGCGAGCTGCACGCCGCCACCGGCGCGGCCTACCCCGGCACCTTCCCCCTGCCCCAGTTCATCAACCTGATGAACCAGATGGACGGCATCGTGACGCAGGTAACGATGGGCATGCACATCAGCATTGCGCTCCGCAAGCCCACCATCCTGATGAATAACATCTTCAACCCCCACGAATTCGACCTCTACGGCCGGGGCCAAATCGTGCAGCCCAACAAGGACTGCGTCTGCTTCTACCGGGGCAGCTGTAAATTGGGCACGAGCTGCATGGAGGATTTGCCGGCGGCCAAGGTGTTGCAGGCCGTGCGCGAAAGCGTCGTGCAGCCCAACCTCACCCCCTGACCCTCTCTCCAAAAAAGAGGGGGCACCAGTTCGGGAATGACGGCGCTTTTAATTAATTAACAGGGAAATACTAGCGCAAAGCCGGTGCCCCCTCTTTTTTGGAGAGGGGGTCAGGGGGTGAGGTTAGCCTGCCACCTCTTTCAGCGCCGCCACCATCACGGGCCACGAAAACTGCTTTTTCTGCTCCCGCACGCCCGCCACGAAGGTTTCTTCCCGCTTCGCCGCATAGAAATCCACCACCGCGTCGGCAATGGCGACCGGCGTGGGCGGCACCACGTAGCCCACCACGCCAGCCGGAATCAACTCGGCCAGCCCGCCCACGTCCGTCACCAGCATGGGCCGCTCAAAATGATAGGCTATTTGCGAGACGCCGCTTTGCGTGGCGTTTTTATAGGGCTGCATAATTAAATCGGCCGCGCAGAAATAGTCCACCACTACGTTATTCGGAATAAAATCCGTCGCCCGAATAATTCTTTCTTCTAAATTATAACGCTTAATTAATTCCTCATACGGCGCAGCATCCTCGTAGTATTCGCCGGCAATAATTAATTTAATCGGTAATTCGGCCAGCCGTTTATCAGCAAATGCTTCCAGCAGAATATCCAGTCCCTTATACGCCCGGATAAACCCAAAAAATAATACGTATCCCATGGTAGCCGGCAGCCCCAACGCCGCCAGCGCGTCGGCTTTCGATTTAATCGGGCCGAAATTATCGTATAGCGGGTGCGGCCGGTACAGGGCCGGCTTCCGCCCAAAACCCAGCCGTTGCAAGTCGCTCAGCACGCTGCGGCTCATGGTCACAAATCCATCGCAGGCGCTCAGGAAAAAGCGCGTGAGCGGGCCATCACCCGGCCGCTTCTCGTGCGGAATCACATTGTCCGTAATCGCCACTACGCGGGTGTGCCCGTTGCCACGCACCAGCCGCGCCACCGTGCCCAGCGCCGGCCCCATAAAGGGCAGCCAGAACCGGAAAATAACCAAATCGGGCCGCTCACGGCGTAATTTCCGCCCCACTGCTACCCACGAAAGCGGGTTCACCGAATTCAGGCTTACCTCAATATCGAGGTTAGCCGGTCCCGGCTCGGTGCTGAATTGCGTTTGCCCGGGAAATAGAAAATCCGGGTATTGCAGCGAGAATGTGACGATGCGCACGGTATCGCCGGCTTCCTGAAATGCCCGCGCCAGCCGCTCGTTGTACGTCGCCAGCCCACCCCGCAAGGGGTACGCCGGGCCAATAATTACAACCTTCATGTCATTAACATTTATCAAGTACCATTTAACAACCTACACTCGACCAAATACGCGACTGTTAAATATTAATTGATAATTGTTAAATGAATTTAATTAAGTTTTTCCCGCACCAGATAATCGTTGCGGCGCGGCCCGTTCAGCTGCACCATTTCGGCCAGGAAGCCAGATAGGAAGAGCATCACGCCAATAATTACCGCCGTGAGCGCCAGAAAGAACAACGGCTGGTCCGTCACATTGCGAGCGCGCAGATTGTGCAGCGAAAGCCACACTTTTTCGCCCACCACCCACAGCGTCAGCAGTATGCCGACAAAAAACGATAAGCTGCCAAGTGTGCCAAAAAAGTGCATTGGCCGCCTTCTAAACCGGCTCACAAACGTGATGCTGGCCAAATCCAGGAAGCCGTAGACAAACCGCTCCAGCCCGAATTTGGTCACGCCGTATTTACGCTCCTGGTGCTGCACCACCTTCTCCCCAATCTTGCGGAATCCGTTCCATTTCGCAATCACCGGAATGTAGCGGTGCATCTCGCCGTACACCTCAATGCTTTTCACCACCCGCTGGTCGTACGATTTCAGCCCACAGTTAAAGTCGTGCAGCTGAATACCCGAAATCCACCGCGTCGCGCCGTTAAATAGCTTGGTCGGCAGCGTCTTCGAAAGCGGGTCGAAACGCTTCTGCTTCCACCCGCTCACGAGGTCGTATTTGTCCTCCACAATCATCCGGTACAGTTCCGGCAATTCCTCCGGCGAGTCCTGCAAATCGGCATCCATGGTGCAAATCACCCGGCCCCGCGCCGCCTCAAAGCCCACGTTCAGCGCCGCTGATTTGCCGTAGTTGCGGTTGAAGCGAATGCCCCGCAGCGTGGCATCTTCTTCGGCCAGCGCTTCCATCACCGCCCAGGAATCATCCGTCGAGCCGTCATCAATCAGAATCAGCTCATACGTCAGCCCGTTGGCTTGCAGCACCCGCGCAATCCAGCGCGTGAGCTCCGGCAACGACTCTGCTTCGTTGAGCAGCGGAATCACGATGGAAATTTCCACCGGAAAAGTGGCAGGTAATTTATTCAAACTCAGGCTTCGATTTTTTGGTAAATGCTGAAACTATCAATCCCAGGAACAAACCAAAGCCCAGTCCATTACCCAGTCCTCCTAGCAATGCTTTACCGATACCCACATTCATGCCATCCAAACGAGCCGTACTTGTCTCAATTTGTTCATCGGGCACATTATTGCGCTCCATGAATTCTGTCATTCCCGCTTTCATCCGCTCTACGAATTCCGGGTCGATATAATGCACGTACAAGTAATTAAATAAGCCGGACACGAAGCCTGTTATCAGCATCATTATCATAGCAATAGTTAGCCCTTGGCCAAACGTCATAAGGTTACCATTGGCGCGTTTAAAAGCGCGGTGAGCCAATACTATCCACACAATGCTCACGGTGATACCGCCTAAGAAAGATGCGATACCAAATGTCATGAAGTTGAAGCCCGCAATTCGAACTAAAAAGTCGACCAGTATGCCGCTCACAGTCAATAGCAGCCCATATCGTAAGGCCACCGCTGTGGTGGTAACCGGTGAAGTAGCGTTTGTTTCCATGTATGGTGTGTAAATGGTTGAAAAGAGCCGAAAGATAAACCGAATTACTCCCGAAAAAATATCCCCCCCGGTAAAGCCAGCACCAGTCCAAACAGTAGCACAATCGTGAAATTGCTGGTGGCCAAATCCGAAGCCGCCAACTTATCCACGTTCTGCAACTGCTGCCGAATTTCCTTCTCGCTCCGCATCATTTTGGGGTTTTCGCGTTGCTGGGACAGTATAATTTCCTTCACCTCGGCGCGGTTGCGCGCCAACGCTGGTTCACCCGCCCCATAAGCCAGCGCCAGCACACTGCCCGCCGAAATCACGGCCGCAATCAGTACCGTCAGCAACCCAACGCTCAACGAGCGGCCCAGCCCGGGCTTGCCGGGCTGCAGCTTCTTCCGCAAAACCCATTCGCTCGCCACTGCTGCCAGAGGCACCAGCAGCTGCGCCAGCACTTGCTTCGGACCAAAGCCGTTGTTGCCACTCAGCTGCAAGCCCAGCATCCACAGGCCGCACGCCAGTCCCGCGCCCCCTCCAAACCGCAGGGCCAGGCGCGTCACGAGGCGCGAAGGCGCAGTATCCAGCGTTGCATTGGTCTCCACGGAAGAATAAACAGCCATAAACAAGTACCCGTTAAGGCCGCAAGATACGCTTTGTGGCAGCTACAGCAGGCTATAATTACTAAAGCGTACTCCCTAAGCAGCTTGTCTGATGCCCGCCGCAACCGCTCGGCGCGAGCCAAACTGTAGCAACAGCGCCTCGGCCAGCAAGCAAGCCAGCGCCACCAGCAGGCAGTAGCGCCACAGGGGCTGGCCCGTCTGCTCCGCTTGAAATTTGGCCAGACCCGCTCCGTCCGTCCCCGCTTCCAGCACCTGAATATTCGGGCGATTGGGTCCAATCAACTGGCGCAGTTCCTCGGCCGAATAGACCGCCAGCTCCGATTCGCGCTTGTCTTGGTTAAAGGCCAGGGTTGCCAACACCTTATTGCGGCGCATCACCCGGTAAAACCCAGCTTCGGCCATGCTCTCGGGTAAGGCTAGCTGCACTTCCTGCCCCACCATCCGCTGTGCCGGAATCAGCGTCAAACTGTCTTTCACCAGGCGCAGGGGGGCTTCATCCGCCCGCTCGGCACCCCGTGCCGGCTGGTTAGGCTCCACGGGCAACTTCAGGGCCAGCCCGTTCTGGGTAAGCCGATAAGCGGGCAATTGCTCATTCCGGTAGCTCAGCATCGCCATCCGATACATCACCGGCACGAACAGCGCATGCGTACCAAAGTCCGAGTACGCCTTTTCAAACGGAGCCGAGAAGACATAAACCTGGCCCGTTCCACTGGCGAAACTTGCCAGGTAGCTCTCGCCATCCCGCAGACGCAAAATATCCTTGCCTGTCCGCGTCCACCGGAGCACCGGAGCCACGCGTGGCATCGTCACGGCCCGCTGCGGTGCGCCAAATACATCTTGAAAAAACGGGTCCTGAGCGTTCGGCATGGCCACATCCCGCAGTTCCGGAGTCGCCACCGCAGCCTCCCATCGCGCCGCTCCCAACCCCAGTTCTCTAAATAATTGCTGATAAGATGCCTGCGCGCCCGCCACCGTTGAAGGCACTACCACCACAGTCCCGCCACGTTGGGTCACCGCCCGTAAGGCCTCCCGCAAGCCGGCATCAATTGTTGCCAGGCCCCGCACCAGCACCACATTAGCCCGCCTCAACCCGCCATAGTCTACTCGCTCAGGCTTGGAGAACGTGTAATTAAATAGTGGCTCATTCGCATACAACTGCTGCGCAATGGGCGCTGTTCCAATCTCCAATACGCTGATATTGGCCGCGGGCTGCAAGGTAAAATAATAAGCATTATCGAATGTCACCGGCACATCTTCCGTCACCACCCGCCCCAACGCTACCGAAGCATCACTCACCTGCACCTGCACCACCGAAGTCAGCACCTGACCAGCCGCGAGCGTCACCCGAAAGGCCGCTACCTGCTTACCAGTCAGAAACACCTTCACCGGACAATCCTTCAACTCAGCATTGCCACCATTTCGCACCCGAACGTGCAAACTCAGGTTCGTTCGCACCCGCACGAAAGCATCATCGACCCACACGCTGTCAACATATACGTTCGCCGTTGGCTCGCCCTTCAACGGTACCAGCACCGTCTGCCTGGTTCTTTCCAAACCATCAAACGCATCCGTATTGAACCCATTTTTTTGAAAGTCCGAGATGACGTATACCTGATTCTGAGCAGGATGATTACGCAAGTTTTTCGCGGCATTAGCTTGCGCGCTAAGCTTCAATTCATCCAAAGCAGCACCAAATGGAGTTGCCTTGCCAGCACTAAGCAACTCCAACTGTTTCTCCGACTTACCACCTGCACCTAAATTCCGCGCATTCACAATAGCTTCCTGAAATAGAGAAGATTGCACGGTCCCACGCATCTGCATGCTAAATGAATTATCCACTACTACTCCAACGCCCCCGGTATTTGCTTGAGCAACATTTTTAGCAGGAACAAAAGGCTGACAAAACATCAGCACTAAAGCAACGATACCTAGCACACGAGCCCCTAATACTAATAAATGTTGCAACCGCCGGTGCTGCACCGTCACTAATTCTACCTCTCTTATAAAAGCAGTATTAGTAAACAATAAGCGCTTCGGCTTGCGCAGTTGCAGCAAATGAATAATAATTGGAATGGCAATCGCGCCCAATGCCACTAAAAATCCCGGATACAACAGTTTCATAGCGTATTCTATCTAACAAACCAACCCATATTTGTTGGAGCATGTAAGTATATGACCAAATAAGTCATCATTTTTATACGCCAACCAGTAGGTGTATACTGCTTCCCAAAAACCGGATAGTTTAGCGGTGCATGTTAAAAAATGTGGTAAGGTTTGACAATTTTAATGTTCACCCTGAAATGGCCATGACTCGCAGCCGCAGATGCTGAAAGTTAGGCATGCCAAAGGCGCATCGACGAATGCTTCGGACTAAATTATTGAGTCCCTCCGTCACGGCATTGGACAAGTTTTCAAGCACGTAGTTGGCAATCGGTTCTTTGTGGCGTTGGAGGGTGCGGATAAAGGAATTGAAGAGGGTGATTTTTGGGGCCTGAATACGTTCTATCCACTTGTCTAATAAGCCAATGGCGGAATCTACTGCTTGCGGCCGGTCTAGAATATGGTGGAACTCTTCGCGCAGAAAATAGGCGCTTTTCAACTCGGCGCTCACCGCAAAGGCGCCCTGCAAGGTGTCGAGCTCCGCATCGCTCAGGCGGTGGTACTGCTCGAAAAGAAGCCATTTGAGCTGTTTGTAGCCCGCTTCGTCCGGGGCCTCTTTGCGCAAGCGTCGCCGGGAGGCATCCAGGCCCTGATTGAGCAATTTCACCACGTGAAACCGGTCGAGCACGAGCGTGGCCTGCGGGAAACAGGTGGCCGCTACGGCCAGATACGGCTGCCAGATGTCGCAGCTAACGGCCGTTATCTGCTGACAAAAAGCTGGACCAAGCTTCTGGAAATAAGCGACTAAGGTTTCTTTTTTGCGGTCTGGCAGAATGTCGACCACAGTGCCCGTGTCCAGGTAGGTGAGCAGGCAGATAAAGTGCTTCTTGCCTTTGCGGTGGCTTTGCTCGTCAATGCCCAGGCGCCGCAGACCGACGTAGCGCTCGGGCAGTTGTTCGGCCTGCCGGCACTGGTCGAGCACCAGACGCTCCACCGTTTTGGCGTGCATCCCGACCACGGCCCCTACTTCGCTGTAGGCTTGTTTGCGGCACCAGGCAAACACATACCGGGCTTGCCGGTGTGTGTAGCTTTTGTTGGAATCGGCAAACGGCAACCGCTCGGTCGGGCAACTGCCACAGGTCGGGCAACGAAACTGCCGCACGCTCACCACCAGGTAAACCGCTCGCTCCGAAATGTTTAAATCCCGTAACCGGCGCGTGGTACGGTCATTGACGAGCGTGCAGACCACCCCGCAGCAAGGACAGAGCGTCTGCGTATCGGTCAAGGTACAGGCGATTTCTATCGTCGTTTTCGTGACCATGACGCCCGTCAGGGCCACCTGAGGCAAGCCCAGCAGGTCGGTGTAAAAAGCTAGCTCATTCATCCCTCAAGGTAAGCCAGGAGCGCTGCTCCATTAAAATTGTCAGACAACCAGTTTTTTGACCACTAGCACCTCTTCCAAATCATCTTGTTGCTTGCTCTCGCTATCAACGGTGGGAATGTCGATAGCTTGGATTTAGTCCATAAAAGCAAAATCCCCTATGCGGCTGGTGAAAGCGGCACAGGGGATTTGCTCAAATAAGGTTGGCGGCGACCGACTCTCCCACCGGTGAAGGCAGTACCATAGGCGCACCGGGGCTTAACGACTCTGTTCGGAATGGGAAGAGGTGAACACCCGGGCTAAAGCCACCATTGCTGGC
>NZ_BAABDI010000023.1:0-79595 GCF_039539545.1 Hymenobacter antarcticus | reverse complement strand
GCCAAACGCCTCAAACGGCTCAAGGGATTGACACCCTACGAATTTGTTTGTGCGGAATGGCGGAAAAATCCTAGTAGCTTTATTCGAGAACCGACCCACCATACTCCGGGACCATACACCTAGGGCGTGAGGACAATTAGCCGAAACGGTCTTTTACCGCCGTAAAAACGGTCATGCTGAGCTTGTCGAAGCATCTCTACCGAACATGTCGAGGCAACGAAGCGGTAGAGATGCTTCGACAAGCTCAGCATGACGGCCTCCGAGGCTAACTGTCCTCACGCTCTAGGCGGTCTGACCGGTTATCGTTGGTATGTCATCATACTCACTTCAACCTCCCAGCCCGGTTGTCGTTGTTGCGGTATCGTTCTTACTTCAACCGGTCAGACCGCCTAGGGCGGTCAGACCGGGCGGCTGGGGCGCAACATCGCGCCCTCTGGCCCTGTCTTTGCCTCGGCTGAACTTCATTTGTGTTGACTTCGGTTTACCCACCACCACCCACCGCGCTGTCGCGGCGCTTTTCTTTGCTCATGACGATTTTCCCTTCCCGCCGCTGGCCCCTGGCGCTGGCCATTCTGGCGCTGCCTACCCTGGGCCTGGCGCAGGCCGTGCCCACCCTCACGCCTGCCGCTACCGACCAAAGCGCGGCCCAGTGGTACCTTAAAGACCCGCAGCTCGACAACGTGCCCGGCATCGGGGCCACCCGCGCTTATACCGAACTCCTGAAAAATCTGGTGCCTACGCCCGTTATCGTGGCCGTGATTGACTCGGGCATCGACACGGCGCACGTCGACCTGAAGCCCGTGCTGTGGCGGAACCGGGGCGAGATTCCCGGCAACGGCATCGACGACGACAAGAACGGCTACATCGACGATGTGCACGGCTGGAACTTCCTGGGCGGCAAAGACGGCCGCAACATCAACGCCGAAACCCTGGAGATGACGCGCATCGTGGCCGCCGGCCGCAAGCGCTTCAAAGGCACCACGGCCAAAACCGTGAAGACGGCCGACAAGACTGATTTCGCGCTGTATCAGAAAGCGGAGAAAGTGTACAAAGCCCGCTTGGCCGAAGAAACCGAGCGCGCCGGGCAGGTCGAGAGCATGACCGGCCCCATCACCGAGATGGTGGCCAAGATGAAACAGGCCCTGGGTACCGACAAGCTCGACACTACAGCCCTCAAAAACGCCCGCCCCGAAGACCCCAACCTGAAGCGCGCCGTAGCCGGCATGCTCGATATGATGCGCCAGACCGGCGCATCCGACGCCGATGCTCTCCTAAAAGAGCTGAACGAGGGTATGAAACAGGAGCGCAGCATGCTCGATAATTCGCTGAACCTGAATTTCGACCCGCGCACCGACATCGTGAAGGACAACCCCAACGACCTGACTGACCGCAACTACGGCAACAACGACCTCCACGGCCCCGACCCCATGCACGGAACCCACGTAGCGGGCATCATCGCGGCCGTGCGCGACAATAAAATCGGGGTGCAGGGCATCGCCGCCGACCCGGTGAGCATCATGGTGGTGCGGGCCGTGCCCGACGGCGACGAGCGCGACAAGGACATTGCCAACGCCATCCGCTACGCCGTGGACAACGGCGCGCAGATTATCAACATGAGCTTCGGCAAGGAATTCTCGCCCCAGCGCGCCGCCGTGGAAGCCGCCTACAAGTACGCCGCCACCAAAAACGTGCTGCTGGTGCACGCCGCCGGCAACGAAAACCACAACCTCGACGTGGCCGACAACTACCCCGCGTCCTTCTATATGAACAACACGACCGTGCCCAACCTACTCACCGTGGGCGCGTCGGGCCCGAAAGACAACGCCGCCCTCACGGCCAACTTCTCGAACTACAGCAAAAAAGGGGTTGACGTATTCGCGCCCGGTGTGGGCATTTTCAGCACCCTGCCCGGCAGCACCTACGGCAACGAAAGCGGCACGAGCATGGCCTCGCCGGTCACGGCCGGCGTGGCGGCGGTGCTCAAGTCGTACTTCCCCAAGCTCACGGCCGCCGATTTGAAGCGCATCATCATGCAGTCGGCCCAGGTGCATCACACCAAGGTAATGGTGCCGGGCGGCGAAAAGACGGTTGATTTCTCCACGCTCTCCGTCACTGGCGGCGTGGTTGATTTGTACGAGGCTGTGAAGCTGGCGCAGAAGGCCTCTCTGTAGAGGGAATTAAAAATTAAAAGTGAAGAATTAAAAATGCCCGCTTGTTGATTCAGGCGGGCATTTTTAATTCTTCACTTTTAATTTTTAATTCCCTTTACCCCACGTCAAAGCCCTTTTCCTCTTTCCGGAAGTGCCCCAGCACCAGCTTGTCGCTGAGTCCCGGCAGCCACTTATTGAGGAACACAACCAGCTTGCCCTGCCCCGTGAGCACCAGCGTGCGCTTGCGTTGCTGCACGGCTTTGAGGATTTCGTCGGCCACGGCTTCGCTGCTCATCATCGCGCCTTCGTCGCGCGGCGACTCGCCCTGGGCCGAGCCATCGGCGGCCAGCGCCACTTGGCGAATATTGGAAGCCGTGAAGCCCGGCGCGGCCGTGAGGACGTGCACGCCCTGGTCGAGCAACTCGGTGCGCAGGGCTTCGAGAAAACCGTTCATGGCAAATTTGGAGGCCGAGTAGCCGGTGCGGCCCGGCAAGCCCCGGTAGCCCGCGATGCTGCTGATACCCACGATGCTGCCCTTGCTCTGGAGCAGGTGCGGCAGCGCGAACTTGGTGGTGAAGACCGTGCCGAAAAAGTTGGTTTGCATGAGCTGCTTGATAACCTCCAGGTCGGCATCCTGGAAGCGGGCGCGCATGCTGATGCCGGCGTTGTTGAGCAGCACGTCGAGCCCGCCGAACCGGGCCACGGTTTCCCGCACGGCGCGCTCGGAGGCGGCCTCGTCGCCCACATCGGCCCGGATGGGCAGGTGGGGCACGTCGGCGGCGGCGAGGGCGGCGGCCGTATCGGTCAGCTTCGCTTCATCGCGCCCGGTGAAGGCCACCTGGTAGCCAGCCCGACCAAACGCCAGGGCGCAGGCCCGGCCAATGCCCGAGGTGCCGCCGGTGATGAGAACTATAGGAGTAGCCATATGATAAAGAGAAGGGACGGTGGCCCTGGCGGACCAGCAAGAGGCGAAGCTCAAAAAATCAAGGCAAACTTACGGTTCGATGGTGCGATTTTTGTTAGGCCCGATTAAACCCCGGGCTCGACCTATGGTCAGGCAACCAGCACGCTGGTTGATGGGCGCAGTCGGCGGCTCACCCTGAGACATGAGCGAATGAAACCCCGCAACCGCTGATTTTGCCCGGCGCGTCCCGGTTTTGTGCTTACATTTAACCACCAAATTCTATTGTCTCCCCTTTCTCTCTTTTATGCTTCCACTCCTACGTTCTTGGTACCGGCTTGCGCCGGGTTTTGTGGCGGCCGTACTGGCACTGGGCGCGTCGGCGGCGGTCCAGGCCCAGACCTGTCCTGTTGTCGCTACCTGCACCCCCGGCCGGGCCAGCAGCCCCCAGGCTATTGCCTTCAACATGGGCATTCTCAACGTGACGGTGGGCAACAACCTCATCAACCGGACTTCGGTGGGGTACTCGGAAGGCTACCAGGACCTGAGCTGCACCGCCAACGCGGCCCTGGTGGTGGGCCAGGCCTACTCCATCAGCGTGCGCACCAATGCGAACGCGCCGGAAAACGTGCGGGTCTGGATTGACTATAACAACGACGGCGCGTTCACGGGCAACAACGAGCTGGTCTTCAGCTCCAACAATGCCAGCCTGCACACGGGCACCATTACTGCGCCCGCCACGGCCGTGCTGGGCACCCGCCTACGCCTGCGCGTGGCCGCCGACTACAGCCTGGGCACGGTGCCCACCCCGTGCTCCACGCCCGTTTATTCGCAGGATGAGGACTACAGCGTAACGCTCTCGGCCAACGTGAGCCCGCCGGTGGCGGCCTTCACCACCAACGGCACCACCACCTGCTCGGGCTGCGTGCAGTTCACCGATGCCAGCCAGAACCTGCCCACGGCCTGGCTCTGGACGTTCGGCGATGGCAACACCAGCACCCAGCAAAACCCCAACTACTGCTACACCACGGCCGGCACCTACGCCGTGACGCTGCGCGCTACCAACGCGGCCGGCGTGAACACCAGCGCCGCCACCAGCATCACTTATAATACGACGGTGCCGGTTGCGGCCAGCTGCTCGCCGCCCACCATCAACTTCTTCGCCAACTACGGCATCACCCGCTTCCGGCTGGGCACCATCGATAACGCGTCGGCCGATGGCAGCGCCGGCTATCAGGATTTTACCTGTCCGCAGCGCACCAATCTGACGGTGGGCGTGAACTACGCCATGACCATCACCACGGGCGGCGTCAACCCGCACGATATCCGGGTGTACCTCGACCGGGACAACAACGGCATTCTGACCACCGCCGAGCAGGTGTACCAGAGCCTGAACACGCCCACCCCCGGCGCTACCGCCACCCTGAACATTCCGGCGGGCACCGTGCTCAACCAGCCCCTGCGCCTGCGCATCGTGGCCGATGCCGTGGGCAACAACCCCGGCCCCTGCACCAGCCCCGTGAGCGGCCAGGTGGAAGACTACACCGTGGTGGTGCAGCCCAACACCACGCCCCCCGTGGTCAGCTTCACCACCAACTTCGTGCCCGGCTCCTGCGTGAATCCCATTCAGTTCACCGATACCAGCCAGAACCTGCCTACCAGCTGGCTCTGGAACTTTGGCGATGGCACGCCCACCAGCACCCAGCAAAACCCGCTGCATACCTACGCCGCCACGGGCAGCTACACCGTAACCCTCACGGCCGGCAATGCCAATGGCACGGCCACCCTCACGCGGGCCAATGCGGTGAGCGTGTCGGTACCCTGCCTCAGGTACTGCGCGTCGAACGGCACGGGCGGCATCGGGCCGGGCGGCAACCAGCAGCTCAGCCCGTTCTACATCACCAACGTGCTGGTGAGCAATGCCCAACCCACGGCCTTCACCAACAGCAGCACCGTGACGACGGCCGGCTACGTCAACTACACCAACCTGCCCATCATCCTGAACGCCGGCAGCCCGGTAAACCTGACGGTGGTTTCGAACCTGGCCATCGTGCATCGTACCGCCGTGTGGGTTGATGTGAACCTGAACGGTACGTTCGATACGAACGAGCTGTTGGCCAACGACGTGACCGGCGCCGGGCCCGGCGCCGCCACCTTCACGGCCAGCTTTGCGCTGCCGGCCGGGGTCAGCGGGCTCAACACCCGGATGCGCATCCTGTGCGTGGCCAACGCCAATGCCCCCTTTCCCTGCGCCGTGAACGTGCTGAATGCCGAAGTGGAGGACTACCAGCTGCTGGTGCGCCCCCTGGCCACCCAGGCAGCCCAGGCCCTGCCCACGCTCGGCCTCTTCCCCAACCCCACCCTCGATGGCCAGCTGCGCCTGCGCCTGCCCGATGCCGCCACCGCCGGCACCTACGCCACCGAAGTGCAGAACGTGCTGGGCGCCACGGTGCTGCGCACCACCCTGCGCCTGGGCCCCGCCGCCGATGCCACCCTGGACCTGAGCGCCCTGGCCCCGGGCGTGTACGTGCTGCGCCTGCGCGATGCCAAAGGCCAGACCGCCCTGCGCCGCGTGGTACGCGAATAGCTTCTGCCTGGCCCTGGCTAAAACAGCTAAGTTGTTAGTCATTAGTTGTCAGTTGTTGGCAGAATGGCAATCGTCCGACTGACAACAAACAACGAGCAACTGACAACCCGTTTACTTTTGAACGACTACTTAATAGCTTGTGATTGACCACACAAAGGCTACGCCGCCTGGACTGGTCAATCGCAAGCTGTTATCAGCCATTGGTTGCCACTCCCTGATTTCCACCACCGACATCTTCCTGCCCTTCATCATTTTTTATGTCACGAACCTTACTCCGGCGCTTTTACGGGTCGATTTTCCTACTTGTCCTGCTGGCGCTGGGCGCACGACCGGCACAGGCCTCCCACTTTCTCGGTGGCGAGATGAACTACCAGTACCTCGATGCCAACGGCCCGGCCGGAACGCCGTTCCGCTACCAAATCACGGTCACGGTTTACATCAACGCCCTGCCGGGCACGCCGGGCCAGCCGGTGCTGAACCAAAATATTTTCGTGTACAACCGCACGACGGGCCTGCGAACAAATGTTAACCTCACCGGAACAATTTCGCCCGTCATCAGCGGGCCAAAAATTCCGGCGGGCTGTAGCATCGTGCCCCCCAACCAGCCCTTCATCATCAACCGCTTAGTGGGCACGGTGAACCTGCCGGTGTCCTTCGATGGCTACTACGCGGTGTATTCGGTAGCGGCGCGCAACGCCGGCATTGCCAACCTCGCCAATTCGGACAACTTCCCGCTGACGCTGTACGTGAGCATGGCCCCGCCGCTGATTCCGAACCGCTCGCCGGTGTTCTCCGATACGGCCGTGGCCATCGTGTGCCAGAACGACACCACCATCTCCCTCAACAATGCCTTCGACCCGGACGGCGACCGGCTGGTGTACTCGTTTGGAGCGCCTTATGGCAGGTCGAGCACCAACTTTGACACCTTCCCGCCCCTGCCCACTCCCATTCCTTACCGGTCGACGAGCTTCAGCGCAGCGACTCCGTTTGGAACGGGGCCCGGCAACTTTGCCACCATCAACGCCAGTACGGGCATTGCAAAATACGGGGCCACTGCCATTGGCCAGTACGTGGTGGCGGTGGACGTGTCGGAGTACCGCAGCATCAACGGCAACGAGGTGCTTATCGGCACCACCCGCCGCGATTTACAGCTGCTGGTAACGACCTGCCCGCCCACGCCGCCGCCCGCGCTGACCCCCGTTCTGACCCTGCCCCGCAACTACACCATCGAGGAAGGCCAGGCGCTGAGCATTCCGATTTCGGCCTCGCAGGGCAACACCAACCGCCCACTGGTGCTCACCGTGAACAGCGCCCTGCTCGACGGCAGCGGGCCGTTCAACACGACCTTCAATGGCAACCCCGGCACCGTGCAGCCCGGCAACCTGACCGGTACGGCCTCGGTTTCGGGCGTGAACTCGGTTTCGGGCACGTTCGTGTTTAACTCCGCCTGCGGCAATGCCCGCACCGCTCCCTACGACCTGAGCGTGACCGTGAAGGACAACGGCTGCGGCGGCAAGCAGGCTTCTGATATTTTCCGCATTACCGTAACGCGGGCGCTGGGACCCAACGCCATCAACGGCGCGGCCCTTGTCTGCGACCCGGCCACGGTGCGGACCTACACGGCCGCCGGTCCGGTACCGGCCTCTTACAGCTGGCGCGCCACGGGCGGCACCATCACCAGCGGCCAGGGCACCAACACGGTACAGGTAACCTGGGGCAATGCCAACACCACCGGTACGCTGGTCCTGAAAGGCATCTCGTCGCGCGGCTGCCCCACCGATTCGGTGATAAAAACCGTTGACATTCGTCCGCTGCCCCCGCTCGCCGTCACGCCCAGTGCGCCCAGCATCTGCCTGGGCACGTCGACCACGCTGAGCGCGAGCGGCGGCCAGGCCGGCCTCACCTATTCCTGGACCGGCGGCGGACTAAGCGCCACCACCACGACGCTGACGGTAGCGCCCACCACGACAACAACCTACACCATCACGGGCTCCGACGGCACCTGCACCACCTCGGCCAGCGTGACCGTGACCGTGACCCCGCCGCCCGTGGCCAACGCCGGCCCCGACCGCAGCGTGTGCCCCGGCGTGGCCTCCACGGCCCTGGGTACGGCAGCAGTAGCCGGCATCACCTATTCCTGGAGCCCCGCCCTGGGCCTGAGCAGTACCACCGTGGCCAACCCCACCCTGACCCTGCCCAACGCCACCGGCGTCCCCATCGTAGTGAAATACGCCCTGACGGCCAGCTCGGGCGTGAATTGCCAGAGCACGGACTCCGTTTTCGTGACGGTAAACCCCGCCGCGATTGCCAACGCCGGCCCCGCCCGCGCTACCTGCTCGAACGTGGCCTCGACCACGCTGGGCACGGCGGCCCTGCCGGGCTACACCTACAGCTGGAGCCCGGCCACCGGCCTGAGCAGCACCACGGCGGCCACCCCAACCGTGACCCTGCCCAACACCACGGGAACGGAAATCACCACCACCTATACCCTGACCGCCACCAGCCCCCAGGGCTGCACGGCTACCTCGACGGTAGCGCTCACCGTGACCCCGGCGGCCGTGGCCACGCCCGGCCCGGGCATCAGCTTCTGCTCGGGCACGGTTTCGACCCCGCTCGGCGGCACGGCCGTGGCCGTCCCCGGCACTACGTATAGCTGGAGCCCGACCACTGGCCTGAGCAACCCCAATATCCTGAACCCAACGGTGACCGGCACCAACACCACCGGTGCCCCCGTCATCGTCACCTACACCCTGACGGCCACCACGGCCAACGGCTGCGTGGCCACCGCCCCGGTGAACGTGACCATCAACCCGGCCGCCGTAGCCAATGCCGGCGCGGCCCGCGCCACTTGCTCGAATGTGGGCGTAGTTATCGGTGGTACGCCGGTAGCCGGCACCACCTACGCCTGGAGCCCGGCCCTCGGCCTGAGCAGCACCACCGTCCTGAACCCGACGCTGACGCTGCCCAACCTCACGGGTGCGCCCATCGTCGTGACCTATACCCTCACAGCCACCACGGCCAACGGCTGCGTAGCTACTGGCACGGTGGCCGTGACCATCAACCCGGCGGCCGTCGCCCAGGCTGGCCTTGACAAGGCGACCTGCTCGAATGTGGGCGTGGTTATTGGCGCGGGTACGCCGATTACCGGCACCACCTACGCCTGGAGCCCGGCCCTCGGCCTGAGCAGCGCTACGTCGCTGACGCCCACCGTGACGCTGCCCAACCTGACCAGCGCCGCCACCACGCAGCAATACATTCTGCTGGCCACCACGGCCAACGGCTGCTTCCAGCGCGACACCGTGGTCGTGACCGTCAACCCCGCCGCCGTGGCGGTGGCGGGCGCCAACCGGGCCGTGTGCTCGGGCCTGAGCGTGACGCTGGGCGCGGCCCCGGTCACGGGCTACACCTATAGCTGGAGCCCGGCCACCGGCCTGAGCAGCACCACCGTGGCCAACCCCACGTTCACGCTCACCAACACCACCGCCACGCCCACCCCCGTCGTATTTACCCTCACGGCCACCACGGCCAACGGCTGCGTGAGCACCGGCACCGTGACCGTGACCGTGAACCCCGCCGCCGTGGCCGAAGCCGGCCCCGACCAGGCCGTATGCGACCGCAAGCGGCTGACCCTGGGGGCCCCAACCCGCGCCGGCTACACTTATAGCTGGAGCCCCGCCACCAACCTGAGCAGCGCCACTGCCGCTCAGCCGGTCTTCACCGGCGTGAACACCACGGCCGTGCCGCTCACCCTCACCTACACCCTCACGGCTACCACGGGCAGCGGCTGCGTGAGCACCGATGCCGTAATCATCACCGTGAACCCGCGCCCGGCCGCCGAAAGCATTTCGGGTCCGGCTTCGGTGTGCCCCACGGTCACGGGTATTGCCTACTCGGTGCCGACCCCGGCGGCGGCGGCTTATACCTGGCTGATTAGCGGCGGCACCATTGCCAGCGGCCAGGGCACCCCGGCCATCACCGTGAGCTGGGGCGTGGCCACCACCGGCGCGTTCGTCAAGGTGTTCCGCCTCAACGCCCAGGGTTGCTCTTCGGACACCACTACCCTGCCCATCATCATCAACCAGCGCCTGCAAACGGTGCGGCCCACCGGCCCCGGCGACATTCTGGCCGTGGCGCCACTGCCCCGCGCCGTGTGCCAGGCCGATGGCCCTTACACTTACCGCAGCGGCGCATTTGCCGCAGGCTCCAGCTACTCCTGGCTGATTATCGGCGGCACGCAGGTAAGCACGCTGCAAAACACCGTGACCGTGAGCTGGAGTCCCGTGACGGTGCCCACCATCGGCATCATTGTCGTCACCGAAACCAGTAACCCCGCCGGTGGCGTCTGCCGCGGCGTTTCGGATACACTGATGGTGCAGATTAACCCCTCGCCCCGCACCACCCTGGCCATCGTCAGCCCGGTGCGGGTGTGCCAGGGCAGCGGCCCCGTCACGGTGAGCCTGCCCGGCGGTTTCGCCGGCTCCACTTACCTGTTCCAACTCAATGGCGTGGCCCTGCCCGGCACCGGCAACAGCCGCACCATCGCCACGCTGCCGGCTCCCGGCACCTACACCCTCACGGCCCAGGAAACCACGGCCAGCCCGGCCAGCTGCACCGGCCCGGTCTACACCGTGCCCTTCACCGTGAACCCGCTGCCCACGGCTCCCACCATTTCGGGCTCGGGCTTCGTGTGCAACACGGCCACGGCGCAGCAATACGCTATTGCGAATGCTACGGCGGGCTCGTCTTACGCGTGGACCGTCACGGGGGGCACCATCACGACCGGCGGCACCAGCAGCCAGATTACGGTGCTCTTCAACAATAACGGCCCTTACTCGGTGAGCGCGGCCGAAATCAGCGCCTCCCCAGCCTCGTGCACGGGCCCGGCTGCTACCCGCACCATTGTGTTTGATAACCCCACCATCGCCCTGGCCAACGCCTCGGTCGATATCACCAGCAACAGCCGCGTTATCCTCACCCTGAGCGCCCCCAACAGCGCCGCCACCCCCAACCCCGTGCAGATTCAGCGGCGCGTGGCGGCCTCCGGCAACTTTGTGACGGTAGGCACGGTGGCCGCCTCGGCCACCACTTTCACCGATAACAGCGCGGTGGATGCCTCGGCCAACTCCTACGAATACCGCCTGAACCTGACCAACGGCTGCGGCACGCTGCTGACCAGCACCACCGCCCAGACCATCCGGCTGGTAGCCACCAACACCGGCACCACCGGCACCGGCGGCTTCGACCAAGGCAAAACCACCCTCACCTGGAATGCTTACGTAGGCTTCCCGGTGGCCGAGTATCAGGTCTTCCGTCGTTCCGATGCCGGTACGCCCGAGCTGGTAGCCACCGTGCCCAGCGGCAGCCAGCTGCAAGCGGTAGTTAACAACGCAGCCACGGGCTCCGCCACCGGCGCGGGCTTCAGCCAGAACTTCCGGGTGGTGGCCGTGGGCACCGGGGCCTCGGCCCTGCGCTCGAACTCCAACGAGGCCAATGTGAACTTCGCCAACGCCGTCCGGACCTACAACATCATCACGCCCAACAATGACGGTCGCAACGATGTGCTCGTGATTGACAACATCCAGCTCTACCCCGGCAACACCTTCACCGTGTTCAACCGCTGGGGCCGCGAGGTGTACAAAACCACCAACTACCAGAACAACTGGGGCGGCGATGCCAATACCGCCCCCGGCAACTACTTCTACCTGCTGACCGTGCCCAACGGCCCCAGCATCAAGAACTGGTTCGAGGTAGTGAAGTAATCTGAACCGCGGATTTATCGGATTGGTCGGATTACTCGGATTTTGGGGACGACACCAGACCAGCCCGCGAAACAACAACCTTCCCACTACAAAAAAAGCCGCTCCGATGAGCGGCTTTTTTTGTACGAACCTAATTAGTCCCCAAAATCCGAGTAATCCGACCAATCCGATAAATCCGCGGTTCAGACAGTAGTTTTGCACCCTTATGAGCCGAGCCAAAAATATCCCCGCCGAGTTACTCCGCAACGTTAAAATCCAGGACATGGTGGCCGAAGGCAAATGCCTCGTCCGCGTCGAAAACCTCGTCATCTTCGTGTCGCAGGTTGCCCCCGGCGATGTCGTGGATTTACGCGTCACCAAAGCCAAAAAGAGCTTCCTCGAAGCCGTTCCCGTCAAGTTTCACGAGTATTCCGAGCTGCGCACCACGCCGTTTTGCCAGCACTTTGGCACCTGCGGCGGCTGCAAGTGGCAGCACCTCACCTACGATGCCCAGCTGCACTACAAGCAGCAGCAGGTGGAAGACCAGCTCACCCGCATCGGCAAAGTGGAGCTGCCCGAAATCCGCCAGATTCTGCCCTCGCCCCAGCGCACCTACTACCGCAACAAGCTCGAATACACGTTCAGCGACAACGGCTGGCTCACCACCGAGCAGATAAACGACGACACGACGCAGTACAACCGCGAAGTCGTGGGCTTTCACACCCCCGCCCGCTTCGATAAGATTATCGACGTGGAGCACTGCTGGCTCCAGGCCGAGCCGAGCAACGAAATCCGCCTCTTCATCCGGGCCTACGCCCACGAGCATAAGCTGGCCTTCAACAACCTCGTGCGTCAGACCGGGCTGCTCCGCAACCTCATCATCCGCACCGCCCAGAGCACCGGCGAAGTCATGGTGATTCTGCAGTGCTACCACGCCGACGACGCCATCGCGCCCCTGCTCGACGCCCTGCTGGCCAAGTTCCCCGGCATCACCTCCCTCAACTACGTCCTCAACAGCAAGGGTAACGAAACCTTCCACGACCTCGACGTGGTGTGCTACCACGGCAAGCCCTACATCGAGGAAGATATGGACGGCCTGCGCTTCCGCATCGGTCCCAAGTCCTTCTACCAAACCAACTCCGAAGGCGCCCACCAGCTCTACAAAGTAGCCCGCGATTTTGCCGGGCTCACCGGCAATGAGCTGGTCTACGACCTCTACACGGGAGCCGGCACCATCGCCAGCTTCGTAGCCGCCAAGGCCCGCAAAGTCATCGGCGTCGAGTACGTGGAGCAAGCCGTGGCCGACGCCCACGTCAACGCCGAAATCAACAACATCACCAACACCGAGTTCTACGCCGGCGACATGAAGGACGTGCTCACCGCCGAGTTCACCGCCCACCACGGCCGCCCCGACGTCCTCATCACCGACCCGCCCCGCGCCGGCATGCACCCCGACGTCGTGGCCCGCCTGCTGGAGCTCCGCGCCCCCAAAATCGTCTACATCAGCTGCAACCCCGGCACCCAGGCCCGCGACTTGGAGCTGCTGGATTCCGCGTATCGGGTGACGCGCGTGCAGCCGGTGGATATGTTCCCCCACACGCACCACGTGGAGAATGTGGTGCTGCTGGAATTGAAGTAATTTCCTGAAACTATGGGCTTAGAATTCGACTTAATCAATCTGGATAAGGAAGAATTAATTTCTTTTTCAGGAATTGGCATCGGCACAAAATTGCGGGAACTGTCTGGGATGATAGTTGCTGGCAATATTGTCAATTGGTATCTGCTGCATAATATAGGCGACAGAATCAGTTTCATAAATGACACTGATGATGCCCAAGTGTTATTTGGCGGCACTTATAACATATCTGATTTTTTTTCTTTCAGAGATGTTACGATGCGGATAATTGATGAATTAGTTGAAGCAGAAATTTTGCAAATTACGGGCTCAAGAATTATTGATGAAGAAGAAGATATTTCTGCTTTGATTCTCAAGAATATTTGGGACCCCGCATTAACAGGAAATAATTATTTTTAATGGACTACTTCAACGACCCCGAACTCAACGGCAAATACCTCGGCACCATCACCAAGGATTTCGTCGTCGTGTGCGATACCCTGCTCGAAGCCTCTTCCCAAATTCGCAAGGGCGACTTCAGCAAATACCCCATTTTCGTATTTGCCAAGCAGGAAGTGCCTCTCGGCGGCCTGCTCGTCAATGCCGATGAGCTGAACTTAGACTGGCACGTTTTCGCCAGCTACCTGGAGCTGTTCGTGCAGCAGGGCATCGTAGAAGCCGACGGGCTGGCTTATTTCCAGGCGAACTACAAAGACCCCGACGAGTTCTGCTGCCTATTCGTGCTCGATAAGGAGTTTACGAAGTTCGTTTTCGTGCCGTATCCGGAGGATTAGAGTAACCAGGAACAGCATATAACAGAACGTCATGCTGAGCGAAGCCAAAGTATCTCTACCGCCCTACTAAAATTAATTAGTTGCGCGGTAGAGATGCTTCGGCTTCGCTCAGCATGACGTTCTTGGTTTTCTAATCAGCGGCCTAGTTCCGGCGCTGCACCGGCAAACCTTCCAGCTGCGCGTAGCTCAGCTTCCAGGTATTGTCAGCGGCTTTTTTCCAGTAGAAAATGTAGTTGCCTTCGCCAAAGCCCGCGGGCTGGCCGGGGCCGGCCGGCAGCACATCTACCGAGAAAGTCCCGGCTTCGTAGGCGCTGTTCGCATCCACGTTGCTGCTGATTACGCTCGTTTTGAGGCTGCTGATGGTGGGTAGCGTCTCGCGCACCCACTTCTGCGATACTTCGTCTTTGCCTTTCCAGTGGGCCGTGCCTTGCACGAAGCTCACATCATCGGCCAGCATGCCGGTAATCTTGCCGGAGTCGCGGCTATTCCAGGCGCTGACAAACTCCTGGTCCAGGGTCTGCACGTTCACGGCATCGCCGGTTTTGGTGCAGGAAGTGAGGGCCACGGCCACGAGCAAACTGCAGAGGAGGGATTTCATAAATCCAAAGGGTTGGTGAAGAAATGTAGCGGACAACATCATCCGCCGTTACAAACAGGCTGAAATAACCAAACCCCGAGCGCAGGCGCCCGGGGTTTTAATTAAGCATCTATTTCGGAATTACCAGCTTTTGCGGCGAACTTCCTCCGTCGAATAAGGCTTCGACGGGTCGCCGTAGGACGGGTTGGGCAGGTAAGCGGCATTCGTCGTTGCAGGCATGGCCTGACCACCCACCATGGCATTGGAAGCCGTGAGACTGTTGACGGGCACTGCGGCCGTTTGCGTACGGGTAGTTACCACGGTTCCGCGGCTGTTGTTGCGGGCAATGGCCCGGCGGTACTCCGCTTCGCGGGCGGCAGTAGCGCGGTTGGCGGCGGCAATGCGGGCGCGCTCCTTTCGCTTGTTATCAACGTGCTTACCCACGCCGTAGCCGATGGCACCACCGGCCACGCCGCCCACCACACCACCCACGGCCCGGTTGCGCTTGTTGATAATGGCGCCAGCAGCGGCACCGCCCAAACCACCAATTACGGCACCTTTAGCCTGGGGGCTCCACTGGGCCCGGGCAGGAGTGGCGGTACCAAATACAGTGCTAAGGAGCACCAGAACGCTGAGGATATAGGGGAGCTTATTCATGATTAGCGAAGTAAAATTGACAAGGAAAAATCACGTACTTAAGGATGCTGATGACAATTAGCGTGCCATAGCGGTTTTCCTCCTTGCTTTTTCCTAACGGTGGAGCTTAGCTAAAGGTTAACCCGGCCCTGGCTGCAAAAGCTAGAAGCTCGTCCAGCCCTGGGCCTGGAGCGGCACCGCTTGCCCGCTCTTGGTCACCAGGTTAGCGCCATCATCGGCAGTCGTTAAATGACCGATTATAGTTATATCCGGGTGATTTTTAAGCTTCTCATGGTCCGTTACGGGTACCGTGAATAGCAGCTCGTAGTCCTCGCCGCCGTTGAGGGCGCAGGTAATGGGGTCGAGGTTGAATTCGGCCGCCACTTCCAGCGTGGGATTGGCCATGGGCAGGAATTCGGTGAATACCCGCGCTCCCGTGCCACTGGCCGCGCACAAGTGCAGCACCTCCGAGGCCAGCCCGTCGGAAATATCAATCATGCTAGTTGGATGCACGCCCAGCTCCCGCAGCTCGTGCACGATGTCGAGCCGGGCCTCGGCGCGCAGCTGACGCTGCACCACGTACTCGTAGTTTTCCAGCTCGGGCTGGGTATCCGGGTCGGCCAGGAAAGCCTGCTTTTCGCGTTCCAGCACCTGCAAGCCCAGGAAAGCCGCGCCCAGGTCGCCACTCACGCAGAGCAGGTCGGTGGGCTTGCCGCCGCTGCGGCGCACGGCCTGCCCGGCGGGCACTTCGCCCAGCACCGTCACGGCCAGGGTGAGGCCGCCGCGGCTGGCGGTGGTGTCGCCGCCCACCAGGTCCACATTGTAAGCCTCGCAGGCCAGGCGCATGCCGGCGTACAGCTCCTCGATGGCCTCCACCGTGAAGCGCGGGCCGGCCGAAAGGGCCACCACCAGCTGCGTGGGCAGGGCATTCATGGCCGCGATATCCGACACATTCACGGCTACGGCCTTGTAGCCCAGGTGCCGCAGCGGGCAGAAAGCCAGGTCGAAATGAATGCCTTCGACCAATAAATCGGTGGTCATCACCAGCTCGGTGCCGGGCGTGGGGGCAATGATGGCGGCATCGTCGCCAATGCCCAGCACGGTGCCGGGCTGGCGGTTCGTGATGCCGGCTTGCAGGCGATTAATAAGGGCAAATTCGCCAATGGCGGTGAGGGGCGTCAGGTCGGCCATGTTTTTTTAGTTGTCGGTTATCAAATGCTCGTTGTCTGTTGTGAGTTACCGTTTTTCGAGCACAAGAGCCTGAAACTGGCAACGAATAACTGAAAACAAAGCCAAAAGTACGCCCATAAAAAAAGGAGGGAATTGCTTCCCTCCTTTCCTCATTCAAACCGAGCGGCTACTTATTGCACCACCAGCTCTTTGTAGATTTTGGTCTGGCCGTCGGCGCTCAGAATCTGTACGAAGTACAGGCCGGGCTTCAGGGCCGAGATGTTGAGGATGAGCTTCTCCTGGCCCTGGCCCTTGGCTTCGGCGCTGATGCGCTGGCCGAGGTTATTCATTACCAACACGCTGCCAACTTTAGCGTCCTTGATTTCGACCGTGGCCGTGCCGTGGGCGGGGTTGGGATACACGCTGATGTTGGCATCGAACTTCACCAATGTCGAGGTGATGGTGCTCTGGTAGGTGCCCGACGGACCAGTGTAGTCGAGGTGGCTGCCAAGCTGGTTATAGAGCTGGCCGCCCGCGTTGAGGCTAGGCGTAGTAGCGGGCGGAATGATGGGGCCGTTGAAAGCGGTGCCGTAGGTCACCCATTCGGCGGCAATGTTGTAGCCACCGGGGTTGCGTACGGGTGGGTTCGTACCGGGCACATTTTGGGGGGCTGGATTCACGCGTAAACCCCGTGAAATGGCGGGGCGACGCACGATGGACTGGTTCGCCGAGAGCACAAACACGGCCGGAGTACCGTCGATGGGGTTGGTACCGCTCCAGTTGCCGCCCGCCGTGCCGTTGGCCAGGGGAGGCTGCTCGCCAATCGAGCCGATGATGTCGATGATGATTCCGGCGCTCACGTTGGGCAAGCCTGCCGTGCCGCTCGGGTAGCGCACCAGCGCCATGGCATCGTCGCCGTTGAACCACACCGTGCCACCCACCTGAATGATATTATTCGACGTGGTATTGTTGGACGGCGAGTTCTGGCGCGGCGCGCTGTATTGCGATACCACGCTGGTAATATCCGTGAGGGTCGCTTCGGGGTGGGCAATGACGAAAGCCGCCTGCCGATTGAGCACGTTGGTACCGTTACGGCGCATCAAGCGCTCTTCCTCTACCAGCGGGCTGGCCAGTGGGGCACCATTGGAGTAGCGGCGGATGGAATACGAGTTCAGGTTGACGGCCGAAGTGGTCGGGTTGTAAATTTCAATGGTCTTCTCATTGCCCGTCGAGTTCGAGGCACCACCGTTGTAGCTCACGCCCGGCTGGTGAGCCCCTTCATTGTATTCTGAGAAAAACAATTCGGTGCCCTGAGCATGGGCAGCCCCGGTCAGCAGCAACGCGGCTGAGAGCAAATAGTAATGCTTTTTCATAAAAATCAGGTGGTGAAAACGTCTGTGCAAGGACAAAGGTACGCGCTGGGAGTCGTTTGGCTTATTACTAAAACATGATTTTGCATAGCAGCCCAAATCAAGCAATGGGGTGAGGTTCAACTGCTCACAGCACAAAAAAACCGCTGCCAATTGCAAACCTTTGCTTGCTAACGAGCGTTAGCAAGCATACCTTTGTTCTTCTAATGCCCGCCACCGCTCCCCTCCGCTCGCGCAAAGCCCAGATTGACCGCACGGCCACGGCCCTGTTTCGGGCGCGGGGCTTTGCGGCTACCAGCATGCGCGAGCTGGCCACGGAACTCGGCCTGGAAGCGGGCAGCTTGTATTCGCACATTAAGTCGAAAGAGGAAATTCTGCACCGCGTGTGCTTTGGCCTGGCAGAGGAATTTTTTGCCGGGTTCGCGGCGGCTACGGCCGATGCCTCGGTTCCGGTGGCCGGGCAACTGCGGCAGGCCATCGAGGGCCACGTCCGGGTGCTCACCCGCGACAGTGCCGCCTCGGCGGTGTTTCTGCACGAGTGGCGGCACCTGAGCGAGCCGGCCCGCACTGAGTTCCTGGCCCTGCGCGACCGCTACGAAGCCTCGTTTCGCGAGCTTATTCAGCGCGGTATCGCCGCCGGCGAGCTGCACGCACCCGATGCGGCCTTTGCCGCGCTCACCCTGCTGGCCAGCCTCAACTGGCTGCCCGCCTGGTATAAGCCCGACGGCAAACTGACCCCTGATGAAATTGCCCACCGCCTGGCCGAACAGCTATTGGGCGGACTACTTGTTAATGCGTGAATGAGCGGATGGATGAATGAGTAAATGTTTTTTACTCCTTCCCACCGCCTAATCATTCACTGATTCTTCCATTCACCCATTCACTCACTGCATCATGTACGGTTCCGCCAGCACCCACGACCTGCCGACCACCGCCACCACCGGCCTGGAAAACGAAGACCCCATCCTGCTGGCCGAATTTGAGGCCCGCATTGCGCGGGGCGAGAAAATCGAGCCCGGCGACTGGATGCCGGCCCTCTACCGCAAGCAGCTCACCCGTATGATTGAGCAGCACGCTCACTCCGAAATCATCGGCTCCTTACCCGAAGGCACTTGGATTACCCGTGCGCCCGGCTTCCGCCGCAAGATGGCCCAGATGGCCAAAGTGCAGGACGAGGTAGGCCACGCGCAGCTGCTGTACTCGGCCGCCGAAACGCTGGGCAAAACCCGCGAACAGATGCTGGTCGACCTCATCAACGGCAAGAGCAAATACTCCAACGTCTTCAACTACCCCACGCCAACCTGGGCCGATTCGAACGTGATTTCCTGGCTGATTGATGCCGGCGCGATTGTGAACCAGCTGGCCAACGCCAAAGGCAGCTACGGCCCCTACTGCCGGGCCCTCGACCGGATTTGCGCTGAGGAAGCCTTCCACCTGAAGTACGGACACGATGCCGTAGTGCATTTGGCCACCGGCACGCCCATTCAGCGGGCGATGATGCAGGCCGCCCTGAACCGCTGGTGGCCGGCGATTATGACCTTCTTCGGTCCTTCGGATAAAATGTCGGTGCACACCGAAATTCTGATGCGCTGGAAGGTGAAGATGGCCAGCAACGACGAGTGCCGTAACCAGTTCCTGGATATGTACGTGCCCAAAATCTGGGAAATCGGCCTGACGGTGCCCGATGAGAAACTCGCCAAAAACGAAGCTACCGGCCAGTGGGAATTCACCGAGCCCGATTGGGAGGATTTCAAGCGGGTCATCAACGGCGACGGGCCCTGCAACGCCGAGCGCATTGCCGTGCGCCGCGCCGCGGAGGAAAACGGAGCCTGGGTGCGCCGCGCCCTGCTCACGCCCAAAACGCAGTACGTGCGGCCATTGGCTTAATCTGGCTTTGACCTAATAGAACACGGTCATGCTGAGCTTGTCGAAGCATCTCTACCGCAGCCGTAATCAATGTTACTTGCGCGGTAGAGATGCTTCGACAAGCTCAGCATGACGTTCAGCCTTCTTCCTTACCCTTCCATGATTAACTCCCACGACCCGCGTATGAACCGGCTGGGGCTGCCCGATGCGCCCGCCACGGCGGCCACCAAGACGGCCCTCGACCAGTTCGGCACTTACGAAGTCTTTCATCAAAAGAAGGACGGCGCTCCCTACGTGTATGTGGGCCCGGTGCACGCGCCGGAGGCTGATGTAGCCTTTCTCTTTGCCAAGGAGCAGTTCAGCCGCCGCTTTGCCTGCACGGGCATGTGGGTGGTGCCCACGGCCGCCATCACGGTGACGGACTACGTGGGCGACCAGGAATCGGCTTACGATTTTCTGCCCCTGCTGCCAAAAAGCGAGGCCCCAGCGGCTGGCAACGCCGACCATACGGCCGCTGAAGAAGCTGCCTATGCGGCCGGTGAAGAGGACTACGACATCTTCCATCTCAAGAAGCGCGGCAAGGCCCACCAGCACGTGGGTAAGGTGCGCGCCAGCTCGCCGGCCGATGCCCTGCAAGTGGCTAAGGCCGTGTTTGGTGAGCAGCGCCCGGTGGTGAATGTGTGGGCCGTGCGCTCGGCCGAGGTGCTGCGCTCCGACGAGGAGGACCGGGACATCTGGGCCACCACGCCGGAGAAAAAGTACCGCGACGCCATCTCCTACAAGGTGCAGGACCGCATCGAAAAATTTAAGGCCGAAAATAAGTAACCCATGGACCCCAAACTCGACCTGCTGTATCGCCTCGCCGATGACCAGCTGATTCTCGGCCACCGCAACTCGGAATGGAACGGCCTGGGGCCCATTCTGGAAGAAGACATTGCTTTTTCGAGCATGGCGCAGGACAAGCTGGGGCACAGCCTGCAACTGTACAACCTGCTGCACGAGCTGGGCGAAGCCGAACCCGACACGGTGGCTTTCACCCGCAACGCGCCGCAATTTCACTCCTGCCAGCTGGTGGAGCTGCCCATCGGTGAATACGATTTCAGCCTGACCCGCCACTTCCTGTTCGACCACGCCGAGCTGCTCCGCTTCGAGGCATTGGCCACCAGCAGCTACGAGCCCCTGGCCCAGGTGGCCCGCAAGCTGCGCGGCGAGCTCAAGTACCACGCCCTGCACGCCAACACCTGGATGAAGCGCCTCGGCACGGCCACGGAGGAAGCTATTGAGCGGATGCAGGGCGCGTTGAATTTCACGCTGCCCTACGCTCTGGGCATTTTCGAAACGACGGAAGCCGAGCCGGAAATCATCAGCTCGGGCTTGTTTATTGGCGAAGCCGAGCTGAAAAGCCGCTGGCTGGAAAGCATCACAAAAGTGCTGGCCCAGACGGCCCTGGAATTGCCTGATTTCGCCCTGCTCACGCCCGTGAATGGCGGCCGTCACGGCCAGCACACTGAGCACCTGCAGCCCCTGCTGGATGAGATGGCCGAGGTATTTCGGCTCGACCCCACGGCCGACTGGTAGGATTTGGTGCCTGGTTGTTGGTGCCTGGTGCTTGGCATCTGTACTTGCCGTTTACTATCTTAAGTAGGTAGTCAGAAGTAAGTAGCCAGACAGCAAAATACTGATAATCAAAAATTTGAGTGAAATCTGACTACTGAGCACTTGTGACTGAGTACTTAATTAAGAAGAGAAGTTGAATAAGTCATGCACCAAGCACCAAGCACCAAGCACCAAATCCTCGATTGGCTGCAAGCCGTGAAGGACCCGGAAATCCCCACAATTTCGCTCATTGACCTGGGCGTGGTGCGCGGCGTGGAGATTGACGAGGCTACGGGCGCGGTGTCGGTGCACCTCACGCCCACGTTTGCCGGCTGCCCGGCCATGGACTACATGAAGCGCGACGTGGAGCGCACGCTGCTGGCCCACGGCGTGCCGGCCGTGCACGTCGAAATCAGCCTGCGCGAAGCCTGGACCTCGGACATGATTTCGGATGCCGGGCGTGAGGCCTTGCGGCGGCACAAGCTGTCGCCGCCGCCGGTGCTGGGCAACCGGGTGCTGGACCTCGATTTTCTGGAGTACGCGGAGTGCCCGAATTGCCACGGCAACAATACGGAGCTGCGCACGCCGTTTGGAGCTACGCTGTGCCGGGCCGTGCATTACTGCCACGTCTGCCGCCAACTGTTCGAGCAATTCAAGCCGGTGTAATTTTGGCGGGCCGGCGGCCACTTTCCCCCAGGTTATTTTTTCATGCGTCATTCCAATCTTTTTTCCACCAAATCCGCAGCGGTGCTGCTACTGGCGCTGACCGGCTGCGCGGCCTCCTGCAAGCGCGATGGCAGCCAGGCCGCCGTGCTCAACCCTGCTTCCGCCGCCGCCGCGAAAGTCCAGTTCGACGTGCTGCGCGATTCCGTGGACGTGAAATGGCGCAATATGACCGAGAGCGACGACCAGAAAATCGGTATCACGCGCCTGCTGCTGCGCGAGCTGAAGGGCCAGCCCGGCATCAGCGCCGCCCAGCTGCAGGGCCTGGAGCGGGCTAACAACCGGCTCAAAACCCGCCGCTACGACCAGCAGACCATGGCCACCTCGGCCCTGATTGACCAGTACGACACGGCTCAAGACTCGCTGCTGAAGGCCGTGTACCCGGTGGCCGCGCCCAATGGCAACGCCCCCACCGAAAACGCCCGCAATTTTGTCGAAGGTATTCAGCAGCTTGATGCCGGCGTGGTCACCTTCCGGGTGCAGTACAACCAAGCCGCCAAGCAGTACAACGACTACCTCATGCTACACCAAACCGACCTGCATTCGCTAGGCGGCAAGTATGCCAAAGTGAAGCCGCTACCCGTGTTTTGAGGCCTCTGTATTAATAACGCCCCTGCCACGCCGCCGGTAACTCCCGGCGGAAATTCGCAGCAAAAACGAAAGCAAAAAAGGCGGCCGGCAAATTTGCCGGCCGCCTTTTTTGCTTTAGATATGGGTATTGAGCGCCCTTACAGCGCGGCCATTTCCTCGCGCACGAAGTCGGCCAGCGTGCGCAGGTATTCGGTGCTGAAATCGAAGCGAATGCCGGCGGCCGCGTAAATCTGGCCGATGGGCGCGGTGTAGCCCAGCGCCAGCGCCCGCTTGTAGGCGGCCAGGCCCTCGGCGGGGTTCTGGCGGTAGTTGCGCCACACGGCAATGGCCCCGAGCTGCGCCATAGCGTACTCGATGTAGTAGAACGGCACTTCGTAGAGGTGCAGCTGCTTCTGCCAGAGGTAGGGCTTGAAGGCATCCAAGCCGTTCCAGTCCACGGTGCGCTGGTTGAATTCGTCGAAAATCCTGACCCAGCGCTGGTGGCGCTCCGCTTCGGTGTGGGCGGGGTTTTCGTAAATCCAGTGCTGAAACTTATCGATGGTAGCCACCCACGGGAAAGTTTCGAGCACGCTTTCGAGGTGGGTTTTCTTGGCGCGACGCAGGTCTTTCGGGTCGGGAAAGAATACGTGCCACTGGTCCATGCTCATCAGCTCCATGCTCATCGAGGCCAGCTCGGCCACTTCGGACGGCGGGTGCTTGTCGGCGCCCAGCGGCAGGCCGCGGGTGAGGAAGCTGTGCACCGCGTGGCCGCCTTCGTGCAACATGGTCACCACGTCGCGCAAGGAGCTGGTGGCATTCATGAAGATGAACGGTACGCCGGTTTCGTCCAGCGGATAATTGTAGCCGCCCGGCGCTTTTCCTTTCCGGCTTTCCAGGTCGAGGTGGCCCATGTGGCGCATGGTGCGCAGGCAGTCGCCGAGGTAGGAATCGAGATTCTGGAAAACGGTAATGGTTTTGTCCAGCAGCTCTTCGCCGGTGGCGAAGGGGCGCAGCGGCGGCTGGCCGCTGGGGTCCACGTCGAGGTCCCAGGGGCGCAGGGCGGGCTGGTTGAGGTCCTGGCGGCGCTCCAGGTCGAAGTCGTCAATCAGCGGCACCACCGTTTCGCGAATGGCCGCGTGGAAGTCGAAGCAGTCCTGCGGCGTGTAATCGAACCGGCCCAGGGCGGCAAACATGTAATCGCGGAAGTTGGCAAAACCCGCGTTCAGGGCCACCTGGTGGCGCAGGCCTACTAGTTCCGTGAATAACTGGTCGAGCGGCTGGGAGTCCTGCAGGCGGCGCGCCTGGATGGCGCGGTACGCGGCTTCGCGCACGGCGCGGTCGGGGTTTTTGAGGCGGTCGGCGGCCTGCGGCAGGGTCAGCTCCTGGCCGTCGATGGTCACGTTCATGGCCCCCACGGTGGCCGCGTACTGCTGCTGCTTGGTGCTGATTTCGGTTTTGAGCGGAATATTCTCGACCCGGTAGATTTCCGAAGCCCGACGCACGGAACGTAAAAACACACCGTAACGGTGCTCGTCGAGGCCGGCGAGGTGCGGCGAAGCCAGCATCTTCTCGTTCAGAGCGTGGTCGTAGGGTGCTACCTGGGGCTCCACTTCATTCACGAAGTATTGGAAAGCTTCGGCGCGGGTAGCGTCCTGGGTATCGCAGGTCATGCGGATATAGCGCCAGGCAAGGTCTTCGCTGAGAACCGATTCCAGTTCCGAACGGTCGAGCAGCCAGTGCTCCAATTCCTCAGCCGAGCCAATTTCACGGCCTTGCAGCTCCTGAAAAAAAGGCTCAATGTCAGCCCAATCCTTTCCCAGGAAATCTTCGGGCAAATAGTGGCGCGGCGGCCGGCTGGTGTCGGTGGCCGATTCGGCGGTAGGTTCAGCGAGAGGCATCATGATGCAATAATAATCGAAGGAGGTAAGAAGCTACAGCGGTAGCAGCCCTGTCACTTGCCTTTACGGGAACGAACGTAAGGATGGACTGAAAGAAATTGCAGACCAGATGAGCATGACGCTCTTTTCCAGGCTCGCACTTACCCAATCTCAATCACCACATCGTCCGTCATGGGGTGGCCCACGCAGGTGAGGATATAGCCTTGTTTCAGCTCCGAATCGGACAGGCCTTCGCGCTCATCGAGGTGAACTTTGCCGGTGAGGCACTTGCCGCGGCAGGCCGTGCACAGGCCCGCCTGGCAGGAATACGGCAGGTCAATATCCTGGTCGAGGGCGGTTTCGAGGATGGTTTTGCCGGCCGGCACTTCAATCACGTACTCGCTGCCTTCGTACTGAATAGTGACCGAACGGGTGTTCTTGGTGTCGTCGGCGGCGCTGGTCGATACGTCGCCGTGGCCGTTGGGCTGGGCGGCGGCGGCTTCAACCACATCGGCGCTGGCCACGAAACTCTCGCGGCGAATGCGGGCCTCGGGCACGTTCAGCAGGTCGAGGGCGGCGCGGGCTTCGGCCATCAGGCCTTCGGGGCCGCACATAAAATAATCGGCCTGCTCGGCCGGAAACTGGTGCCGGTTCTCCAGAATGCGCAGCATCATGGTCCGGTTGAGGCGACCCGTGTGCTGGTGAGCACCGCTGGGCTTCAGCGGCTGGCTGTACACGTGCTCGACCTGCACCCGGCCGTTAGAACCGGTTTCGAGGGCCGTGAGCTGCCGCTGAAAAATCACCGATTCCTCATTGCGGTTGCCATAAATCAGCAGTACGTGGCTGTTGGGCTCAGTATTCACCACCGCTTTCAGAATGGACATGAGCGGCGTGATGCCCGAACCCGCCCCGATGAGCACCAGCGAGCGGGCCGCCTTCGGGCTGGGGCTGAGCGTGAAATTACCGAGCGGTTCCATTACCTCGATTTGCTGGCCCACTTTCACCGTATCGAGTAGATAATTGCTTACCAGGCCACCGGTTACGCGCTTTACCGTCACGGACAGGCGCGGCGCTTCGTGCGGGGTGCTGCTGAGCGAGTAGGCGCGGCGCTCCTTTTTGCCGCCGGGGCCGCAGGGCACAATCAGGGTCAGAAACTGGCCGGGGCGGCTGGCAATGGCGGCGCGGTCGGGCCGCTCAAGGTGAATGGTAACAGAATCAGCAGTTTCCTGGGTCAACTCAACAACGGTCAGGGTTTGGTACATCGGGTAAGTAGCGAATGAATAAATGGCGGAAAACGGGAGCCGGGGAGTCCCGTCGCGCTTCCGGTAAATCGTTAACAAAAAAAGTCGCCAAAAGTGAAGGCCGCCGGGCCAACTTGCGCAGCAAAGGTAACTTGCCGCTTGGGCTACGGGCCTACTGCCGCCCACGGTTTCACTCACTCTTTTATTCCCTCTTTCTCGTTTTGCTCACTGCCCTGCTCCAGCGCCACCAAGCCGACTTCGGCCCCGTGCTGCCCGTCGACCTCAACAGCCCCGCCGTCACCCGCCTCGATTTCACCGCCAACAACCCACGCGTAGCCACTGCCGACCTGCGCAACACGGCCGATTTCGCCGTGCTGGTAGAGGAGTTACTGGCCGCGCAGCACGCCACCATCGGCGTGGGCGGCTACCTCGAAAACCGCGTGATTTACCGCCGCAGCCAGCATTTCGGGCCCGGCGCGGTGCCCGAGGCCCGCTCCCTGCACCTGGGCGTGGACGTGTGGCTGCCCGCCGGTACGCCGGTGCTGGCCCCGCTGCCCGCCACCATCCACAGCCTGGCCGACAACGACAACTTCGGCGATTACGGGCCCACCGTCATCCTCCAGCACGAGTTGGAAGGCACGGTTTTCTACAGCCTCTACGGCCACCTCAGCCGCCAGGAGTGGCGGGCGTTGCGCGTGGGTCAGGTCCTCGAAAAAGGTGAAGCATTTGCCACCGTTGGCCCCTTCCCCGAAAACGGCGACTGGCCCGCACATCTGCATTTTCAATTAATGGCCGATATGCAGGGGTGGGTGGGCGACTTTCCCGGCGTGGCCCCGCCCAGCGAGCGCGCTGCGTGGGAAGTCTTGTGCCCCAACCCGAACCTGGTGTTGCAGTGTAGCGTCCTCGATTAGAAAAGCACGTCATGCTCATCTGTCGTCCGCTCAGCCGAAGCATCTCACTCGCATCGTTCAACGATTGGATTACTACCACACGCGAGATGCTTCGGCTGCGCTCTGCATGACGTTCCTTTTCGTTCCCAGTTCCGGCGGACTAATCCCTAGTCGAATTTGATGGCCACCACTGGCTTAATCCGCGAAATCAGGTACGTGGGCACCAGCACGGCCAGCAGCGAGGCCCCGAACGTGGCCACGTTCAGCAGAATGAGCATGCGCGGGTCCCAGGAAATCGGCACGCGGTCCATGTAGTAGTTCTCGGGGTCGAGGGGAATGACGTGGAAGTAGTACTGGATGGCGCAGAAACCCACCGCCACCGCGTTACCAATCAGCATGCCGCGCACCGTGAGCGACAGCCCCCGGAAAAAGAACATCCGCCGAATCTGATTGTCCGTCGCGCCCAGCGCTTTCAGAATTCCAATCATGTTGGTGCGCTCCAGAATCATGATAAAGATGGTGGCCACCATGTTGAACGTAGCCACGAAAATTATCAGAATCAGGAAAATAATCACGTTGCGGTTCAGCAGCTGCAACCAGTCGAACAGCTGGGCGTACTGGTCCGTGATTTTATCAATTTTGAGGTCGTAGGGCAGCTGCTCAAGGAGGGACTGCTCGGTGCGGTCCAGCGTCACGAAATCTTTCAGCACCACCTCCATGCCGCCCACCAGCGAGTCGGCCCAGGCCGGCGAGTTCAGCTCGCGAATCTGGCGAATATCGCCGATGACGTACACTTCATCAAACTCATCGAGGCCGGTAGAATAGATGCCGCTGACCCGAAACTGCCGAATGCGCGGCGGGTTCTGGATGAAGTAGAACAGCGCCTTGTCGCCCACGGCCAGCCGCAGCTTGTCGGCCACCTTGCGCGACACCAGCACGTCATCACTCGCCGCCGAATCGGGGTAGCTCAGAAACTTGCCCGCCACCAGATTCTCGCGCATCGGCGAAACACCGTCGCCCTCCGAAATGCCCTTCAGCACCACGCCCAGCACCTCATCCTTGGTTTTGATGATGGCCGTTTTCACGGCGAAGGGATGCGTCGATTTCACTTCCGGAAACCGGTGCAGCTGCTCCACCAGGCGCGGCCCGTTAATCGGGGCTACCTCCAACGATTGGTTGGTATCGTAGCGCGAGATTTGCAGGTGCGCCCCGAACGAGAAAATCTTGTTCTGAATCTCGTTCCGAAACCCTTGCAGGATGGCAAACGACACAATCATCACCGCCAAGCCCATGGCAATGCTGATGATGGCTATTTTTGTAACCGAAGAGGTGAAGGAGCCGGAGTCGGCTCCCCCGTCAATCTTCTGCGAGATGTAGCGGGCGACATTCATTATTCGACCGTAAAGCTACGTTTTGCGGCGGTACCAGCCGCACTCCGGCCAGTACCTGCCGGGGGCATCCCCCAAACCTGCTTTGTTTCAACTGCTTTCCTTCCCATTTATGATTGGCATTTCCGCTAAATTCACGTTATCGCTGCTGCTGGCCCTGCCGGCCTGCGGCACCGCCCGCCCGCCGGCTTCCGGCCCGGCCCCGGCGCAGGCCCATACGTTGAACACCCCACCGCCCGTTGCGCGGGTGGTGGTCGGGGCCGAACAAATGGCCAGCTACCTGCCCCAATTGAAAGGCAAGCGCGTGGGCCTGGTCATCAACCAGACTTCCCGCGTGGGCACGGCTTTTTTGGTGGACACCCTACGGGCGCGGGGCGTGAACGTGACGGCCATCTTCGCCCCCGAGCACGGGTTTAGGGGCGAGGAGGCCGATGGAGCCACTATTAAGGATGGGCGCGACGCCCGCAGCGGCGTGGCCGTGCGCTCAGTGTACGGCAAAACCAAGAAGCCGACCCCCGAAATGCTGGCCGACGTGGACGTGCTGGTGTTCGATATTCAGGACGTGGGGGCGCGGTTCTATACTTTCATCAGCACGCTACACTACGTGATGGAAGCCGCCGCCGAGCAGAACAAAGCCGTGCTGGTGCTCGACCGCCCCAACCCCAACGGCGACCTCGTGGACGGCCCCATCCTGGAGCCGGCTCACAAATCCTTCGTGGGTATGGACCCGCTGCCCATTGCCCACGGCCTCACGGTGGGCGAGCTGGCCACTATGCTCAACGGCGAAAAGTGGCTGACCGGGGGCCGGAAGTGCCGCCTCACCGTCGTACCGATGGCCAAAGGCTACACCCACGCCACGGCCTACCACCTGCCCGTGCGCCCCTCCCCCAACCTGCCCACCGACCACGCCGTGGCGCTCTACCCCAGCATCTGTCTGTTTGAGGGCACCAACATCAGCGTGGGCCGGGGCACGGCCACGCCGTTTGAAGTAATTGGCGGGCCCACCCAGCCCGGCACGCGGCCCTACTCGTTCACACCCCAGCCCAACGCAGGCTCGCCCAGCCCGCCCCTGAAGGGCCAGCCGTGCTACGGCCTCAACCTGGCCGAGGCCGCTACCCGCGACGCGGGCCGGTTGGTGCTGAGCTATTTGCTCGATTTCTACCAGCAAAGCACCGACAAAACCCATTTCTTCGGCAAGTATTTCGAGGAGCTGTCCGGCACCGCCGCCCTGCGCCAGCAGATTATCGCCGGCAAAACCGAGGCTGAAATCCGTGCTTCCTGGGAGCCGGGCCTGGGCAGGTTTAAAGCCCTGCGGAAGAAATATTTGTTGTACCCGGAAAAATAGTTGTCAGGTGCCCGTTGTCAGTCGCTCGTTTTTTGCCGGTGACACCATTGCACGACCTGACAACGAGCTAAGCGCAACTACAGCAGTTATTCTATTGGTGTACCCAGTTAAAAGTTGAGAGTTAAAAGTTAAAACCCAATCTGTTTGATTTTTTAACTTTTAACTCTCAACTTTTAACTGGGTACATGAATTTCAAAACTGCTATAACAACAATACTAACAACAACTTACATGCTGAATATCGTATTCATGGGCACGCCCGATTTCGCCGTTTCCACCCTGGAAAGCCTGCTGGCCTGGCCGGGCGGGCAGGTGGTGGCCGTCGTCACGGCCCCGGACCGGCCAGCGGGGCGCGGCCGCCAGCTCCAGGCCTCGGCCGTGAAGGTGGCCGCCGAAGCCCACGGCCTGCCCGTGCTGCAACCCACCAACCTGAAGTCGCCGGAGTTTCAGGCTGAGCTCAAAAACTACGCCGCCGATTTGCAGGTAGTGGTGGCCTTCCGCATGCTGCCCGAGGCCGTGTGGAACATGCCCCGCCTGGGTTCGATAAACATTCACGCTTCGCTACTGCCGCAGTACCGGGGCGCGGCCCCCATCAACTGGGCCCTGATGCACGGCGACCAGGAAACGGGGGTCACGTCGTTCTTCCTGCGGCATGAGATTGACACCGGCGACCTGATTTTTCAGGACCGGGTGGCCATTGCGCCCGAGGATGATTTCGGCAGCCTCTACGACAAGCTGAAAACGGCCGGGGCCGCCCTGGCCCGCCGCTCGGTGGAGGCCATCGCGGCCGGCACCGCGCCCAGCATTCCGCAAGTGCAGGGGGAGGCTTTGCGCCCGGCGCCCAAGATTCAGAAGGAAACCGGCCGGCTCGATTTCGCCCGCCCCGCCGCCGACCTCGTGAACTGGGTGCGGGGCCTCTCCCCCATTCCCACGGCCTTCGCCCCGCTCACGGATGGCCGCATGCTGAAAATATTCCGGGCTCAGGCCGCCGTGCCCGATGCTACTACCGGGCCCCTGGCCGCCCCCGGCACCTGGGCTTCCGATGGCAAAACCTACCTGCGCGTGGCCGCCGCCGATGCCTGGCTCGACCTGCTCGACGTGCAGCTCGAAGGCAAAAAGCGGATGCCGGTGGCCGAGCTGCTACGCGGCTTCAAGCTGCCGGCCTAGCCCGAGTACCCCGAAATTTCATTTCGGCCCGCGCGAACGACTCCGACAGGAATCGTCCAACGCGCCGAGATGAAATTTCGGGGTCCTCGGGCTACGGTTCTCGTTGTTAATTCCTCACTGTTAAACAACCAAAAATATATGGTTTCTTTCGTCGTCGCAGTTGCTGAAAACGGGGTTATTGGGTACAAAGGCGAGCTGCCCTGGAGCCACCTCCCCGACGACCTTCGGCACTTTAAACGCCTCACCCTGGGGCACCCTGTTGTGATGGGCCGCCGCACCTACGACAGCCTGGGCCGCGCCCTGCCCAAGCGCCCCAACATCGTAATCACGCGCCAGGCCGACTGGACCGCGCCCGGCTGCGAAACGGCGGCATCAGTGCTCAATGCCCTGGCCCGCGCCCACGAGCTGGACGAGGAGGTGTGCGTGATTGGGGGTGGCGAAATCTACCGCGAAGCCCTGCCCGCCGCCGATGTCATCTACCTCACCGAAGTCCATCACTCCTTCGAAGGCGACGCGTATTTCCCCGACCTCAGCCCCACCGACTGGCGCGAAGAAACCCGCGAGCGCCACGAGGCCGACGAGCGGCACGCCTACGCCTTCAGCTTCGTGACGCTGCGGCGGCGGTAAGTTTAATGGGTGAATGGGTGAATGAGTGAAGTTGCTGTTCAGCTTGCGCCATATGCGCAGGTCAAACAGCAACTTCACTCATTCACCCATTCACTCATTAAAATTACCGCATGAGCACCAGCTTGCCCCAGTCGTTTTTGAAGGCTTTATCGCCGGCCGTATCGCGGCGGCCAAACTGCCCGTTGGGGTCGTCGAGGGCCACGCGGTAGAGGTAGGTGCCATTGGCCAGGCGGTCGCCGTAGCTGTCGGTACCGTCCCAGGCATTCTCGGTGATGTTGTTGCCGATGTGCAGCTGACCCAGGTCGCTCATGTAGAGCTCGCGCACTACCTGGCCCGTGAGGGTCATAATCTGGATTTTCATATTGGTGGGCAGCGTCTGGCCCGTCACCGTGAACACGAAGCGGGCTTTGTTCACCACCGGGTTCGGGTACGGGTACACGTTGGTAATTTTGGAGGCATTCACGACCTCGAATTTCACCTGTAGCTCCTGCGAGCCGGCGCTGGCGTTGCTGGGGTCGCGGCCCTGCACGCGCAGCGTATACATGCCATCGGCGAGGGGCTTGCTTTTGCCGGGCTCGTATTTCAGCGTCGCCACGCTGCCCTGGGTAACGTTCACGCTGAAAGCCACTTCGGCGCTGTTGTTCAGGTCGACCAGCGTGGGCGTGCCACCGGGCCGGGTGAGGGTCACGGTGAACACCGACCGGTCAGTGATTTGGCGTATCCGGTCCTCATCGCTGAGCTGAATATTGATGGTGGGCGTGGGCGACACCAGCTCCCCGTTCAGGATATGGCGGCCGTCAAAGGCCACATCCAAGGTGGGCGGCACGTTGTTGTCCTGCACCGAGAAGGGGGCGAGGGTCAACTCGTTATTGGAATAAATCTGTTCGGGCTGCAGGCGCGGGTTCACCACTACTTCGGTAACGAATGTGCCAAACTTACCCGCCAGGCTGAGGCGCACGGGCAGGGTGAGCGTAGTGCCGGGGGCCAGCGCCGGCGAGGGCACCAGTGCGGTAGCCACCACCGGGCGGGTGGGCTGGCTCACATCGCGCACATTGATGCGGGTGCTCAAAGGAGCGAGAAAAGCTTCGTCCGAGATATTCTGGAACTTCACCGGAAAATCGAGGAAGCCCGTGGTAGCAACTCCCAGGGCCAGCTTGGCGGGGTCGTAGTCGGCAGCGGCCACCAGGTCGCGGCGCACCACGCCTTCGGGCAGGCCCCGCGAGGTCACCAGCCACTCTATCAGCTGCGGGGGCACGCGGGTCACGGTATCGGCCAGCTCCAGCTCCAGGCGCAGGTAGGGGTAGCGCACGGCCGAAATCAAGGCTCCCAGCGGCTGCGTGGCCAGCGTCACGCGGGGCAATACCACGGTTTCGCGGCCCAGCGTGTCGATGGCTACCACGCTCAGCTGGTGCCGGGCATCGGGCGTAATGCGCTTGATGGTGCTATACAGGTTCAGCCACTCTTTGGCCGGGCCAATACGCGTCGAAACCACCCGGCCCGAGCTGCTGGGTCGTTGCAGGGTGTCGCGCAGCTCAATGGTTTGGTTGTAGGGCAGGATGGTTACGTTGCTGCGGTCAGGGCCACGCTCATGCACCAGGCGGCCGGTGGTGGCACTCAGCTTCTGGCCCAGCAGGGCCAACGGCTCTCCATCGTTGAGCTGGGTGATAAGCTGCGAGCCGAGCAGGGTTTGCAGCTTCGCTTTCAGCGCAGCCGGCAGCAGGGTGTAGCGCAAGCGGTTAGTCGACACCACCGCCACGTACGAGCCGGCGGGCACGGCCGTGAGAAAGGCGTCGAGCTGCTGCTGCCGTACGGTGCTGTAGTTCAGGTTGTCGAGGGTATCCCGCGGGGTGGTCGCGTCGGTAGTGGAGAAGTAATAGAAGTAGTCCGGGGCCTGACCGCACCGCTGGAAGCTGGCTGGCATGGCCACCGGCCGCAGCGAGGCAGGGTTGTAAACGGCCACCAGCAGGTTGGGCGAAAGGATGCCACAGCCACTCACCGAAGCCAGACCGGCGGCCGTCTGAATATTGATTCCCGCCCCCACCAGCGTACTAAACGTAGCGGCACTGCGTGGCGCACCGCCCCCGCGGGTGCGCAGCGTCAGCGGCACCCGGGTATTCACAAATGTCCAGCGGCCCGTGGGGGCATTCACCTCCACGCCGGTGCGCGCATCGCGCTTGAACTGCGTGTAGTGGCTCTGCGACCAGCCGCCGGGGCTATTCGGAATCACGCGCAGCGAGGAGGTGGCCCAGCTGCCGTCCTCCAGCGGGCCGGGGGTTTGGAAACGCGCCCGCCAGTACCACACCAGGCTGTCGCGCTGGCCGAGCGTGGCCGGCAGCGTGGGCCGCCACTCGGCCACCACGCCCGCCGACACGGTGGTGCGCTGCACGGCCCGGTCGAACGTGGCCACCGTATCAATTTCAAACTCATACACGCGCTGGGCACCCAGCGGGTCGTTGGACTGCACCACCAAACGGGGCTGGTTGGTGGTGGAAATGGCGAATTCGGTGGGGTTGATTACCGTCAGGCCACCTTGCAGAAAGGAGAAGTCGATTTGAGCCGTGTTATTGGTTTCGTTCTTTTCCAGCACCAGGTTATTGGGGTCCAGCACTACCCGGAAGGTGCTGGTGCCGCCCACACCCACGGCGTTGGGCAGCGTGAGGGCGTAGGTGGTGTCGGCCCGCCAGGACTGCCGCACCGTCACGAGCGGGTACACCTGGTTGGGGCGGCCCGAGCCCGACGGGAAAATGCGCGTTACCTGAATCTGCAACGGTTCGTAGGTAATTTTTTCAGGGTTAGCCACGCCCACATTCAGCACGAAATCGGCCGAGGCCGCCCGCACCGGCCCCTGCCCGGCCGATGGCGTAACCGAAACCGTGGCCGCGCTGGCGATGAAGTCCGGCCGGGGAGGCGCAAACAGTGCCAGCGTGGGGTCGCCCTGCCAGCCCGTGCCGAGCAGCTGCTCAATCCCAGGCTCATTATTGAAAAAGAGACTCCCCTGCAGCCGCCGCACCGACTCATCGTGTACCACCGTAATCGGCTTGCCGTACCACCGGGGGTCGTTGAAGAGCAGTTTGTAGAGCGAGTCCTGGGCAATACTCAGTTGGGTCGCGTAGCTGAAACCAGACTCCGCCAGCGAGCCCAGGGCCCCCTTTTGCTCAGCCAGCAGCCAGTCCTGAACAACGGTATATCCCTGGGTATAGGTAGCATTGGCCGCGCAGCCGTTCAGGAAAAGGAAAGGGTACTTTCCGGTATTCGTATAGTTCGGAGCAGTGGAGGGAGCACCAAAATTGAGTGCGAAGCTTGTGGATGACGCATGGCCGAAGTAAGTAATCATCGCAAGACCGGCATTGAGCTGCGCCGAAATGTCGATACTGACTGGCAAGCGGTTGGGGGTGATGCGCGATTCGGTAGTGACGCGCCCGCCCAGAAAGGGCCGCTCCACCCGAACCTTGCCGGCATCCAGGTATGACTTAAACTCTGCTGTTTCGTTCGCATCGTACCCGCCCACCAGGTGAAGAACGTTTTTGCGCCACGGCTCGGTCCCCAGCCGTTCGTGGGAAGTCAATTTGTTGAAGTACGTCATCACCTGCTGGGGGGTGGTCACGTTGAGGCGGCCGGTATGCAGCTTGGCCACAAAATCGTCGTTCATATAATCGGCCGTGAGCAGGTTGTCGGAAACCGCACGCGAGCTGGCGGGCACCAAATCCACCCCAAATTCCCCATTGCGAGCGAAATGAGCACCATTCACCCGCTCACTGGGCACAATACCCTTACCCAGCAACATCAGGTAGCGGTTGCTGCCCACCGGGCTGGCCGCCGCCATCCACCGCGAAAAGTGCCGCAGCGCCAGCCACGATTTTTCGCCGTAGTTGAACTGGTCGTAGAGCTGCTGGGAAATCACCATCAGCGTGTCGTAGCTGCCGCCGGCCGCCGAGGCCCGGTAGTTGGCATAGGCCCGGGCAGCGTTGGGAACGCCCGCGGCAGGGCCCATCAGCTGCGGGTGCGTGATGATGATGAACGTGGACGCGGCCGGGTTGATGGCGCGAAAGCGCACGCGACGGGCCGGCAGCGGCGGCACGGCCGGAAAGGCTTCGTCGGCCAGCAGCAAGCGGCGCGTAGCGGCCGCGGTGGCGGCCGGAAACACGAACCGCCGCCGGGTAGCCGTGCTGCCCGGGACACTCACTATCCGCTGTACGTTAGCTAAATCCTGGACATCAAAGCCAACCACGGTAGCGGGAATAGAGTCGGCCTCAAACTCGTAGGTGGCGGGCCCCGCCAGCAGCGAGTCGTTCTGGAAGCTGACGCTACGCCGGTTCGGAAACCAGCGGCTGAGCTGTGGAGCCACCACGCGCAGGTACGCGGCGTAGTAGTTATCGCCCGGCAGCGCGGAGGCGTCTAACCGGTACATCACCCGAACCCGGCCGGCGGGGCTCACATCGGAGCGCAGCAGCTGAAACCGGCGAATGCCCCGGGTGCGGCCGGTCCACCGAATCACCCCCAGGCTCCGTTGCGTGCCGGCTGGCGTTACCACCAGTACTTCGGTGGCATGAGCCAGCGTATTAGCCCCGAACATGGCCACTTCCAGCATAGGAGCCGGGCCGGTTGGGGCTACGTTCCGAATGATGGAGTCGGAGTCAACAGTGTTGGTTCCGCCCCCAAAAAAGCCTTCCCCGGGCTCTAACCACGGCAGGAAAGTAAATTGGATTGGTGGAGCATCGAGAAAGATGTTGACTTTGAGGTTGACCTGACTGGTAAGCCAATGTGGCTGAGCGGTGCCACCGGCTGCCACTGGCTGGCTCATGGCCCGGCCGGGCCGGGCGGCGCTGCCCACGGCCCAGGTAATAAAGTAGCTGGCCGTGTCGGTGTAAAAGCTATAGAATTGATGCGGCTGCGCGGCCGGGTCCTTGTACAGCTCCGCATCGAGCCGGCCATCGTTACGCACGGCATAAAACTCCAGAAACGTCGTCGGGTCGAGCACGGCGGCGTTGCCGCCCACGTACCGGGCCAGCTCGCGCCCGCGCCGCCAGACTTGCAGCTGGCTGGGCGCTACGCCGGTAATACCCGCCTGGGTTAAGTACTGATAGTTTAGCTTGTAAAGTCCATCACGGACTATTTTCACTTTATAGTACTGCTGACCCGGCACAATCCATTCGTTGCCCACCGGGCCCGACTGCGCCTGCACGGCCGGGCCACTCAATAGCAGCCCTAAGAGCACTGCCACTATAGCCCAGCCACTGGGCAGCTGATGGTATTTTTTAGTCATAACATTCGTTTTTAACTATTCCCAATCAGTCCCCAGCCTGAGGCTGAGGGCTTCTTTTCCTTGTTCAATCTTTTATTTGAAGGCGTAGCCCAACGATACTATCAGCGAGTTGGTTTGCGAGGGGCTGCTCAGTGTCTCCACGGCCAGACGCGACAGGGCCAGGTCCACGCGCAGGCCGCTCACGGCTACCCCGGCCCCGAGGGTATACTGGCCTTTCCAGCTGCTGTTGTACGTGCCGTTGCTGTTGACTGCAAAGTCCTGTATTTTCTGGTAGTTGCCAGCCCCGCCGCGTAGAAATACCAGGTTTTTGTAGCCCAGCTCCAGGCCCACGCGCGGGTCCACGCTCACCCCGCGGGTGGAGATGGGCGTGTTGCGCTGACCATCAGTAGTGGCTTCGATGTCGACGGCCAGCAGGGCCGAGAACTGCTTGGGCAAATCGAAGCGCCGGCCCGCGCCCAGCACGAAGCGCGGCAGCGTGATTTCGGTGCTGTTTTTCCGGATGGAGTCTCTGCCGATTGCTACCTGGCTGTTGACACCCTTGCGGAACTCGGCCGAGTTGATATTCCAGGCGTTGAAGGTGGTGGTGATGTCGCGGGCCATCAGGCCCAGGTTCCAGCCCTTGTGGTTGTACTGCACGCCCGCATCGAAGCCGAAGCCGTAGGCGGTGGCAAACTTGCCAATGTTGCGGTAAATAATTTTGCCGTTGGCCCCCACGCTCAAGCCCTCAACGCGGCTAATCTTGCGGGCGTACGACAGCAGCAGGGCGTAATCGGCCACCGAGAAATACTCGATTTTGCTGTAATCGATGTAGCCGTACTCGTTCACGAGGTTGCGGGTATCGGCAATGTTATCCACGCCCAGCCGCAGCACGCTCACCCCAATGGCACTCTTGTCGTCGAGCGGCATGGAGAAGGCCGCGTAGTCGTTTTTCACCACGCCCGAAAACAGCTCGGAGTGCATCAGCACGCCGTCGTACTTGTGGGTTTGGTTGGTCAGGCCCGCCGGGTTCCAATAGCCGGCGGTGGCATTGTCGGCCAGACTCACCTGCACTTTGCCCATGCCCAGGGCCCGGGCTCCCACGCCCAGATTCAAAAATTCGTTGCTGTATTTGGGGGTTTTGGTCGACTGGGCGGCGGCGGGCAGCGCCAGCGCCGCAGAAACACCCAGAAGAAGCAGCCCACGGGCGGCAGAGGAAAGCTGGAGCATAGGATAATTGGAAAGCGGGTACGAATTGCGCGGACGGAACGCAAGTTACTTCATTATAGTGCGCTCGGGCCTGCCAATTTCGGGCCAATTATGGATTTGGGCCTAAACGACAACCCTGGGAATACGAACGTCATGCCGAGCGCAGCCGAGGCATCTCGCGTGCCACCACTAATCAATACCGCGACAACAATTAGGCTACCGACCCATGCGAGATGCCTCGGCTACGCTCGGCATGACATTCAGCTGCTTTATTTCAAAAACTTTTATTGCTGATTATCAATGTATAGCAAATCATTTTGATGGTTTTAATTGAATTATTCATCCAGTACCTTGCGTTACAAAGTACCTACCATACATTTGTACTGTTTCTCACCCACTAGTCATCCAACTCGCCCATGAAACTCGAGAACACCCAGGTTCAGATGCGCAAGGGAATCCTTGAATTCTGCATCCTGGAAATCATCGCCCGCGGCGAAGCCTACGCCTCCGATATGTTGGAGGAACTGACTTCGGCCCGCATGATAGTGGTGGAGGGCACGCTCTACCCGCTGCTAACCCGCCTCAAAAACGCCGCTTTGCTGGACTATGTCTGGAAAGAAAGCACCAGCGGCCCACCCCGCAAGTACTACACCCTGACCGATGCCGGCCGCCAGTTTCTCGCCGAGCTGCGCGATACCTGGGAGGAAATGGCCACTTCGGTGGGCATCATCCGCCACAGCCGGCCGCCAGGGGATAGCCGCTAGCACCACGCCTTCTTTTCTGCTTCACTCACCAGCATTCAATCGGCCCGTTCGGCCTTCTTTCACATGAAAAAGAACATCAGCATCAATTTGCAGGGCATCATCTTCCACATCGAGGAAGATGGCTTCGACGTCCTCAGCCGCTATCTGGCCGAGGTGAAAGCCCACTTTGCCAACTATCGCGGCCACGAAGACATCGTAGCCGACATCGAAGGCCGCATCGCCGAGCTGTTTTCGGCCCGCCTCTCCCCTACCCAGCAGGTTATTTCGCTGGAAGACGTGCAGGCCATGACCGCCAAGATGGGCCGGGTGAGCGACTTCGCCCCCGATGCCGACGAGGACGATGAAGCCACCGAGCCCGCCGCAAGCGGCAGCACGTTTGGTCCCGAGGGCGCTTTCGGCACCAAAGGTCCTTTTGGCCCCGAGGGCACTTTTGGTTCCAAAGGTCCTTTCGGCCCCGGCGCGGCGGCAGCAGGTGCTTCAGCCGAACCCAAGCGGCTGTACCGCGACATGGCCAACCGCAAGATTGCGGGCGTAGCCGCCGGCATTGCCCAATACTTCGCCGTAAATCCCCTCTGGATTCGCCTGGGCTTCGTGGTCACGGCCCTTCTGTCGCCCGCCGTGTGGCGCATCCTCGAAGACGGCGACTTCCGCTTCAACCTACAGCTGGGCAGCTGGGCCGTGCTGGGCTACATCGTACTCTGGATTGTACTGCCCAAGCGCTACGATGCCCCCGCCCATCCGGAGGCCCTGCTGAACTCGGGTCCGCTGGCCGGCCGCCGCTTGTTTCGCGATACCGGCACGGGCAAAGTAGCCGGGGTAGCCGCCGGCCTGGCCGCCTACTTCAACATTGATGTGACCCTGGTGCGGGTGGTATTGCTGGCCGGCCTCTTTGCGGGCGGCTTCACCTTCCTGCTCTACGTCATTCTCTGGATAGTCTTGCCCGAGGCCAAAACGGTTTCGGACAAGCTCCGGATGCGCGGCGACGCCATGACCCTCGAAAGCTTCGATAGCAGCGTGCGCAACAATGCTTTCGCCGATGGCCCTACCACCACCAACCGCCCGGTGGGCGCTTTTGTAGAGGATGCGGCCCGCGGCCTGCAGCCGCTGGTGAACTTTGTGGGCTCAGCCATTCGCATTGCGGCCGGCGTGCTGCTCACAATTGGCGGCTTCTCGCTGCTGCTGATGCTGGCCATCATGCTGGGCGCGGGCATTGGCCTGATTCCAAACTCTGAAAACATCGTGGCCGGCGACGTACCCGCCCACGTGCTGCTCAACGGGATTCCGGCCTGGGGTCTGCTGGCCGGGTTCCTGGCCGCCGGCATTCCGGCCCTGTGGATGCTGCTGGGCGGACTCAACCTGCTTTTTAAGCGCACCCTGGTGCCCCGCACCGTGAGCTTGTCGCTGCTGGGCCTGTGGCTACTGAGCGTCGTTGGCCTGACCATGACCATTGCCCGCCAGAGCCGCCAGTACCAGTACAATGCCGAAGTAGAACAGCTGGAGCGCTACCCCGCCCTCACCACGCCCGTGCTGATGCTGGACTCCCGCCACGTAGACCGCGAATGGGACCAGCGCGTGAATGTGCGTCTGGCCGCCGCCGACAGCGGCAAAACCGTGGAAGTGCTGCGCACGCTGGGTGCCAAAGGCCCCAGCGAAGAGGTAGCCCGCCGCACCGCCCTCACTACCATCGACTACACGGTGCGCCCCAGCGGCGATTCCTCGCTGGTGTTCGACGACCATTTCTCCTTCCTGCCCGGCGCTTCGTTCCGCAAGCAGGACCTAGCCCTCACCATTCGCCTGCCCCGCGACCGCACCTTCCGCATGAGCCGGGACTTTGCTTATAACCTGCTTGATGACGACGACTTTGTGGGCAACCGCCGCCCAGAAGACCCCGCGCAGCACCGCTACCAGCTGCGCGGCAACAAGCTGGAGTGCATCGGCTGCACCGCCGAACAGCTGGGCCGCGACGACGAGAACGATGGCAATGTGAACATCAATATTGACAGCGACGACGACGACAATGCCGACAGCGACAACAGCGACGAGGATGCCGACGGCAACGACCGCGCCAACAGCAGCGGCCTCTCGCTCAACTACGGCGGGGCCCCGTCCTTCGATACCGACCTGGGCAGCTACGGCAGCGCCCGCCGCACGTTTGAGGAAACCGGGTTCTCGCGGGTGAGCGTGGCCGGCGGCTACCGGGTGGTGGTGCGCCGCGGCGACTCCTTCAAAATAGAGGCTGGCGGCGACGACAAAGCCCTGAAAGATATGCGCGTGGAGCGCGATGGCGACGAGCTGCAGATTCGCCCCCGCAGCAGCACCAGCTTCTTTGGCGGCGACTGGAACCGCAAGCAGCGCCGGGTGCTCATCCGCATCGAAATGCCCAGCGTGAGCCGCCTGGAGCTGGCCGGGGCCGTGCACGCCGACCTCGGCGGCTTCGAACGCCAGGACGAGCTGCGCGTGGAGCAGACCGGCGCCAGCCACCTGCGCCTCAATGGCAGCTACGGCACCCTGAAGCTGGAGCAGGCCGGTGCCTGCCGCACCACCGCCACCGGCAACGCCGACAACCTCGACCTGGACGCCGCCGGTGCCTGCGAGCTGGCCGGAGCCAACCTCAAAACCCGGAACAGCAAAGTATCCATTGCCGGCGTGTGCAAGGCCCGCCTCAACGTGACCGAAAGCCTGGAAGGCGATGCCGTGGGCGCCAGCGAAGTGGCCTACAGCGGCCAGCCCGCCCGCGTGAAGCTCGATGCCACCGGCCCTTCCAGCATCAAGCGCCTGTAAAAAACAAGCAGCCAAAGCGGCCGATAAGTAGCTGACAGGCAGCTCTGCTACTTGTGCTCAGCTTCTGCCTCCCTATTTATCGGATTAATTAATCCGTGGGCAATGTTATCCGTATACCTGCGTCTATCTTGCGAGAGAAAAAAGAAGTCAGGCTTAGTTTGGTGAGTGAACGAGGCCTCCTTCCGGAGCCAGTCCCATAGCCCCTCCCTGCTGCAACAGGAAGGCCAGGGCTGGCTCCATTTCGTTTTTAATGGTGCCTTCCAGAATGGCCTCCATCACGGCTTCCTTCAGCTCGCCCACTTGCCGCGAGGGTTTCAGCCCGAAGGTTTCCATGATGATTTCGCCGGTAATGACGGGCCGAAAGCTGCGCAGGTGGTCTTTTTCTTCCACCTCCTTCAACTTTTCTTCCACCTCGCCAAAATTGCGCAGGTAGCGGGCCTTGCGCTCGTGGTCCTTGCTGGTAATGTCGGCCCGGCACAGCAGCATGAGGCGGTCAATGTCGTCGCCGGCTTCGAACAGCAGGCGGCGCACGGCCGAGTCGGTCACGGTTTCCTTCACCAGCGCGATGGGGCGCAGGTGCAGCTTCACCAGTTTCTGCACCATGCGCATTTCCTCGCCCAGCGGCAGTTTCAGCTCCGTGAAGATGCCCGGCACCCAGCGCGCCCCTTTGTCCTCGTGGCCGTGAAACGTCCAGCCCACTTTGGGGAAGTAGCGCTTGGTGGCGGGCTTGGCGATGTCGTGCAGCACGGCGGCCCAGCGCAGCCACAGGTCGCCGCCGGCGGCAGCCACGTTATCCAGCACTTGCAGGGTGTGGTAGAAATTGTCTTTGTGGGCATGGGTGCCCACTTTTTCCACGCCGTGCAGCAGCGCCATCTTCGGAAAGATGAGCTGCAAAAGCCCGGTTTGAAAGAGCAGCTTGAAGCCGTAGCTCGGCGTGGGCGACTCGATAATCTTGTTCAGCTCGATGGTAATCCGCTCCTGCGACACGATTTTTATCCGGTCCTTATTCCGAATGATTGCATCGAACGTGTCGGGCTCAATATCAAAGCCCAGCTGCGAGGCGAAGCGCACGGCCCGCATCATCCGCAGTGGGTCGTCGGAGAACGTCACATCCGGCCCCAGCGGCGTGCGAATGGTTTTGCTGGCCAGGTCCTTCATGCCCTCGTAGCGGTCCACGAGCGCCCCGAAATCTTCGGGGTTCAAACTCAGGCCCAGGGCATTGATGGTGAAGTCGCGCCGGGCCAAATCCTCTTCCAGCGTGCCGGCCTGCACCTCGGGCTTGCGGCTGTCGGCGCGGTAGCTTTCCTTGCGGGCTCCCACAAACTCGATGTCGCCGGCTTCCTTGGTTGGCAGCATGGCCGTGCCGAAGTTCTTGAACACCTGCACCCGGCCGCGGCCCGGCAGTTTCGCGCCCACGGCCTGCGCCAGCGCAATGCCGTCGCCCACCGTCACCACGTCGATATCCTTGCTGGCGCGGCCCAACGCCAAATCGCGCACGTAGCCGCCAATCACGTAGGCCGGCTGCTTCAGCTCGGCCGCGGCGGCGGCAATGGTCCGGAAAATGGGCAGCTCGGGCAGTTCAGGCGTCTTCATGGGTGCAAAGTTCGGCGCTGGCACCAGAACGTGTACCCCGAAATTTCATTTCGGCCGCCGGAACGTCCGGCCGTTGTCGTTCTGGGGAGCCGAAATGAAATTTCGGGGTACACGTTCTGGGGGAGCCGAAATGAAATTTCGGGGTACACGTTCTGCTACTCCCGCACTACTTCCACCTGCCCGCCGACCCCCAGCCGCACCACCCGCGAAGGCGCGGTGCGCGTGGCATCGTCCTGCCGCCAGTTCGCCACGTGGTCGGCCCCGCGCAGTATCGCCGGGTCAATTTCCGAGTACACCGCCGGGGTTGGCTCGCCCGCCTTATTGGCCGACGTCGACACCAGCCCGTGCCCCAGCCGGCGCACTACTTTAAAGCAAAACTCGTCCTTCACCACCCGCAGGCCCACCGTACCGTCGGGCGCCACCAGTGCCGGGGCCACGGCCCGACTGGCCGGCAAAATGTACGTAGTGGGCCGCGTATCGGCGGCCAGCAACGCCTCCAGCTCGGCCGGCACTTCGGCGACATAGCGCTTCAGCATCGCCAAATCGGCCACCAGCACGATGCCGGGCTGGCCTTCCGGCCGGCCCTTCAGCTTATACAGCTCCTGCACGGCGGGCGGTGCTTCGGCATCGCAGCCCAGGCCCCACACGGTATCGGTGGGATAAAGAATGACTTGCTGAAGCAGCAGGGCATCCACGGCGGCATCTACTTCTTGACGGAGGAATTTCATATCGCTGATTGACGCTGATTAACCGTGATTTTGCTGCTTTTTTTTACTGGGCAACACGGTTCTGAATTATTGAATTGATGGGTGCTGAATAGCGCTTTTTTTTAGCCGGACTGCCAATCTTCCACCAGTAACGATGACATGAGGGTTGGTGAAGAATCAGCGAAATCACGGTTAATCAGCGCTAATCAGCGATTGGCAGAGCTCCACCAATACACCGGCGGCGCTTTTGGGGTGTATAAAGCACACCAGCTTATTATCGGCCCCGCGCTTGGGCTCTTCATTTAGTAATACGAAGCCCTCCCCTTTCAGTCGCGCCATCTCGGCCCGGATATCATCCACCTCAAATGCGACGTGATGAATACCCTCGGGCTTTTTAGCCAGGAACTTCGTGATGGCGCTATCCGGCGAGGTGCCGGCCAGAAGCTCAATCTTGGAGCCGCCAACCTGGAAAAAGACCGTGTCCACGGCCTCACTGGCTACATGTTCCTTTTTGTAAGGAGCCGCGCCGAGCAAGTTGGTGTAGAGAGCCGTGGCGGCTTCGAGGTCGTGTACGGCCAGGCCGAGGTGTTCGAGGTTGGTAATCATTGGATGGAATGGATGGGCAGAAATGGCACTGACCGGGCAAAGAAGCCTGATTTACCAGGAATTTTGGACCGCTGCCGGCGGGTAGAGCATATCCTTATTTAGATTGTGTCTACTTTTGTGAGGCCAAAGAAAACTGATTGCCCCCGAACCGTGTTCTAACACCGACCAACGATTCACTGGTTTAACTTTTTGCTATCCCGCTACGCGCAATGCTGAAGCTCCCTATTTACCTCGATAACAACGCCACCACGCCGCTTGACCCGCGGGTATTGGAGACCATGATGCCTTATCTGACCGACGTGTTCGGCAATGCGGCTTCGCGCAACCACCCCTTCGGCTGGGCCGCCGAGGAAGGCGTGGACTACGCCCGCGAGCAAATCGCCAAGCTCATCAATTGCGACCCGAAAGAAATCATTTTCACTTCGGGCGCTACCGAGTCAGACAACCTGGGTATCAAGGGGGTGTTTGAGATGTATAGCCAGAAGGGCAACCACGTCATCACCTGTACCACCGAGCACAAAGCCGTGCTCGATACCTGCAAGCACATTGAGAAGCTGGGTGGCCGCGTGACCTACCTGGCCGTGGACGAGCAGGGCCTCATCAGCCTGGAAGAGCTGGAAGCTGCCATGACGCCGGAAACCATCCTGGTCAGCATCATGTACGGCAACAACGAGACGGGCACGATAAATAACATCCGTGAAATCACCCGCATTGCGCACAGCCACGGTGCCTTGTTCATGACCGATGGCACCCAGGCCGTGGGTAAAATCCCGGTTGATGTCATTGCCGACGGCATCGACATCATGGCCTTCACGGCTCACAAAATGTACGGCCCCAAGGGCGTGGGTGCGCTCTACGTGCGCCGCAAGAACCCCCGGGTGAAAGTGACCGCCCAGATGGACGGTGGCGGCCACGAGCGCGGCATGCGCTCGGGCACCCTCAACGTGCCTGGCATTGTGGGCCTGGGCAAGGCCTGCGAGTTGGCTCGCCTCGAAATGGACGCCGACACCGCTCGCCTGAGCGTGATGCGCGACCGCCTCGAAAAAGAGCTGATGACGATGGAGGAAACGTACGTAAACGGCTCGATTGAGCACCGCCTGCCGCACGTCACCAACATCAGCTTCAAATACGTGGAAGGCGAAGGCCTGATGATGGGCGTGAAAGACCTGGCGGTTTCGTCGGGTTCGGCCTGCACTTCGGCCTCGTTGGAGCCTAGCTACGTACTCAAGGCCCTGGGCCTGAGCGACGACCTGGCCCACAGCAGCCTGCGCTTCGGCCTGAGCCGCTTCACCACCAACGAGCAAATCGATTACGCCATCGGCCACGTAAAAGAGGCCGTAACCAAGCTCCGCGAAATGTCGCCCCTGTGGGAGATGTTCCAGGAAGGCATCGATTTGAGCAAAATCGAGTGGGCCGAACACTAGGCTTCGCCTTAGTTAAAAATTGAGAATTAATAATTAAAAATGGCTTGACCCATTTGCGTTAGAACTCAATTTTTAATTCTTAATTTTTAATTCTTAATTCAAAAAAGCCATGGCTTATTCCGATAAGGTAATCGACCACTACAGCAACCCCCGCAACGTGGGTACGCTAGATAAAAGCAAGAAGAACGTAGGCACCGGCCTCGTGGGCGCACCCGAGTGCGGCGACGTAATGCGCCTGCAAATTGAGGTGGACGAAGCCACCAACACCATCACCGACGCGAAGTTCAAGACGTTCGGCTGCGGCTCGGCCATCGCATCGTCGTCACTGGCCACGGAGTGGCTCAAGGGCAAATCCATCGACGAGGCCCTAGCCATCGACAATATGGAGATTGTGGAAGAGCTGGCCCTGCCGCCCGTGAAAATCCACTGCTCGGTACTGGCTGAGGATGCCATCAAGTCGGCCATCTCGGATTACCGCGTGAAGAATGGCCTGCCCGCGCTGGAACTGGCTCACCACTAATTCAAAGACAATTAAAAATTGAGAATTAAAAATTAAAAATGTCGGTCAACGCCAACATTTTTAATTTTTAGTTCTCAATTTTTAATTTACCCCCTGATGGACGAATTTGAAACCGCGCGCCTGGAACGCGAGATTCAGCAGTACCTCGGCCTGGAAGCCGAGCAACTGCGCTTTGAGTTTCGGGAGTTGGACGGATTGGCCCGGCTGGACCTCATCACGGTGAGTCCCCGGCACCAGCAGAGCTTTTTGTTTCGCTATGAAACCGGCCGCGACAAGGCAGAATGCCTGGAGAAGATGCTGGCTTACGTGCGCGGCTACCGTGATAACGAAAGCCCATACACCGTGCAATGGCGCGCTCACGGCGACAAGGAGTTACACACTTCCTACTTCCGCGCTCACAACGTGTACGAGGCGCTGGACAAGCTCTATTTCGGCCGCGATTTGAACACGATTACCGTGTTCAGCGTGGTCTTGAACCCCAGCTCCTGACGGCACCGAGGCGGCGCGTGAACCTTGCGACACACGCGCTTGTTTATAATGTGTCTAAATTGCGTGCTCATTAACCTATTTGCTGGTTGAGCAAGCACCACTCCTACCGCCATGATTACCGTTTCGGATAAAGCCAAGGAAAAAGTATCGCGTCTGATTCAGGACGCCAACCTCGACGACACGTTTCGCCTGCGCGCCTCGGTAGCCGGCGGCGGCTGCTCGGGCCTGAGCTACAAGCTGGACTTCGACAACGAGGTGCGGCCCATGGACCAGGAGTTTGAGGACAAGGGCGTGCGCGTGGTGGTCGACATGAAGAGCTTTCTCTACTTGGCCGGCACCGAGCTGGATTTCTCCGATGGCCTCAACGGCAAGGGTTTCCAGTTCAGCAATCCCAACGCCTCGCGCGAGTGCGGCTGCGGCGAAAGCTTCTCCGTCTAATCACGGATTACGCGGACTTTAGCGGATTTCGCGGATTTTGTAGGCGACTACCGACCGGGCATTATCATCAAAAAAGGCTTGCCATTTGGCAAGCCTTTTTGTTTTGTTGAATAAGGTGGCGAAAAAATAATCGCCTACAAAATCCGCGAAATCCGCTAAAATCCGCGTAATCCGTGATTTATTGTTTCTCGAACTTCTGCACCATGCGGCCGGTAGCGGTCTGCAGTTCCAGGAAGTAGAGGCCGGGGCTCAGCTTCTCGATGTTGATGCTGGGTGAGCCGGCTTCGGCAGTACCCGTCAGCAAGGACTGACCCAGCTGGTTGAGCACGCGGTAGGGCGTGGCCTCAGCGGCCAGGAAGCTGATGGAGCTGTGCGCGGGGTTTGGAAAGAGCAGCACTTTAGCTACGCCGCTGCCGACCACCGTGGCTACCGGCGAGAAGGTGAACGTGCCGTCGCGGTCCACCTGGCGCAGGCGATAATAAAGCAAGGCAGCCTGGGTGCAATTCAAATTGTCGCTAGGCCTCTCTTGCGGGATTGAAGGGTTCAATTTGCTGTCGTACCAATTGCCATCGGTTACTCATGGCGCAGACGCGCAGGGTCAAGACGCGTTGGGCGCCGTTTTTGCCCCAGCGTTGGCCCGCCCGCTTCATGCGGCGTTGCATCACCGTGCGGTGGGCGGCCTCAATGGCACCCGAGCAAATCAACAAGCCGCGTTTGCGGGAGGCTTTGTAATCCATCCGGTCGCGGTTGGCTTCGAGGTAAGCACAGACCGACTCGCACAGGGCCGGGGCGATGGAGAGCTGCTTTAGATGGACTAAAACTTGGTATAATTTGCTGTTAATCAGTACCTTGCGCTGTTATTTAAACCAGCCGGAAGCCGCTTTTCCGCTCCCCCAACACGCCTTGCCGGCCTGGCCAATGTGTTCCATGGCATGGTAGAAGTCCAAAATCAGTGTGGCCTGTGGACAGGTTTTTTCGATGAACTGGCGCAGCCAAATGGCCCCATCGCTGAGAAAGACCAGTTCGCGCCCATGGTCTTTGTAGGGGGCGAGTTGCGCGGCAAATTTGTCCCCAAACGCGGCTGCAGTCCCCAGATGGCCCACAAAAACAGACGCGGCAATGTGCCCGCCGCGCTCCTCGACCACGCTCGTTTGCAAGGCCATCGCGGCAAAAATGCGGCCCAACTTGGCTTCCTTGTACCCCTAGTTGGTGAGCAGCATCGCCCCGTCGGCCTGCGCATAGACGATGCCCGCCGGGGCGGCTTCAGGGGCCGGGCAAGCCGGAACCTGGTCCAGGTCATCGGCGATGGCCTTCCCGTAAAAGCGCGTGAGCCGGTCAATCTGACTGGCCCCTACGGGCACCCCCAGCAGGGTTTCGGTCAAGGCGGCAGCCTGTTGGTAGACCTCGGATTGCCCTAAAAAAATAAGCTTCTCCTGGAGGTAGGGGCTGATGCCAAACCCGTTTGGGTGCGCGCTAAAGACCTCACTATTTGCTATTTGGATTTGGCCAAAGCGCGTCATCATCTTTTTTTTTACGCCGGTCGTCTGGCACGGGGCCCATATTGCGCTCAAGCACTTGACGGCCCAATTCCAGCCAGATGGCTTCAAACGACTTCTCGTAATCGTAGAAAGTCGGCGCGGTCCCAAGGGCCTGCAAATCGTTGTATTTCTGCTCGGCCAAGGCGAGATATTCGGCTTTGCTCATGGCGGTGGTGGGGGAGGTCGGCATGACACAAGTTACCAATACGCCGCGACAATTTGAATTGCACCCAGGCAAACACACTTCTGGCCAGCCAGAATTACTAAATCATTATATCCCCCTACCCGCTGTAGAAAGGGCACATCGACTGCCAATTAAGCACTTATCCCGGCCCGACGACTTCAATACAGGCCCGGCTTCCAGCAGGCACCAAAAAGAAAGCCTCCACGGTTGCGGAGGCTTTCTTTTTGGTGCCTGCTATTGCGGGCCGGGGGCGGCGTGGGCCAGGGCAGCCAGCAGCGGCGAAGCGGCTGGGTGGGTGGCCCCGGCCCGGCCGCCCGGCCGGCCCCGAAACGACAGGACTTGAACCCGGGGAAACGGGCAATAACTAGCGCGGTGGCGCAGACGAGAACGCGGCCGGGGTGGCCCCGGGCGCGGCCGGATGCCCGGCGGCCCGGCTGGCCACGGGCTCCAGGCCCCGAATCACGGCTTCGGTGAGGGCGCACTGGCGGTGGTGCGAATAGCGCCGGCTTTCGAGGCGGGCGCGGGCCACGCGCTGGGCGGTGGCGGCGGGGTTGGCCAGGGTGTGGCGCACGGCGCGGGCGCAGGCGGCCACATCGCGGTGCGGGTAGAGCAGGCCGGTCTGGTCGTGGGTGACAAGCTCGAGGGTGCCGCCGGTGGCGGTGGCCACCACGGGCACCCCGGCCGCCAGGGCTTCGAGGGTGACCATGCCGTAGGTTTCATTCTCGGAGGCCAGCACGAATACGTCGATGGCCTGGTAGAACACCGCGGGGTCGGCGCGGAAGCCCCGGAAGTGAACGTAGGCGGACAGGCCCAGCCGGGCCACCTGCCGCTGCAGGTGGTGCAGGTAGTCGTCGCCCTCGTTGCGGGTGGGCTCGCCCATCAGCACGAGGCCGACGTCGTGGCCCATCTCCTGGCGCAGGTGGTGGAGAGTGTCGATGACGAAATCCTGGCCCTTGCCGTCATCGAACCGACCCAGAATGCCCAGCAGGCGGCCCGTGGCGGGCAGGGCCAGCTCGTGGCGGGCCTGGGCGGCCGTGCGGGTGGGCGGGGCAAACTGCTCGATGGGCAGCCCCAGCGGCACCACGTGCAGGCGCTCGGCGGCAAAGCGGGTGAGGCGCGTGACTTCGCGGGCCAGGCCGGGCAAGGGCGTCAGCCAGGCATCGACGAGGCGGAAGCGCAGCGTATGGACCAGGCTGCGCTTGGGCCGCCCCAGCTGCATGTGCTGCTGATAAATAATGCGCAGGCGGCCACCCAGCAGGCTTTTAACCAGCGTGGCCAGGGCCAGGTCCTTGTTCTGCGTCACCACCAGCACGTCGATGCGCAGGCGTTCTACCTGCTGCTTCAGCGCCCAGGCCAGGAGCGGCATGGCCAGCCCCCGGCGCACGGCCGGGGTTTCGAGGGGCACCAGCCAGTCTTCGGCCCACTGGGCCAGCGGCGTGGCGGCCGGCGCGAAGAAGGTGACGCGCCAGCCGCGCTCCCGCATCCAGCTGGCAAATTTCAGGCTGTTCAGCTCCAGCCCGCCCAGGCTGCCGGAGAGGCAGAGCACGCCCAGCTGGGGAGTTGCCTCCTGCTTACTGGAAGCCAGGCTGGGAATGGGACTCCCGGGAGAGGTGAATGGGTGCATAGCTCAGGGAAACAGGATGTGCGGAGGGCATTGGAGGGGTAGAAAGCGAGAAAGTTTAGTGCGAACGCCAGATGCGGATGACTTTTCAGCGCGCCGTTGCCTTAACTCCAGCGGCTGAGAAACTGTAGAAACGCGTCTTTGTACTGGTCGCCGACGGGGATGGTGACGGCCCCAATCTGCACGGTGAGGCGGCGCACGGCCTCAATCTTATCGAGCGCCACGATGAATGAGCGGTGGATACGCATGAAACGCCGGGCGGGCAGCTTTTCCTCCATCGCCTTGAGGCTCATGAGCGAGAGCAGGGCGCGGGGCGCGCTTTTGAGGTGAACCTTGATGTAATCCTTGAGGCCCTCTACGTAGAGAATGTCGCTGAAGGCCACGCGCACCAGCTGGTATTCGGCCTTCAGGAAAAGGTATTCTTCTTCCTCGGGGCCGGTGGTGATGGGGGCGCCGGCGTGCTGGGCGGTGAGCTCGGCGTAGGCGCGGGCCTTGCCGGCGGCCCGCAGAAACTCCTCGTAGTTGAAGGGCTTGACGAGGTAATCGAGGGCATCGACGCGGTAGCCCTCCAGGGCGTACTGGCTGAAGGCGGTGGTGAAAACGACGCGCGGCCCAGCCGGGCCCAGCACCCGGGCCAGCTCCAGGCCGTTGAGCTCCTGCATCTGAATATCGAGAAAGGCCAGGTCGACGGTGCCGGGGTGCGCATGCAGGTACTTCAGGGCTTCCACGGCACTGCCAAACTTGCCCACCAGCTCCAGAAATGGCGTTTTCTGCACGAAGGACGCCACCAGACCCAAGGCCAGCGGCTCGTCGTCAACGGCAATGGTTTTGAGGGGGGACATTTTTTTAGGGTAGGAGGGTGGACTTTTAGGGTAGGAGGGTAGGAGGGTATGGGGGTATGGGGGTATGGGGGTATGGGGGTATGAGGTGTGGGGGTATGGGGTATGAGGGCAGAAAATAATAAACCAATAACAACTCCTACCCTCCTACCCCCACACCCTCCTACCCTAAAAACTCACCCTCCTACCCTACATTCAACGTGAGGTGAACCCGGAATTCATTGGCGGGCGTGTGGTTGTCGACCAGCAGCGTGAACTGGCCGGGGTAGAGCAAATCGAGGCGGCGGCGGGTGTTGGCCAGGCCAATGCCGTTGCTGCCGGCCAGGTCGGTGGAGGGCAGCGGCAGCAGGGAGTTGCGCACTTCGAGCTCCACCACATCGGGCGTGGGCTGGCGGATGGCCACGAAAATGCGGCTGGCCTCGGTGGCCGCCACGCCGTGCTTAAAGGCGTTTTCGAGGAAGGGCAGCAGCAGCATGGGGGCCACGGGCACGTCGTGGCCGGGCGCGGGCCGCTCGAAGGTGACCGTAACCCGGTCGTCGAGCCGGAGCTGCATCAAGTTGATGTAGTCCTGCACGAAGGCAATTTCCTGGCTGAGCAGCGTGGGGCCGCTGGCCGTGTCGTAGAGCACGTAGCGCATCATGCGCGAGAGCCGGTGAATGGCCTCGCGGGCCTGCTCGCCGTCGAGCAGCGTGAGGGCGTAGATGTTGTTGAGGGTATTGAAGAAGAAGTGCGGGTTGATTTGGGCCTTGAGCACCGACAGCTCGGACGACACGCGCTGCTGCTCCAAGGTCTGGCGCATCCGGGCATCGTTCTGCCACTTCTGCACCACCGTGATGCTGGTGCTGATGCCCAGCACGAATAGGGTGGTGAGCAGGCCCATGGTGTCGAGGCGGAAACCCGAGCGGGGCAGCCGGGGCCGCCCGGTCACCTCCATAAACGCTTTGTCAATCAGGGCGGGCAGGTCCAGCGTCATCTCCAGGAACTTGCTGAACAGCAGCACGGCCACGGTGGTCCCGAACAGCGCCAACACAAACCACTCGTTGCGGCCCTGAAACAACAGCCGGGGCACCGTAACCCTGGCCGTGAGGTAAAACACCGAAACCCAGACGATAAACATCAGGCCCTGCTTCAGCCAGAACTGCGGCGGCATGGTGAGCCGCCCGGTGAGCGGTTGAAACAGCAAAAACGTGAGCCCGAACAAGCCCCACACCAGCACATGAATCAGCGGCGAGAGGTAGCGACGGGGAGTGGTCAAAGTCATGGAGCAGGAAACCGTTACAGGCAAACATAGCGGAGCCCGGCGAACCAGCCGCTTCCAAACCGACCGCCCGGGGAATTGTATCGACGGCGGGGAGAGTTTTATCGGTTGGGGCAAGGCCTGCAAAGGCGAACGGCAACTCTTCCTTACCAGAGAGGAGATGTTCAGTCGCAAGGCTGAACCGGGGTGGTGCCACCGGAGGGTGGGCGTTGAACGATGAACAAGTAAGGCATCTCATACCATTAGCAGGATACCGGTCGGGTGTCGTTCAACGAGTGCGACCACCCCAATTTCAGCGTTGCTGAAATATCCCCTCCTTAAAAAAGGAGGGGAGTTTGTCGTTCTGCCGCCCGACCTTTGCCCCCATGATTCGCCCGCTACTGCTGTTGCTTGTGCTGCTTGCCCCCACGCCTACCCCGGCGGCCCCGCCCCTGCCCGATTATTCCACTTACCCCACCTACCTCGGCCCCGACCTGGGCCTGACCTGGCGCGGCCCCCAGGCCACCCTGCGCGTGTGGGCCCCCACCGCCGAGGCGCTGCGCCTGCGCCTCTACGTAGCCGGCACCGGTGGCATCCCCACCTCCACCCACGCCATGGCCAAGGCCGAAGGCGGCACCTGGACCTACGCCCTGCCCGCCGGCACCACCGGCTTCTACACCGTGCAGGCCACCATCGGCGGCAAAGCCCTGGCCGAAGTAGCCGACCCGTATGCGCATGCCGTCGGCATCAACGGCGTGCGCGGGGCCGTGCTCAACCCCGCCACCGCCCAGCCCCCCGGCTGGCCCGACGACCTGCGCCCGGCCCTGAAACAGGCCACCGATATCGTGATTGGCGAAGTGCACCTGCGCGACCTCAGCATGCACCCGCAGTCGGGCATTCGGGAGAAGGGCAAGTACCTGGGCCTGGCCCAAACCAGCACCCGCGGCCCCGGCGGCGTGCTGAGCACCGGCCTCGACCACCTCGTGGAGCTGGGTCTGACCCACGTCCACCTGCTGCCCACCAACGACTTTGCCTCAATCGACGAAGCCGCGCCCGCCCGCGCCAACCGCTACAACTGGGGCTACGACCCGCTCCACTACTCGGTGCCCGAAGGCAGCTACTCCACCAACGCCGCCGACCCCGCCGCCCGCATCCGCGAGTTCAAGCAGATGGTGGAAAACCTGCACGGCGCGGGCCTGTGCGTGGTACTCGATGTGGTGTACAACCACACCGCCGATGCCGCCCGCAGCAATTTCGAGCAGCTGGTGCCCGGCTACTACTACCGCCAAAACCCCGACGGCCGCCTGAGCAACGCCACCGCCTGCGGCAACGAAATCGCCTCCGAGCGGCCCATGGTGCGCAAGCTCATCGTGGAATCGGTGGCGCACTGGGCCCGCGAATACCACGCCGACGGCTTCCGGTTCGACCTGATGGGCGTGCTCGACATCGAGACCATGCGCGCCGTGCGCATTGCGCTCGACCAGCAGGACCACAGCATTTTCGTGTATGGCGAGGGCTGGACCGCCGGCCCCTCGCCCCTGCCCGACCCCCGCCGCGCCCTCAAAGGCAATATGATGAAGCTCGACCGCATCGCGGCCTTCGGCGATGAGCTGCGCGACGGCGTGAAGGGCCACTACGCCCGCCAGACCGAACCCGGCTTCGCCAGTGGCCAGCCCGGCCTGGAGGAGAGCGTGAAATTCGGCATCGTGGCCGCCACCCAGCACCCGCAGCTTGATTATGCCAAGGTGAACTACTCGAAAGCGCCCTGGGCCAGCTCCCCCGCCCAGGCCATCAACTACGTGGCCTGCCACGACGATATGGTGCTCTGGGACAAGCTCCACGTCTCGAATCCCAACGTGTCGGAAGACACGCTGATTAAGATGGATTTGCTCAGCAATACCATTGTATTCACCTCGCAGGGCATCCCGTTTCTGCCGGTTGGCGACGAGTTTCTGCGTACCAAGGGCGGCGCACACAACTCCTACAACCTGCCCGATAGCGTGAACCAAATCGACTGGAGCCGCAAGGCGAAATATGCGCAGGTGTATGATTTCTACCGCCGCCTCATTGCCCTGCGCCGCGCCCATCCCGCCTTCCGCCTGCCCACCGCCGGGCTCATTCAGCAGCACTTGGAGTTCCTGCCTACCCGACCTGGGTCAATTGCCTATCAGTTGAAAGACCACGCTGGCGGTGACGCATGGGAAAATATCACCGTCATTTTCAACGGCAGCAAGTCGGCAACTGGGGTTTCTTTGCCCCGTGGCACGTATAAGGTGGTGCTGCGCGGCAACCAGCTCAACGAAGACGGCCTCGACGTACTGGAAGTAACTAGCGGCGTTCAGGTATCTGGCAACTCCGCCTTAGTCCTGGTGCAGTAGCACCATTGCGCCGGTCTGACCGCCCTAGGCGGTCTGACCGATTGTCGTTGTTATGACGCTCATTCTTGTTGTTATACCTACCGTTCTCACTTCAACCGGTCGGACCGCCTAGGGCGGTCAGACCAGACCAATTCCATTCTCCACCATGAAAACCGTCGTCACCCTCACCCTGAATCCGGCCATCGACAAAAGCACGTCCGTGCCCAAACTGGTGGCCGAGCAAAAGCTTAAGTGCGACCCGCCCAAGGTGGAGCCCGGCGGGGGTGGCATCAACGTAGCCCGGGGCCTGAAGCGGCTGGGCCTCGATGCACAAGCCGTATTCACGGCTGGCGGCCCGCCCGGCGAAGTGCTGCAACATTTGGTGGCCCGCGAGGGCATCGCCTGCTGCCCAGTACCCACGGCCGACTGGACCCGCGAAAACTTCACCGTAGTGGAGGCCGCCAGCAACCAGCAATTCCGCTTCGGCATGCCCGGCACTACCCTCACCGCCGCTGAGCAAGCCCAGGTTCTGGCCACCTTGGCCGCCCTCAACCCCGTACCCGACATGCTGGTGGCCAGCGGCAGTCTGCCCCAGGGTGTGCCGCCCGAATTCATGGGCGAAATAGCCCGCTGGGCCCGCCAGGCCGGGGCCAAGCTGGTGGTCGATACCTCCGATGAAGCCCTGCGCTGCGCCGTGGAAGAAGGCGCCTACCTGATTAAACCGAACCTGGGCGAGCTGAGCAAGCTGGCCGGCGTGGAGGCGCTGGACAGCGAATCGGCCGCTGCCGCCGCCCAGGCCATTATCGCGCGGGGCAAGTGCGAAATCGTGGTGGTGTCGCTGGGCGCGGCCGGGGCCTGCCTCGTCACCCGCGATGTGGTGGAACATATATCGGCCCCCGCCGTGAAAAAAAACAGCACCGTGGGTGCCGGCGACAGCATGGTGGCCGGCATGGTGTTCGCGCTCTGCCAGGGCCAGTCGGTGCGCGAGGCCGTGCGCATGGGCGTAGCCTGCGGCACGGCTGCCACCATGAATTTCGGCACCGAGCTGTTTCATAAGGAAGATGCGGAGCGGCTATTTCAGTGGCTGCTGCGGGCGATGCCACGCGAAGTGGCGGCGGGAAACCTCGCGTCCTGACGTCCACCTCACCACCGGCTGATGCCTTTCCCTTGCTGATTTGAAAATTCAGCCTTTCCATTCTGAAAAAATCCATCCCCGCCCGGCCTTGTGCCGGGCGGGGATTTTTAATTAACACCCTATTAATCAATCTATCATCAAAAATAACTCACGGTAATCACTGAATCGGCACTGGTATTGGCATTGGGTATCCGTCACCAAACACCTGCTGCCATGGCCATTCTCGATAACCTTACCAAAGCCGCCAAAGGCTTCTTCATTGAAGAAGACGAAACGGCTGCCGCCCCCGCGCCGGGCCTGACGCCCGCCGCTCCGGCGGCCCCGCTGCCGGCCGGCACGGGGCCGCTCGTCGCCCAGGCCGAGCCGCGCCACCTCGACCACATCGCCAGGCTGCTGGCCGGCGATGGCAAGGATTTCGGGGCCTACACCAAAATGGTGACCAGCATGGCCGGCAGCGGCCTCACCGGCCCGCTGCTCTACCAAACGGCTTTCAACGCCTTCGCTGCCCTCACCGGCGTGGACCAGCCCGCCCTCCTGGCCTCGGCCGATGCGCTGGCTCAGAAGCTGACCGACGACCGCGCCCAGGTGCTCCAGCGCCACCGCGAAAAGCTGGGCGAAAGTGCCAATCCGCAAGCCCCCCCCAGCCCGCTGGTGCAGTTGCAAAAGCAGGAAACCCAGCTGCAGGCCGACGTGGCCGCCCTCACCGAGCAGCTCAGCCAGAAAAACCAGCAGCTGCGCGAAATCCAGCAGCAGGCCCAGGCCGAACACCAGAAGACCCAGGGCGCGCTGGCATCCTACGAGCTGGCCAACGCGGCTACCGCCGCCGAGCTGCAGGCCCACCGCCAGGCGGCGCAATCATTCCTGGCATCCACTCCTACCCGCTAACCATTCCAAAACCTTACGAAAATGAACACGCTCCCAACCCTTAATTCCGATTCTGACCTGCCCAAGTGGCAGCAGCCCGAGAAAGTCGCCGGCTGGTTTTTCCTGGCCGGCCTGGCGGGCACGGCAGTGTACTTCTGGGGCCGCATCCTGCCCTTTCTGGTCGACATGGTGTTCGACACCGTGAAGCTGGGCATTGGCCTGGGCGTGCTGTTTGTGCTGTTTTTAGTGCTGACCAACAAGCGGATTCATGCCGGGCTGTGGTACGCCGGGCAGCGCATTCTGCGCACGGCCGCCGGTATTTTCGTCAACACCGACCCCATCGGCATCATGGAGGACTACATCTCGAACACCGAGAAGGAAGCCCGCAAGATGGACGCCGAGGTGGGCCACATCGAAGGCGCGCACGAGCTGGTGAAGCGCAAGCTGGCCGACAACACAGCTCAGATGAAGGAGTACCTGGCCCTGGCCGACTCGGCCACCCGCCAGGGCGAAAAGGATGCTTCCGAAGCCTACGCCTCGCGCGCCGCCCAGCTCGAAGACTACAACCGTCGCCTGCAGCCCATGGCCACCACCACAGCCAACGTGACGGTGGTGATGCGCCAGATTCTGAAAGCCGCCCTGCGTCAGATTGACGGCAGCAAGTTCAAAGTAGGCCTGCTGAAGGACGAATACCAGCTGGTGAAACGCACCAGCTCGGGCATGCGGGCGGCCATGAACATCCTGCGCGGCGACCCCGACAAGAAGTACTTCTTCGACCTGGCCACCGACCGCGTGGCCCAGGACATGGCCCAGCAGCTCGGTCAAATCAAGCAGGCCATGCGCTACTCGCAGGAGTTCGTGAAGGAAATGGACATCCAGAACGGCGTGATGAGCGAGAAGGGCCAGCGTCTGCTGGAGAAATACCAGAAAGGCGATTTCAACGCCGTGCTCAACGAAAAGCCACAAGCGCAGCAAAGTATTCTAGCCACCAAAAAAGCCTCTGATGATGCCTATTCTAGCCTGCTTGATTAGCTTTTTGCTGGCCTACTATGTGGTGGGCCTGCTGGGTCATCACACCCCAACAGAACGTCATGCTGAGCGTAGCCGAAGCATCTCGCGTGTGGTAGTAATCAATGACGTTCCAACTAAGCGGTAGAGATGCTTCGACAAGCTCAGCATGACCGTTCTGGGCACCCAAGCGAGATGCCTCGGCTACGCTCGGCGTGACGGCCAAGCAGACGGACAGCTACTAATCACTCCCCCAAAAACCGAAAAACCCTTGTGCCCAAAAAGGGCGCACCACCCCTCTTTTGCCCTTACTAAAATGACAACTCGCGGTAAATTTCTCATCGGCCTTATCCTCGTGACGGCCCTGTACTTCGGCATCAACAAGCTGGTTTCCAGCGGGGCCGTATTTAAAAAAGCCGACACGCAGTCGGTACTGCTGAACTCGATTGAGCTGCCCGCCACCACCGGCGGCAACCGGGCCAACATCGTGGTGCCGCTGGCGCAGCTGCCCGGCACGGCCCCGGCCGATAAGGGCACGCCGGTGGTGTGGGAAGTGATGGCCTGGAACAGCCAGATGGCCGGCATGCTGGCCAACGGCGGCCCTCGCAGCACCATGGGCTCAGCCCTGGCCGCCAATGGCCTCGACCTGCAGATTGTGCGGCAGGACGACGTGAGCAAGATGCAGGCCGACCTGGTGAAAAACGCCCTCGACCTGCAAAACAACCCCGAAACGCCGGGCCTGATTGTGAGCATCATGGGCGACGGCCTGCCCGGCTTCTCGGCGGTGCAGGAACAGCTCAAAAAGGTCGGCACGCAGCTGCAAATCATCCCCTACAGCATGGGTAAAAGCTTTGGTGAGGATAAGCTGATGGGTCCGAAAGAATGGCTGGATAACCCCAAGCTCGCTCTGGGCAAAACGGTGGCCTGCTACCTGCGCGACGGCGACCAGAACATCGCCCTGAAATGGTGCGCCGACAACGGCCTGAAAGTGAACCCCGACGAGACGACCTACGACCCCGAAGCCGTGAACTTCATGGCCGCCAGCGACTTCCTGGTAGCTGCCGAGAAATATATCCTCGGCAAGCCCGAGGCCCGCACCAAAGTGGTGAACGGCAAAAACACCGGCGTGAAGGTGGACGTAGTGGCCGATGCCGTGGCCACCTGGACGCCCGGCGACGTGAACATCGCCAAGCAGCGCGGCGGCCTCGTCAACATCGTGAGCACCAAGGACTATTCGAACCAGATGCCCAACATCATGGTGACCACCAAGCGCTGGTACGACGCCCACCCCAAAGAAGTACTGGGCCTGATGACGGGCCTGGCCGTGGCCGGCGACCAGGTGAAATCGCACCCCGAAGCCCTGGCCCGCGCCGCCGACATTTCGGCCACCGTGTACGGCGACCAGGACAAGCCCGGCGCCTACTGGCTGAAGTACTACAAGGGCGTGAGCGAGGCCGACCGCAACGGCGAGGTGGTGGAGCTGGGCGGCAGCAAAGCCTTCAACTTCAGCGACAACCTGAGCCTCTTTGGCCTCGACGAGGGTGGCACCAACATCTACGCGGCAGTGTACAAAACCTTCGGCGACGTGCAAAGCAAGCTTTACCCCAAAGAGCTGCCCAGCTACGTGCCGCTGGCCCAAATGCTGGACCTGACGCCCCTCAAGAAACTCCAGCAGCAATACAAAGGCAAAGCCGTGGCCCCGGCCGAAACCCAGCAGTTTGCCGCCGGCGACGAAATCCGCCAGAGCGTGAGCAAGCGGGCCTGGAACATCGAGTTCAACAGCGGCCAGAGCAGCTTCACCCCGATGGCTGAAAAGGAATTGAAACAGCTATTTGATGACCTCGTGGTGGCCGGCCGCCTCAAAGTAGCCGTGCACGGCCACACCGACAACGCCGGCGACCCGCAAAAGAACCAGCAGCTCTCCGAAGACCGCGCCATGGCCGTGGAGCGCTGGCTCGAAGCCAAGAGCCGCAGCGCCTTCCCCGACGGCCGCGTGCAGGTGTACGCCCACGGCGCCAGCGAGCCGATGGCCAGCAATACCACCCCGGTGGGCAAGGCCAAAAACCGCCGCGTGGAAGTGGTACTGGGGAATTAGAACGACAACTCCCCTCCTTGGAAAAGGAGGGGATGTTCGAGCCAAAGGCGAGAACGGGGGTGGTTTGATTCGTTGAACGACACCCGAACGATGCCCACCGCACCACCCCTGGCGGCTCATACGCCCCAACCACCCCAGTTGAGCCTGCGGCTCAACGTCCCCTCCTTGGTAAGGAGGGGAGTTTGACCGCCTCATCCCCTTCCCCCATGAAAACCCTATTCGCCCCCAACGCCCAGCCCGCCCGCCTGGTATTCACCACGATGGTAGTGGCGCAAGTGGCCCTGCTGCTATTGCTGTGGCTATTTTACCCCATGCAGCTGTTCCCCAGTCTGGGCGAGGTATTCCGTTCGCTCGGCGACCTCATCACCAGCCAGGGCCTCGTGCAGGAGCTGTGGGCCAGCATGACCACGGCCCTGCAAGCCCTGGCCGTGGCCACGGTGCTGGCGCTGGGCATTTCCTACCTCACGGCGCTGCCCTTCTTCCGGCCCATTGCCTACGCGGCCAGCAAGATGCGCTACCTCACCCTCACCGGCCTCACCTTTTTCATGGCCCTCATGGTCAGCTCCGGCCATCAGGTCAAGCTCTCGGTGCTCATTTTCGGGGCTACGGTGTACCTGGTCACGGGCATGACGAGCGTGATTCTGACCACCACGCAGGAAGAAATGGACCACGCCCGCACCCTGGGCATGGGCGAGTGGCGCAGCTTCTACGAAGTAGTAGTGCTGGGCAAACTGGACGAAATGCTCGAAGTGGTGCGCCAGAACTTCGCCATCATCTGGACCATGATTACGCTCGTGGAAACGCTCTATCAGTCTGAAGGGGGCATTGGCCTGCTGCTGTATAAGCAGAACCGGTATCTGCATCTGGATGGGGTGCTGGCTATTCAGCTGGTGATTCTGGCGACCGGGGCGGCGCAGGATTATGTGTTTGTGCTGCTGCGGCGGGTGTTTTTTCCTTACTCGGCGCTGGGCACAACCGCTTAACGTTCACCTCACCCCCCGGCCCCCTCTCCCGCGGAGAGGGGGAGCCACGGCAGGATTTTCAATCAGTCAACATCAAAAAAACGGCCCAACGCCACCCGCGCCGCCTCGGCTCCCCCTCTCCGCAGGAGAGGGGGCCGGGGGGGTGAGGTGAGCGTGAGAACGAAACCACCCATGACCGCCCACACCCACGCCTACCACGGCCCCATCCTCACCCTGGACAATATCTCCATGTCCTTCCACGGCGAGCCCATCCTGCGCGATATCAACGCCCAAATCCTCGACGTAATCCGACCCAACATGACCCAGGGCCAGATTCTGGGCTTCTACGGCCGCTCGGGCATCGGCAAGTCGGTCCTGTGCCGCATCATGGCGGGGCTCATGGCCCCCAGCAGCGGCACCGTGGAAGTGGGCCTCGCCCAGCAGCCCGTGCGGGCCGGCATGGTGGGCTTCGTGCAGCAGCGCTACCCGCTGTTCGACCACCGCACCCTCTTCGACAACCTGCTGGTGGCCGCCCAGCGCAAGTACGCCCCCGAGGCCGCCCGCCAGCACGTCGAAACCTACCTGGAGCGGTTCTGCCTCGCGCCGCACCGCAAGAAGTACCCGGCCCAGCTCTCGGGCGGGCAGCGGCAGCGGGCGGCCATCGCCCAGCAGCTGCTCTGCTCCGAGCACCTCATCCTGCTCGATGAGCCCTTCTCCGGCCTCGACGTGGCCATGATTGACGAGGTGAAACGCCTCATCGTCGAAGTAACGACCATGGACGAGCTGAACACCGTCGTCATCGTCTCGCACGACCTCGTGACCACCACCGCCCTGGCCGACCGCCTCTGGCTGCTGGGCCGCGAGCGCGACGACAGCGGCCAGTTCCTGCCCGGCGCCACCATCTGCCCCCGCCACCAGTACAACCTGGCCCAGCTCGGCCTCGCCTGGCACCCCGATGTCGAAGCCGAACCCGAATTCGCCCAGTTCGTGGCCGAGATTAAGGAGGAGATTCGGGGGAGTTAATTAATTTACGTCAAAGATTTTGTTGGTAGTGTCAGTAGTTCTCCTTTCGAAACTCGGCCAATTAATGTTCGTGTAAATGCACTTGCAAACGCGAGTTCTTGCAATTTTTCAAATCTATGAAAGGAAGAAGACGGACTACCAGTTTCGAGCATCAACAACCATACTTCATCACAACCAGCCAAGTAGCCGCTCACATTCTTGTTTTTGCGGTTAATTATTTCTTGAATCTTCTCGAATGGGGCGTCTGGGACCCAAAAAGTTGTAATTGGCGACCAGCAGGGTTGAGTCAAAGTATCTAAGTAAAATACGCTGATGCCCCGAATGTGCGAGTGGATAAAAGAGTCTATTGTTACATCAAAATGAATTTGGTATTGAGGCATTTCTTTTACCTCCAATACGCACGTTCCAACAGCTTCGGCAACAAGAGCAGCAACCGACTTCCGGTCTAAATTCCTCCAGTTGACTGCTTCAAAAAAATCTACCGTGACTTGAAGTGGCAACTGGTGTTTTTTCTCAAAAATTCTTTGTGCTTCAATCAGAATTGCATCTTGATTTGCTTCTCTCTCTCTAGCCTGTTCATTCAAAATGAGCGCAGTCATTTCAATCCCGATTTTTCTTCCATCCACCTGAATTAGCACATCGGGTAATGGTGGCGCAGGTTGCAACAATGAGTAGGATTTTGCCCCAAATAGCTGGGGAAGGAATCGTTCTAACAGATATAATTCACGGCTCTCTTTAGTAGACATAATGGAAAGGTAAACGCGACACCGCAATGCTACTTCCTATCCAAGCCGATACTTTTGATGCTGCAGGGCCGAGGGCTCTAATGATATACTAAGAATCCAGCCTTTCGAACGCAACCCAATGCCCACCGGTACCCTACTCATCATCGACGACGAGGCGCGCTTGCGCCAGCTGCTGGCGCAGGTGCTGGAGCTGGAAGGCTATACCGTGCTGCAAGCCTCCGATGCCACCCGCGGCCTGGAGCTGCTCCGGCAGCACGCCGACGACGTGCTGCTCGTGCTCTGCGACGTGAAGCTGCCCGATGCCAACGGCGTCGACCTGCTGCCCCGCCTCAAAGCCGCCGCCCCCGAGGCCGAAGTGGTGCTGCTCACCGCCTACGGCACCATCCCCGATGGCGTGAAGGCCATGAAGCTCGGTGCGTTCGACTACCTCACCAAGGGCGATTTTGAGCAGCAGCTGGTGGTGGTGGTGGACCGCGCCGCCGAAAAAGCCCGCCTCCGCAAGCGCGTGACCGAGCTGGAGCGCCGCGTAGGCCAGCAGTACCGCTTCGAGTCGATGATTGGCGACTCCACGGAGCTGAAGCGGGTGCAGAAGCTGGCCCAGCAGGTAGCGCCGACGGACTCTACCGTGCTGCTCGAAGGTCCCACCGGCAGCGGCAAGGAGCTGTTTGCCCAGGCCATCCATCAGGCCAGCGGGCGCAAGGGCAAGGCCTTCGTGGCCGTCAATTGCAGCGCCTTCCCCAGGGATTTGCTCGAATCGGAGCTGTTTGGCTACAAGAAAGGGGCCTTCACCGGGGCGCTGACCGACAAGAAGGGCCTGCTGGAAGAAGCCAACGGCGGCACCCTGTTTCTGGATGAAATCGGCGAGCTGGAGCTCAACGTGCAGGCCAAGTTTCTGCGGGTGCTCGAGATGCAGCAGTTCACCAAGCTCGGCGACACCAAGCCCACCCAGGTGAACGTGCGCCTGGTGGCCGCCACCAACCGCAACCTCAAGCTCGAAGCCGCCGAAGGCCGCTTCCGCCCCGATTTGTACTACCGCCTCTCGGTCTTCACCATCCTCATCCCATCGCTCAAAGAGCGGCCCGCCGACGTGCCGCCGCTGGCTCAGCACTTCCTGCAATACTTCGCCGCCCGGCTCAGCAAGCGCCTGCCCGGCCTGGAGCCGGAGTGCCTGCAGTTGCTGCAAGCCTACCCCTGGCCCGGCAATGTGCGCGAGCTGAAAAACGTGCTGGAAAGGGCGGCTATTCTGGCTCCGGCCGGGGAAATGCTGTCGGCTGATTACTTACCCGACGAGTTCCACGCCCTCGGCCGGCCCGTGCGGCCCGGTGCCGACGCCGCCGATGAAAGCCTGCGGGCGCTGGAAGCCCGGCACATCGGCAAGCTGATGGGTGAGCTGGAAGGGAATAAGCCCGAAGTGGCTAAGCGGCTGGGCATTGGGCTGACCACGCTGTACCGAAAATTGGAGGAGTACGGCCTGGGGTAGGGTGCGAAACCAGGCCCCGCACCCTACTTGTTCGTCAGGTCCAGCAACAGCTGGCAGAGGTCGGCTTCTTCGTAGGGCTTGATGAGGCAGGCGTTCATACCGGCGGCCAGGTAGGCGAGGCGGTCGGTTTCAAAGGCGTTGGCCGTGAGGGCGATGATGGGCAGGCCGGCGCGGCGCGCGTCGGGCAGCAGGCGCAGGGCGGTGGTTACCTCCACCCCGCTCAGGCCCGGCATGCGGATGTCGAGAATAGCCGCGTCGTAGTCGTGCCCGCGCAGCTGGGCCAGCGCGTCGGTGCCGTTGCTCACGGCCACCACGGCCACGCCCCAGTACTCGAGCACGGCGCGGGCAATCAGCTGGTTCAGGTGGTTGTCTTCGGCCAGCAGCACGCGCAGGCCGCGCAGACCCTCGAACGTGGGCCGGGCCTCGGCGGCACTGCTGGCGGCGGGCGCGGTCCCGGCGGCGCGCGGCAGGTGCAGCTCGAACGAAAAGGTGCTGCCCTGGCCCGGCACGCTGTGCAGGGCCAGCATGCCGCCCATCTGCTCCACCAGCTGCTGGCTGATGGCCAGGCCCAGGCCCGTGCCGCCAAAGCGTTGGCTGGTGTCGGCGCTGGCCTGGGCAAAGGCCTCGAAAATATGGGCCTGCTCGGTGGGGTCGATACCGATACCGGTATCAACTACCCAGAAGCGCAGGGTGAGGTCCGCGGGCGTTTCGGCCAACACGTCGGCCCCCAGCCCGATGCGGCCCTGCTCGGTGAACTTGATGGCGTTGGCGAGCAGGTTGAGCAGGATTTGGTGCAGGCGATAGGCATCGCCTGCCACGCGCAGCGGGCCGCCGGACGGGGGCTGCACCTCCAGCGCGAGGCCCTTGGTAGCGGCCAGCGCCGCCACGGCCTGCCCGGCCCTGGCCAGCAGCTCGGCCAGGTCGAAGGGCGCGGGATTGAGCTGCAGGTGGTGGGCCGTGATTTTGGCCATGTCCAGCACATCATTCAGCAGGCTGAGCAGGTGGAGGCCGGCCTGCTGCATGGCGGTGAGGTAGTCGGTCTGCTGGGCCGAGAGCGGCGTTTTGTGCAGCAGCGCGGCCATGCCCAGCACCCCGTTCAGGGGCGTGCGGATTTCGTGGCTCATACGGGCCAGAAAGTTTTCCTTGGCCAGGGCGTTGTCTTCAGCCTCGCGCTTGGCCTGCTCCAGGGCACGCTGGGCCAGCACGCCGGCCGTCACGTCGTAGCCCGAGGCCACTACGTACGACGGGCAGCCGGCCTCCACTACCAGGTAGGAGTTGTTGCGCAGGTAGCGCAGGTTGCCGGTGCGGGTCCGGATGGTCATGTGTCGGTCCTGCGGGTGCACGGTTTGCAGGTCATTCAGGTACGCCTGGAAGCCCGGCAGGTGGGCTGGGGCCAGCAAATCGTCCAGCGAGCGGCCCACCACCTCGGCCGCCGACCAGCCCAGCAGCCGCTCGATGGCCGGGTTGACCGACAGCAGGATGCCTTGCAGGTCGTGGGTGCAGATGAGGGCCTGCGAGTAGTGCACCAGGTCGTGGTACTGCTTTTCGCGGCGTTCCAGCTCCTGCAGGGTGCGCTTCATCTCGGTCACGTCGGTACTGATGGTGAGCACGCCCACCTGACCATTGGCGCGGCGCAGCGGCTGCATATACACCTGGCAATACCGCTGCTCGCCGCTGTTCAGCGTCAGGGAAATTTCGCGGGTTTCGGGCTGACCCGTGCGCAGCACTTCCCGGTTCAACGCGCGCACAACGGCTATTTCCCGCGCCACGACCTCCGGTTTGGGTTCGGCTGCCGTCAAGTGCGCCGAGTCGTTGAGGCGCTCATTAAAGACGCGGTTTGAGAAGGAGATATTCCCGCCCGGCTCTATCAGATGGAGCCCGTTGGGCAGCGCATCCACAATCTGACGAATAAAGGCTTCCTGCTCGCGCAGCATGTCCTGCACCTGGTGTTGCAGGTTTTCGGCCAGGTAGCGGGCCGTGATGTCGATGCCCGAGCCCACCACCAACCGCAGCCCGCCATCGGCCCCGAACACGGGACGCAGGTGGCGCACCATCAATTGGGGGCGGCCCCGACGGTCGAGGCCCTCTTCCTCCCAGGTCACATCGGTACGGGTGCGCACGGCCAGGTCGAAATACTGCTCGCGCAGCCGGCCCAGCTCGGGGTACCGGAGCTGGCGCAGGCCAAAGTATTCGGCATTGGTGAGGCCGATAATTTGCTCGCGCACGGCAGGGTCGGCTATTGTCGCCGGGTTCACGAACCGGAAACGATGCTCGGCGTCGAACACGGCCACATCAAAGGGCAGGAGATTGAGAATGGACTCGTAGAACTCCTGCTGCTGAATTACGCGCTGCTCGGCCTGCTTGCGCTCAGTCAGGTCGATGGCCAGGCTGATGACCAGGGGTATCCCGGCCAGGCCCCGCACCGGCCGGTACCACAGCATCGAGTGGCGGTCGGGGCCATCGGCCATCGGCAAGGTTTCTTCCCATTGCATTTCGCCGCCGGTACGCAACACTTCGGCAAAAGCGGCGGCGCGCTGTTGCGCGCTGGCGGCCGGATGCTGGCGGCGGACGCAGGCCTCGGTGCTGGTTTTACCCAGCATCCAGGTCCGCAGGGCGGGGTCGGGCTCGGCGCTGGAATTGATGAACAGGTAGCGGTGCTCGTCGTCGAACACGGCCACGGGGATGGGCACCTGCTCCAGCACGCTTTCATAAAAGATGCGCTGGCGACCAAGCCATTCTTCGGCCAGCCGCCGGTCGGTAATATTAGTGAAGTAAAGCGTCGTATCTGCCCCACCCGGCACCAGCGCGGCCGTCACGAGGTAGTATTGCCCGGCCACGGTCAGCTCCTGCGGGCCTGGCGCGGTCCCCTGCCGCATGGCTCGGGCCAGCGCCAGCAGGGACGGCAGCACCTCGGCCGCCGTCGTGCGCAATGCCTCTACCAGCGGGGCGGCGGCGGGGTTAGCGTAGAGCACTTCGCCGCTGGGAGCCAGGCGCAGAATGGGGTTGGGGTTTTGTTCGGGCACGGCGGCCAGCATGCGCAGGCGCTGCTGCTTGCGACGGTGAGCCTGGGTCACGTCGCGGTAGCAGATGACCCGCCCCGCCCCGGCCTCGTCGAGCACGAGGTAATCCAGCACCAGCCGGCGGCCATCGCGCAGCCGGAAGACCTCGCCGAGCACGGTTTTGCCGGCGGCGTGCAGCGCCCATGCGCGCGCGTGGAAGGCATCCGGGTCGGCAAAGGCGGCGGCAATGGGCAGCTGGCTTGCGGCAAACGGCGGCGGCCCGGCCACCGGCTCCAAGCCAAATAAACGCCAGAAATGCGGGCTCACGTACTGAATCAGGCCACTACCATCGACCAGCACCACCCCCAGGCGCAGGTTGTGTACCAGCGCGCCAATCTGGGTGCGCAGGGTGTGGAAGGGCGCAGCAACCGGCTGTTCCAGCGCCGCCAGGCGGGCGCGCATTTGGGCCAGCTCGGCTTCGGCGTGCTCGCGCCGGGCCCGCTCGGCGGCCAGCTGCTGCGCCCATTCGGCATCGGAGAAAGAGGAGACAGCGGGCATGGCCAAGGCGCGAGGAGAACTAAAAACGCAGCCCCGCAAGGCCGCCCGGACCCGCTAACGAGGACCACCGGGCAGACTTTCGGGAGCTACGCAACCTAAATATAAGAACCCAAAACGGCAGGCCCAATCCTGGCTTTTTTGACAATAAATACAATATATAAATATAAATTTGTGAATAATAAACAACAAAACAACTATCAGACAATTGATAAATAAGGTGTTAGCGTTTTTATTTGATTCCAGCTGCTCACTCAATAATAAAAATCTGTTTCCGTTGATTTTATTTCCCTGCTGAAGTGCTGTGGCCACGGCTTGGGAGCGTGCCGGGCCCGCCGGGCCGTGGCGGCGCAAGCATGTAATGCCCCGCGGGCCGGCACGATTCAGGAACCGGACCCGCCCGCCGCCGGCCGCGCAATGCGGCCCCGGGCGCTTACTTCGGCCCCGCAACCGGCCCGGGTGCCGGGTCCGGATTTTCCTTCGCTATGTCTCTCAAACTCAAAATCCGCCTCAGCGTCTTTCTGCTGCTCCTGCTGCTGCTGGGGCTGGGCGGCTACGCTTTCTTCACCATCAGCTACCTGGAGCACGGCGCGCACGGCATCGAGCAGCATGATTTCGACCTGGCCCGCACCACCGTACTGGTGTTTTTAGCAACCGGCACGCTGGTGGGCATCGTCATGATGGTGCGGCTGCCGCGCATAGTGGTGCGGCCGCTCCGCCGCCTCACCGTGGATGTGGAGCGGGTAGCCGGCCCCGGCCCCGCCACCCGCGTGGCCGTGGGCCGGCGCGACGAAGTAGGCTCGGTGGCCGCCGCCGTGAACCTCGTGCTGAGCCAGGCCCAGACCGACCGCCGCACCACGCTGGCCGAGCTCTTCACCGAGCGCAACCGCATGGCCAGCCTGGTGAGCAACCTCGATGAGGGCCTGCTGCTGCTGGACGAGCACGGCACCATCGTGCTGGCCAACCCCGTGGCCTGCGACCTGCTGGGCCTGCCCCAAACCGCCCTGCTGGGCCAGTCGGCCGAAGCCGTGGCCGCCACCAACGAGCTGCTGCGCGAGCTGCTGGTGCCCCTGGCCGAAGCCAACCTGGCCGGCGACGCCGTGCCCGACCCCGTGTTCATGTTTCCGCACAAGGGCGATGCCCCGCACTACCAGCTCAGCATCAGCCCGATTGCGCCGGCCGCCGGGCCGGGGGCGGGCCCGGCGGTGGCCGCCGGCTACATCCTGTGCCTGCGCAACGTGTCCGATTTCAAGAAGCTGGATGAAGTGAAGTCGGGTTTTCTGGCCACGATTTCGCACGAGCTGAAAACCCCGCTGGCCAGCATCAAGCTCAGCCTGATGCTGTTGCAGAACGAGCGCACCACCGATGCCGAGCGCCACACCCTGGCCGCCGGCATTGGCGAAGAAACCCAGCGCCTGCTGAGCATGGTGGGCCAGCTCATCGACGTGTCGCGCCTCGACGCGGGCGCGGGCATCAAGCTCAACGTGCAGCCCATGCGCCTGGCCGATGTCATCGGCTACGCCACCCGCACGGTGCTGCCGCAGCTCCACGACAAGCAGCTCCTGCTCGACACCAACCTGCCCGAGACCCTGCCCGAAGTACACGGCGACGTGGAAAAAACCACCTGGGTACTCATCAACCTGCTCTCGAATGCCATCCGCTACTCGCCGGCCGGGGCACCGCTGTGCATCCGGGCGGTGCCGTGGGGCGAAATGGTGCGCGTGAGCGTGGAAGACTGCGGGCCGGGTATTCCGGCCGAACATCACCGGCGCATTTTCGAGCGCTTCGCGGGCATGCCGGGGCAGGCCGGGCACAGCGGCAGCTCGGGGCTGGGGCTGAGCATTTCGCGCGAGTTTATTGATGCGCAGGGCGGCCAGCTCTGGGTAGAAAGCCAGCCGGCGGCCGGCAGCCGGTTTTTGTTTACGCTGCCGGTGGCGTAGGGCGGGATTGGAAGAATTGTAAAACGTCATGCTGAGCGCAGCCGAAGCATGACGTTCTATCTACTCTAATACGCGCCTTTCCGGCTGTTTGCCGCCGCCGTGCGTAAACCCAACCGTAACGGCAGCCCAGGGCTGCCCCTCAATCTCCCAGAAAACACGTTTTATGTCGACCACCCCCACCCCGAAATTCACCGTTGAGCGCCTCACCTTTGCCACGCTGACCGAGCTGCCGAACACCTGGCAAAACCAGGACTACAAGGCCCTGCTCGTGAAAATGAACTACGATAACCCGGACGGCATCAGCGAGGCTGAGCTGAAGGAAATGTGCCTGATGTCGTTCACCGACTTGGAGCCGCGCGAGGCGGCCGAAGTGGTGCTGGGCTACCTATACCCGGAGGAGCTGAACGCCGGTCAAATCGAGAATCTTTCTCACCAGATGCTCACCGAAAAGCTCTGGGAAGAAAACCCCGAGCTGCCGCTGCACAAGGGCTTTTACCAGGCCACGCAGCTGCTGCACGATGCTTATAACGGCACGTTCCCGGCCACCAAAGCCGTGGAATTTGAGGTAAAAGTCACGGCCGAAAACGCGGAGGATTTGGCCGTGTTCGCCACCGAGCCGGCCGCGCCGCTGCTGCGCCTGCTCGCCCCCGGCCTTTCGGATAAAGCCCTGATAAACCGCCTGTTTTCTTCGCAGCTCGAAGGCGATAAGTTCGAGGAAGCCAAATCCATGCTCTGGCAATTGACGGAGAAGGGAAAAACGGCCACCTCCATCACCTTCGACGTAGTGAGCTCGGCCTACTGGCTGGAAGATTTCAAGTACGCCGACACCTACGAAGCCGCGACCCACGCCGACACGGTAGCAGTTGAGGAGGAGTAATCGTTGCCCCGGTCCGACCGGTCGTCGTTGGTATAACCACCGTTCTCACTTCGACCAGTCGGACCGCCCAGGGCGGTCGGACCGGGGCAACAACTTTTAAGGCGCCCTCCCAACCGTACGCGGCTGGGTTTTTCTCGTCGGCGGGCCTAATTTGGCACCACGGCACGCGGCCACCCCACGGCGTTTTCGGCATTTATGAACTTCCTGACCCTGCGACGAGTACTGGCATCGGTGGTGCTACTGGGCGTGCTGGGGGTGGGAGTGGCCGGGTGGCTGGTGGGCAGCAAATACGGGCGGCGCGTGGTGGCCCAGCGGGTACGCTACGCCCTCACGCACAATTCGGAGCTGGTGCTGGCCCCGTTCACGGTGGAGTTTTCGCCCTGGCGCGACTTCCCGCATCTCACGGCTTCGCTGCACAACCTGGCGCTAACCGACACGTCGCACCAAAAAAGCGTGCCCGTGCTGCGCATTGCCCGCGCCGACTTGCGCGTGGAGCTGCTGAGCCTGCTGCGCGGCCGGGTTGAGGTGCGCCGACTGGCCGTGACCGACGTGAACTTTCAGGAACGGGTAGACTCGCTGGGGCGGGCCTGGGGCCTGCGCGGCAAGCGCCAAAAGGGCACCGGCAACGTCCCAACCCTCAACCTGAAACTCGACGAACTGGTGGTGAATAACTTCCGGTTCAGCTCGCACAATGACTATTCGCGGGGGGCTTTTGGCGTGCTGGTGCGGCAGGCCCGGCTCCGGGCCCGGCTCCGGGGCGGGGTGCTGCGCGTGGGTGGCACGCTGGCCGGCGAGCTGAGCTACCTGCGCACCCGCGGCGGCACCCTGTTTGAGCGCGAGCCGGTCACGGCCCTGGTAAATTACCGCTACACCTTTAAGGAGCGCCAGGGCCTGTTTTACCGCACCCGCGCCACGCTCAATGGCGATACCATCCGGGTGAGCGGCACCCACACCGTGGACCCCAAACAGCCCGTGGGCACGCTCATGAACCTGCGGTTCGTGGGCAACCAGCCGCTGGTGGATGTGCTGCGGGCGGCCCTGCCCCCGCGCCTGGAGTCCTACCTCAGCGGCACCCGCAGCCCCAGCAAGGCCCACATTCACTACACCATCACGGGGCTGAGCGGGCCCAAAGTCACGCCCCGAAACGTGCTCAGCTTCGGGCTGCGCGGGGCCAGCCTGCAATGGCCCGAGCCCGCCCGCCGCATCAGCCGCTGGGACCTGCAGGGCACCTATGATAACGGCCCGGCCCACAATATCAAATCTACGATACTCACGCTGCGGCGCTGCCGGATTTACTCGGCGGCGGGCCAGCTCGATGTGGCCCTCACGCTGCGCAATTTCCGGCGGCCGCTGCTGGATGGCCACTTCCAGGGCCGCGCCACGCTGCCCGAGCTGGCCGCCCTGCTGGGCCCCAGCCAGTGGCAGGCCCGGGGCGGCACCGCCGATATCGACGTGCGGCTGCGGGGCCGGCTGCCGCCCCGCGCCGGCCGCGCCGGGCCCCGCGTGCCACAGCGCCCGCTCTCGTTGCGCGGCACGGTCACGCTGCACCGTGCCTCGCTGCTGCTGCCCACGCGCGGGGCCGACATCTCGGGCCTGAACGTGCGGGTGAGCATGCGCGATAGCCTCTGGCACCTGGCCAATGCCTCGGGGGTATTAAATCAGATGCAGTTTCAAGCCTCGGCCACCACCGTGAATCTGCTGGGGTATCTCAATGGCCGCCAGCCCACGGCCCGCATTAGCGGGCGGTTTGTGGTAGATGAGCTGCGGGTGGCCCGGCTGCAGGAGCTCATGCGGCCCCGGCCCCGCGCCGTGGGGGCCGGGTTTGCCCCCACCAGCCTGCCCAAACCAACCCGCGCCCCGCGCGACAAGGCCCAGCTGGCCGCCACCCTAGGCAGCGAGCTGATTCCGGCGGGCCTGCTACTGGATGTGAGCCTGCGCTGCCAGCGCCTGCTGCTGGCCGCCGATACCCTCAGCAGCCTGGCCGTGACCGTGCGCCACGACGGCCAGCGCGTGCAGCTCCAAAACCTGGCCGGGCGCGTGTGGGGCGGCGACGTACGCGGCTCGGTGCAATGGCCCACCGACCCCGAAAACAAGGTAGTGCCCCTGCAGTATCAGATGGGCGTACGCTTTGCCACGCTCAACTACCAGCAGTTTCTGGCCCGCCTGACGCGGCCCGTACCCGAGGCCGCCCGCACCGCCAAGGGCCAGCGCAAGCGGGTGGCCCTGCCCGCCCTGCGCGAGCTGCTGCTCATGGCCAACGGCCAGCTCAACCTCGATATTGACCGCGTGGAGCTGCCCGAAGACGAAAGCATGAGCCGCGTGAGCCTGCGGCTGGAAAAAACCGGCCCCACCCTGCGCATGCCCTACCTGCGCTTCCGCACGCCGGAGGGCGGCACCGGCGTGGCCTCGGGCACGGCCCAGGTCGATGGCCTGCGCCTGGCCGCCGCCGATGCCGACCTGACCCTGCGCTACGGCACCCTCGACGTGCAGCGCCTGCTGGGCCTCATCGCCAGCCTCACCACGCCCGCCGACTCGGTGCCCACCGCCCGCACCCTGGCCCGGGCCGAACGCCGGGCCGAGCGGCGCGCCCAGCAGCGCCTGCGCCAGCCCGGCGGCAACCCGTCGCTGTTTTCGAATGGTGTGCTGAGCGCCGTGCTGCGCGTGGAGGCCGACCGCGTGAGCTACGCGACGGTGAATGGCCGCAACTTCCGGCTGGTATCGCACCTGCTCGACGGCGAGGCCCGCCTCGATACCTGCTCGCTCGATGCCCTGCAGGGCCGTATCAGCCTGAGCGGCTACATGCGCAGCACCGCCAACCGGGCCCATCACCCCACCCAGCTGCAAGTGCGCCTACGGGATGTGCAGCTGCCAGCCTTGTTCGCCACCATCACCAGCATGGGCCTGAACGTGATGAGCGGCGACAACATTCGGGGCTCCTTGCGCGGCGTGGCCGACGTGCACACCGACCTGGGCCGCACCTTTCTACCGGCCCTGCCCCAAACGGCGGGCTACCTCAAAACCGACTTCCGCGACCTGGAGCTGCTGAACGTGGAGGTGCTGATGGAGGCCCTCAAATTCATGAAGGCCGAGCGCACCGGCCACCTCTATTTTGAGCCCGTGAGCGGCGAGTTCGTGCTTGCCCAGGGCCAGCTCCTCATTCCCGGCCTGAAGCTGAACAGCAACCTGAGCAACCTGGAAGTGAGTGGCCACTACGGCCTCGACGGCGCTACCAACCTGTACGTGGGCCTAAAGCCCCTGCAGGCCCTGTTTGGAAATAACGACAAGCGGGTCGAGCGCATCCAGAATGGCGAGCCGATGAACAAAGCCGATGCCAAGGGCAAAAACAAGCTCACCTACCTGAACCTGCGGCGCACGGCCCCCGGTGAGAAGTACAAAGTCCGGCTGTTTCAGCGCGATGAGCAGCGCGCCGCCCAGGCCCGGCTGCTGGAGCTGTACCGTGGCTACCTGCGCACTCAGAAGCTGGATACTACGGTGCGCATGCTGCGGTAGCAATCGACTGAGCGACAGAAGAACGGGAACGGTCAGGCTGAAACGCGAACGTCAGGCTAAGCAAACAGAACGTCATGCTGAGCGCAGCCGAAGCATCTCGCTTGTGGTAGTAATCAAATCGCAAGAAAAGATTTACTGCTGCACGCGAGATGCTTCGGCTGCGCTCAGCATGACGTTCTGTTTATCCGGCATGACGTTCTGCTATCCGCGCAATTTCATTGTTCCTGCCTGCCGTTCTTTGCCCACCAATTCAGCCCTAAACCGCCCGCATGACTCGTTTTTTCTTTGCCGCGCTACTTGCCGCTGCCAGCGTGGCGGCCCCGGCCCTGGCCCAGACCCGCGCCCAGGATTCCACCTTCGTGCGGCAGCATTACACCAAGCTTGACCGCCAGGTTCCCATGCGCGATGGCGTGAAGCTCTACACCGTCATCTACGTGCCCAAAGATGCCGCCGCGGCCCTGCCCTACCCGTTTCTGATGACGCGCACGCCCTACTCGGCCGGGCCGTATGGGGAGGACAAGTACCGCACCCGCGGCCCCGGACCCAGCCAGGAGCTCTCGGCCGAGAAGTACATTTTCGTGTATCAGGACGTGCGCGGACGGTATATGAGCGAAGGCCGGTTTGAGGAGATGACCCCGGCCCTGACGGCCATTCCAACGGGTAACGGCCCAAGCCCGGCCACGCCCCACGACGAGAGCACCGACACCTTCGATACCATTGAATGGCTGCTTCAACACGTGCCCGGCCACAACGGCCGCGTGGGCATGATGGGTATTTCCTACCCCGGCTTCTACGCCTCGGCGGCGCTACCCAACGCCCATCCGGCGCTGAAAGCGGTGTCGCCCCAGGCTCCGGTCACGGATGAGTTTCTGGGCGATGATGCCCGGCACAAGGGCGCGTTTTTCCTGCTCGATAACTTTGAGTTCACCAACTATTTCGACGTACCGCGCCCCAGGCCGGTGGCCGAGTACCAAGAGCTGTTCAAGTTCGAGCCCAAGGATGCGTACAAGTTTTTTCTGGCGCTCGGTCCCATCAAAAACGCCAACGGTCCCAAATATTTCAACAACCGCGCCCGCATCTGGAACGAGTATCAGCAGCACGATACCTACGATGCCTACTGGCAGGCCCGCAATATTCGCACCGCCCTCACCGGCGTGAAACCGGCCGTGCTGGTCGTCGGCGGCTGGTTCGATGCCGAGGACCTGTACGGGGCCCTGAACACCTACAAGGCCATTGAAAACCAGAACCCCGGCACCACTAACCACCTCGTGATGGGCCCCTGGACGCACGGGGCCTGGGCCCGGCCCGACTGGAGCAAGTTTGGCCCCCTCAGCTTCGGCTCAAATACCGCCCAGACTTACCGCGAGACGCTGGAAACACCATTTTTTAACTTCTACCTAAAGGACAAAGGCAGCTTCAACCCCGCCGAAGCCACCGTCTTCAACACCGGCACCAACGAGTGGAAAACGTATGCCGCCTGGCCGCCGGTGGCTACAGAAACCCGCACGCTGTACTTCCAGGAGGCCAACCGCCTCGCCTTTACCGCCCCAACTGCCGGTCAGAAACCAAACGAATACATCAGCGACCCGGCCAACCCGGTGCCTTACACCGACGGCATCCACGGCAGCCGCAACAACGAATACATGATGGAGGACCAGCGCTTCGCCGCCAAGCGCCCCGACGTGCTCACCTTCCACACCGAGGCCCTGCCCGAAGACCTCACCCTGGCCGGCCCCCTCACCGCCGACCTGTTCGTGAGCACCTCCGGCACCGATGCCGACTTCATTGTGAAAGTTATCGACGAGCAGCCCGACGGCACCCAGCGCCTCGTGCGCGCCGAGGTGATGCGCGGCCGCTTCCGCAACAGCTTCAGCAAGCCCGAGGCTTTCAAGCCGAATGAGCCCACCGAAGTGAAGTACGAGCTGCCCGACGTGCTGCACACCTTTAAAAAAGGCCACCGGCTACTGGTGCAGGTGCAAAGCACCTGGTTTCCGTTGGTCGACCGCAACCCGCAGACCTTCGTGCCCATCGCCACGGCGGAGGCCCGGGATTTTAAGAAAGCCACCATCCGGCTGTACCACGATGCCGGCCACGCCTCGGCGGTGCGGGTGCAGGTGGTGGCCCCGTAGCGCACGGCTGCAACCACCGCCAGACCTACGGGTGGTACGCCGGCCATGCAGTGCTGGCACCGCCCCGCTCCTAAAACCCAAAAGCGCCCCCGTCGCTACAGGAGTGGCGGGGGCGCTTGGCCATTTCTACAAACCGGCTACAGCTCGTCGCCAATCACGGCGACGGCTTCGGCCAGGGCGGCGTCCTTGCGCAGGGGCTTCAGGAAGCGGGCCAGACGCTTGGCCGCGACCGAATCGGAGGCCGGGCGGGCGTCGGCCGACAAGGCCGCTACATCGAGCATGGACAGGGCGTTTTGCGCGGCAGTCTGTTGCTTATTGGCATCGCGGGCCTGCTGCTGCAGGGTGCGGTAAGCGGCCAGGTTCAGCGAAAGCGTGGTTTGCTTGCGGCGCTCGGTGGCCCGGGCGGCCCCGTCCGTTATCAGGCGGAAGCCGGGGCTGATGGCCACCCGGGCAGCACTGGCGGCCCGCAGCTTGGCCATGCTGGCGGGCAGCGTGTTGGCCGGCTGGTACACGGCCGGCATGATTTCATCCCAGGGCAGCGGGTATTCCGATTCCTGCTCGCCCTTGGCGAAAGAGGTGAGCGCATCGGGCAGCGTGATGTCCGGCACCACGCCCTTAAACTGCGTCGAGCCGCCATTCACCCGGTAAAATTTCTGGATGGTGAGCTTGAGCGAGCCCAGCGGCTTGAGGGCGGCCGCCTGCGCCGACACCGCGTTGTCGAGGTCGAATACCTGCTGCACAGTGCCCTTGCCGTAGGTGGTGCTGCCCAGCACCACGGCCCGCTTGTAGTCCTGCATGGCGGCGGCCAGAATCTCGGAGGCCGAGGCACTGTACTTGTTCACGAGCACCACCAGCGGGCCGGCGTACTGCACCTGCGGGTCGGTATCGGCCACGGGCTCGGCGGCGCCACGGCTGGTTTTCACCTGCACCATGGGGCCGGTGGGCACAAACAGGCCGCCCATGTCCACGGCGTCGCGCAGCGAGCCGCCGCCATTGTAGCGCAGGTCGAGCACCACGCCGGCCACGTTTTCTTTCGAGAGCTTGGCCAGCTCCTTCTTCACGTCGGCGGCGCTGCTGCGGCCGCCTTTGCCGCTGAAGTCGGCGTAGAAGCCGGGCAGGTGAATGTAGCCATAGGTGCGGCCGCTCTGCTTCACGAGGGCCGACTGGGCGTAGGTTTCCTCAATCACCACCACATCGCGGATGATGGGAATGACCAGCGTGGCCCCGTCGGGCTTGCGCACCGTGAGGCGCACCTCCGTGCCCTTGGGCCCGCGGATGAGCTTCACGGCCTTGTCGAAGCGCATGCCTTCCACGCTCACGGGCTCGGCCGCGCCTTGGGCCACGCGCAGAATAATGTCGCCCACTTTCAGCTCGCCCTGCCGCGACGAGGCCGAACCGGCCACGATGTCCGTCACCTTGAGGTGGCCTTCGTCCTGAATCAGCTGCGCGCCGGTGCCCTCCAGGCGGCCCGACATGGCAATATCGAAGTTGTCGCGGGCAATGGGCGCGAGGTAGTTGGTGTGGGGGTCGTAGGTGTTGGCAATCACGTCGGCAAACTCGGCCAGCCGGTCGTTCGAGTCGTTTTTCAGCTGGTCGGCAAAGGCGTCGTCGTAGTATTTCAGTACGCGCTTGCGGGCTTCGGCCTCCATCTCCACGGCCGTGCGGGGGCGCGTGGTGGTGGTGCCCGGCGCGGCACTCACCTTGGCGGCGGCCAGTGGCTTATCCTTTTTGCTCACCTCGTCGTCCATCATTTCCGACATTCGGGCCAGGGTCTGGTACTTCAGCATCTTGCGCCACTGCTCGCGCTGGGCGGCGGCATCGGCCGCATACACGGCCTTGGCAGGGTCGGTTTCCCAGCTTTCCTGCACCGTGAAGTCAAACGGTTTGGCCAGAACCTGGCGGTAGATGGTCTGCACCTCCAGCATGCGCTTGCTCAGCAGCTGGCTGGTGGCGTCCAGAAACTCGTGGCTGCTGCCGCGCAGCTCATCGTCAATCCTGGTCTGGTACTGGCGCAGGGCGGCTACCTCGGGGGCCAGCAGTAGCTGCTTGTTCACGTCTACGCGCTTGAGGTAGAGGTCGAACACGCGCTGCGAAAACTGGTCGTCCAGCTTCTCGGGCTGGTAGTGCAGCTGGGTCAGGCCCTGAAGCATGACGCCGAGCACCACCTGGTCGCGCGGGGGCGTGCCTTGGTACACCGAGTACGAGGCCAGCCCCAGCAGGGCCAGCACGGAAGTGGAGTAGATACCTAGTTTAAAGCGGGGAAATGGCATGCGGAAGAAGGCTAGTTGAAACGTAAGAAAAGGCCTTTGGGCCAGCCTGCGCCCCTATCTACGGGCCAGGCGGTAAAGATGCTGCTCCATTAACCAGAATCGCACCAGTAATTGCTCCCAAGGTCGGAAAAGAAACCGGGGGGTTGCGGATTGGTTGCCTGCCTCCGGCCCGGCCGCGCCCCCCTTTCGGCTACAAGCTGAGCGTGAGCTGCCGCCCCGCCGCCAGCTCGGCCGTGGTCAGGTTGGAGAGCGTGACGCCCAGCAGGCGCACCCCCTTGGGCAGCGGAAACAGGCCCTCCACCAGCTCCCGGCAAATGCGCTCCAGCACGGCCGCGCTGCTCACCGGCCCGGTGCTGCTGCGGCTCCGGGTTATCTGCCGAAAATCGGCGAATTTCACCTTCAGCGTCACGGTGCGGCCCAGTATACCGGTGCGCTGGCAGTACTCCCACACGTCCTCAATCGCGGACCGCAGGCCGTCGAGCAGGTCGGTAAACTCGGTTAAATCCTGAGCGAAGGTGGTTTCCGAGCCCACCGATTTGCGCTGGCGGTCGGCCACCACGGGGCGCAGGTCCTCGGCCCGGGCAATGGCGAAGTAGTAGCGCCCCGCCTTGCCAAACTGCTGCTGCAAAAGCTCCACGGGTTGCAGCCGCAAGTCGGCCCCGGTGAAGATGCCCAGCTGGTTCATGCGGGCCGCCGTGACCGGCCCCACGCCGTGAAACTGCCCCACTGCCAGGCCCGCCACGAAATCCAGCCCCTGCTCGGGCCGCACCACAAACTGCCCGTTGGGCTTGCGGTAGTCGGAAGCCAGCTTGGCCAGGAATTTATTGTAGGAGATGCCCGCCGAGGCCGTCAGCCCCGTTTCGGCCAGGATTTTGGCCCTGATTTCGCGGGCAATCTGGGTGGCCGAGGTCAGCTGCCGCAGGTTGTGGGTCACATCGAGGTAGGCCTCGTCCAGGGCCACGGGCTCAATCAGGGCCGTGTATTCGGCGAAGATGGCCCGAATCTGCCGCGATATTTCCTTGTAGACCGCGAAGCGCGGCGGCACAAACACCAGCTCGGGGCACTTGCGCAGCGCCGTGGTCGAGGGCATGGCCGAGCGCACCCCAAACTGCCGGGCCTCGTAGCTGGCCGCCGCCACTACCCCGCGCTCCCGCGCCCCGCCCACGGCCACCGGCCGGCCGCGCAGCTCGGGCTGGTCGCGCTGCTCCACGGAAGCGTAAAATGCATCCATATCCAGGTGGATAATTTTGCGAACGGAGCTATCACTCACTATCTTGTCTATTTATTAGGACAAAAATAAATCGGCGTTCCCCGCGAGCGCAATCTTTGTTTCCAGCTCTCCATCGCGGTTATCCAGTTCATCGAAGCAGGATTCCGGCGGTGAAACTTGTGTGTGAAGCGAATATTAATACCAAAATAATCTTATTATTTATTTTATTATTGATAAACGATAGTGTAGATTTGTTTCAATTTCCTTGTGGGGTGGCGGAACTGGCAGACGCGCTAGCTGTATAGTCCCGGAGGATAGTGGGGTACCTTTACCGCCTGCTTACCGAACGAATTTATGGGAAAATTACCACACGGGTGCGCCCGCACAACGCCGGCAACTCGGCGCCTTATCCAGCAAAG